>NZ_JAGPXW010000048.1:0-39269 GCF_018070365.1 Micromonospora sp. D93 | reverse complement strand
CTTCTAGGGTGGGGCTGTGGCCCGAAGTGTGTATCTGACTAGCGTGGGGTCCGGCGGGGGTAAGTCGACGATTGCCCTCGGGTTGGCGGAGTTGCTGTCTCGCCAGGTCGGGCGGATCGGCGTGTTCCGGCCGTTGGTGGCCGACACTGGCCAGGACCCGATCCTCGCCCTGCTGAGTGAGCGGTACCGGGTCGAGGTGCCGCTGTCCGAGCTGGCCGGGGCGAGCTACTCCGAAGCTGCGGCGCTGGTCGCCGACGGCCGACGGGAGGAGCTGATCTCCGCGATCGTCGAGCGCTACCGGGCGGTGGAGCGGCAGTGCCCGGCGGTGGTCGTGGTGGGCAGCGACTTCGACGACCCGGGCGATCCGGCCCGCCCCCGGGAACTGGCCTTCAACGCCCGGCTGGCCACCGAGTTCGGCAGCGTGGTGGTGCCGGTGGTGGACGGCTTCGGGCAGGAGCCGGCGGCGGTCGCGTCGGCCGTGCGGGGGGCGTACCACGATCTGGCCGACCTGGGCGCGACAGTGCTCGCGGTGATCGCCAACCGGGTGCCCGGGCCGATGACGCTGCCCGACCTGCCGGTCCCCGCGTACGCCATCCCGGAGGTGCCGAGCGTGTCGGCGCCGACGGTGGCCGAGGTGGCGGCGGCGCTCGGCGCCACCCTGCTGGCCGGGGACGACGCCGCGCTCGGTCGCGACGTGCTGGACTTCGTGGTCGGCGCGGCGCATGTGCCGACCCTGCTGGGCCACCTCACCGAGGGCGCCCTGGTGATCACCCCCGGGGACCGGGCCGACCTGCTCGTCGCCGCGAGCGCCGCGCACGTGGCCGGGCAGGTGTCGGTGGCCGGGCTGGTGCTCACCCTCGGCGAGCAGCCCGACCCCAGGGTCATGCGGCTGGTGGAGGGGCTGAACACCGGGCTGGCGGTGCTCTCCGTACGTCTCGACAGCTACGACACGGTGGCCGCGTCCAGTCGGATCGAGGGCCGGCCCAGCGCGGCCAATCCCCGCAAGGTGGAGGCCGCGCTCGGCGCGTTCGAACGCTGTGTGGACACCGACGACCTGGCCCGTCGGCTGCGGGTCAGCCGGTCCGCGCGGGTCACCCCACTGATGTTCGAGAACGAGCTGATCGACCGGGCCCGCTCGAAGCCCCGGCACCTGGTGCTGCCGGAGGGCACCGACGAGCGGATCCTGCGCGCGGCGGAGATCCTGTTGCGCCGTGGAGTGGCCGAGCTGACGGTGCTCGGCCGGCCGGACGACATCGCCCGGCGCACCCGGGAGCTGGGCATCGACCTCGGCGACGCGCACGTGGTCGACCCGGCCACCAGCGGGTGGCGCGACGACTTCGCCGCCGAGTACGCCCGGTTGCGCGCCCACCGTGGCGTCACCGCCGAGTTGGCGCACGACATCGTGGCGCAGCCCAACTACTTCGGCACCCTGATGGTGGCCACCGGACGGGCCGACGGCATGGTTTCCGGCGCGACGCACACCACCGCCGCGACCATCCGACCGGCGTTCGAGATCATCCGTACGCTGCCGGACGTCTCGGTGGCCTCCAGCGTCTTCTTCATGCTGCTCGCCGACCGGGTGCTGGTCTACGGCGACTGCGCGGTCAACCGCGACCCGGACGCGGCCCAGCTCGCCGACATCGCGATTTCGTCGGCCGACACCGCCGCCCGGTTCGGTATCGAACCCCGGGTGGCCATGCTGTCGTACTCCACGGGCAGCTCCGGCGCCGGCGCGGACGTGGAGAAGGTCGCCGCGGCCACCGCGCTGGTCCGGGAGCGCCGACCCGACCTGCTGGTCGAGGGGCCCATCCAGTACGACGCGGCGATCGACCCGGCGGTGGCGGCCACGAAGCTGCCGGGCAGCCCGGTCGCCGGTCACGCCACGGTCTTCATCTTCCCGGACCTGAACACCGGCAACAACACGTACAAGGCGGTGCAGCGCTCCGCCGGGGCGGTCGCCGTCGGCCCGGTCATGCAGGGCCTGCGGCGACCGGTGAACGACCTGTCCCGGGGCGCCGGAGTGCCGGACATCGTCAACACGGTGGCGATCACCGCCATCCAGGCGGCCACCGAGGAGGCGTCGTGAGTCGGGTGCTGGTGCTCAACTGCGGGTCGTCTTCGGTGAAGTGGCGCCGCTACGACGGTGACCGGGCACTCGACCACGGCACCGTCGAGCGGATCGGTGAGCCCGGAGGTGGCCCGGCCGACCACACCGAAGCGGTACGGCAGATCCTGGACGGGCTGGACCTGACCGGGCTGGCGGCGGTCGGGCACCGGGTGGTGCACGGTGGCCGGACGTTCAGCGCACCGGTGCTAGTCGACGACGCGGTCCTGGCCGCGATCAAGGATCTGGTGCCGCTCGCCCCGCTGCACAACCCGGCCAACCTGGCCGGCATCGAGGTGGCCCGCGCGGCACTGCCGGACATCCCGCAGGTCGCCGTCTTCGACACCGCGTTCCACCACACTCTGCCGGAGGCCGCCGCGACGTACGCGATCGACCGGGAGACCGCCGAACGGTACGACATCCGCCGGTACGGCTTCCACGGCACCTCGCACGCGTACGTGTCCCGGCGCACCGCCGAACTGCTGGGCCGCCCGTACGAGCAGGTCAACACGATCACCCTGCACCTGGGCAACGGCGCCAGCGCCTGCGCGGTGGAGAACGGTCGCAGCGTCGCCACGTCGATGGGCATGTCCCCGTTGCAGGGGCTGGTGATGGGCACCCGCAGCGGCGACGTGGACCCCACCGTGATCTTCCACCTGCGCCGGGAGGGCGGGCTGTCGGTGGACGACATCGACGACCTGCTCAACCACCGCAGTGGCCTGCTCGGGCTGACCGGCGTCAACGACATGCGTGAGGTGCTCGAACGCCGGGCGGCCGGTGACCGGGCGGCGACGCTGGCCTTCGACGTGTACTGCCGGCGCATCACCGGCTACGTCGGGGCGTACTACGCGCTGCTCGGCCGGGTCGACGCGATCACCTTCACCGCCGGGGTCGGCGAGCACGCCGCGCCGGTGCGGGCCGCCGCGCTGGCCGGCCTGGGCCGGCTCGGCATCACAGTGGACGACGCCCGCAACCATGGCGAGGGCGACCGGTTGATCTCGCCCGACGGTGCCGAGGTGAGCGTCTGTGTCATCCGCACCGACGAGGAGCGGGAGATCGCCCGGCAGACCCGGGACGTGGTCGGGGCGACCTGACGCCACTGAGGCGCGCACCCCCGGGTAGGCCCGAGGGTGCGCGCGTAGGTAAAGCCCGTTCAGTGCAGCGCCAGCCAGGCGACTCCATCAGCGAGACACCGGCCAGGCGACTCGATCAGCCGGTCACCAGCCAGGCGACGAGTGCCACCAGCACGACGACGACCACTGCCGCACCGATGATGAGTGGCAGGCGGGACGGGGCGTCCGTCGGCGCCGTAGCCTCCGGCGTCTGGTTGAAGGCGCGGAACGCCTCGGTGTTGCCGCTGGGGTCCGTGTAGTTCTCAGGCATGCCGGTGACCCTAGCGAAGCTGGTCACGCGGCACCGTCCCCGGCCCACGGCGTTCCCGGGGGTGGACCCGGCCGGCGGAGGTGACCCGACCGGGTGGCGGGTGCACCCGAGCCGGACGGCGGGGCCGCTACCGGCGACAACCCGCTGATCCTGCCGACGTAGGTACGGTCGTCCCATGGACGAACTCGCGCGCCGGCAGTTGGCCAGCATCGCCGAGATGGTCGCGGTGACCGGGGCGGAAGGCATCCCGGTGTGGCTACGCGGCGGCTGGGCGATGGACTTCCAACTCGGCGTCGTGACCCGACCGCACGCCGACGTGGACTGGTACTGCTGGCGCGAGGACGCGGACTTGCTGGCCGACCTGCTGCTGGCCCGGGGCTGGGCCCTCGACCCGCGGATGCCTGTGGAGTTGCAGCTCGACCTGTTCGCCGCCGACGTGGAGGTCAGCGTCGCGTACCTGGGTCGGGATGCCGCCGGCCGACCGACGGTGGGCGCCGGGTCGTGGGCCGGCACTCCGCTGCCCGCCGGGATGCTGGACGCCCCGCCCGGCCGGATCGGCCCGCTCACCGTGCCGACGATCTCGGTGGCCGCCCAGATCGAGTTCAAGCAGATGTACCCGGTCTGGATGCCGGAACGTCCCCGCCGCCCGAAGGACGCCGACGACCTGGCCATGCTCCGGGAAGTCGGCGCTACCGGCTGAACGCTGGGTGAGCGGATGGGCACACCACGTCGAAGTCCACCGGGCACGTCAGCGGGGCAAGGCACAATCGGATTCATGCCACGTCGCGTCACCCCCGCCCTGCTGGCCAGCGCCGTGCTCATGGCCGGTCTGGTCGGCTGCTCGCCGGACGCCAGGAAGGCCGACAGCCAGCAGGCGCCGGTCGAACCACCGCCCGTCGCCACGCCGACACCGCAGGTCCCCGCCGGCAAGGCCCCGCAGCGCGCCTTCGCGGTCGGCGTACGCCAGCTGAAGCTGAACCGGGACGGCCGCGTGCTGCCGACGACGCTCTGGTACCCGGCGGCCGGGCAGTCCGGCGGCGCGGCCAAACGGTCGGCGACGGCGGCGGAGGGCCGGTTTCCGGTGGTGATGTTCAGTCACGGCCTCGGTGGGCGGCCGGACGACTACGGCACTCTGCTGACCCGCTGGGCGGCGGCGGGTTTCGTGGTGGCCGCGCCGACGTTCCCGCACACCTCCCGGGGCGCGGACAACAACGTCCTCGACGTGCTCAACCAGCCCGCCGACGTGTCGTACGCGTTGGATCAGGTGTTGGCGTTGGACGGCAAGGCGGGCGACGCGTTGCGGGGCCGGTTGGACGGCGAGCGGGTGGCCGCGGCCGGGCACTCGGCGGGCGGGGTGACCACCATCGGCCTGTTCACCGCAAGCCGGGACAAACGACTGGACGCGGGTGTGGTGTTCGCGGGTACGGCGCTCGGCGTGGGCACCGCGTTCGCCGGTGCGGCCGCGCCACAGTTGTTCGTGCACGGCGAGTTGGACGAGGTGGTCGAGTACGCGGCGGGCAGGGCCGCGTACGACAAGGTGCCCTGGCCGAAGGCGATGCTGAGCCTGCCCAAGGGCGACCACGGGCGGGCGCTGCTCAGCGACGGCGCGACGCTGCGGGTCGTCTCGGACACGTCTGTCGAGTTCCTGCGCTGGTCGCTGTACGGCGACCCGGACGCCAAGAAGCGCATCTCCACCGACGCGACGCGCGGCGACATCGCCACCTTCGACGACCACCTCTGACGTCCGGCCGCTCCGCCCGCCCAAGATCGCGCAGGAACCAGGAAGTAGTGGACTCCCACGACGAGGAGGGCACTACTTCCATGATGTTGCGCGATCTTGCGGCCCGGCCGGGGGCCGGCGCGGCGGCGAGGGGCCGCGGTGCGCGTCAGGCGGTGTGGTCGATGACGACCTTGCCGAAGGCGTTGCCGGAGTGCAGTCGGGCGAAGGCGTCCTCGACCCGGCTGAACGGGATGACGCTGTCCACCACCGGGCGCACCTCGTTGTCGGAGCAGAACGCCAGCAGCTCGTACAACTCGCCGGGCGTGCCCATCGAGGTGCCCAGGATCTCCAGCTGCATCGCGAAGACCCGGCGCAGGTTGACCGACGGCTCGTGTCCGGAGGTAGCGCCGGAGACCACGATCCGGGCCATCGGCGCGGCCGACTTCAGCGAGTGGTCGAAGGTGGCCGCGCCGACCGTCTCGATCACCACGTCGACCCGTTCCGGCAGCCGGGCACCGGGCTCCACGGCGGTGGCGCCGAGGGCCGAGATCCGGTCCCGCTTGGCGGCGTCGCGGCTGGTCGCGTACACCCGCTTGCCCATCGCGACGGCGAGCGCGACGGCCGCGGTGGCCACGCCGCCGCCCGCGCCCTGGACCAGCACGCTGTCGGCGTCCGCGACGCGGCCCTTGGTGGTCAGCATCCGCCACGCGGTCAGCCAGGCCGTGGGCAGGCACGCCGCGTCGGTCGCCGCCATGCCGTCCGGCAGCGGGATCAGGTTCGACCGGGGTACGGCCACCCGCTCGGCGAGCGTCCCGGAGAAGTGCTCGGAGAGGATGGAAACCCCGCGCGGGTCCCCCGGTGTGACGACCACCGGGTACACGACCACCGGCCGTCCCTCCGGGTCCAGCCCGACGGCGTCGCAGCCGAGGATCATCGGCAACTGGGCCTCGGTGAGACCCACCCCGCGCAGCGACCAGAGGTCGTGGTGGTTGAGCGAGGTGGCCCGCAACTCCACTGTCACCCAGTCGTCGGCCGGCGGGGTGGGCTCGGGCCGCTCGCCGACGGTGAGCGCGGCGAGCGGGTCGGCGTCGTCGAAACGGGAGGCAAAGGCAGCACGCATGATCGGCACGGTAACAAGCTGAGCGCTCGTTAAGAAGGTGGCCGGCGCGCGGGCCGCGCCGGAGCACCTCGGCGACTGCGCGTTAGCGGCGGGCGACGCCGTCGCGGCGGGCGGCTTCGGCGACCGCCTCGGCCACGGCCGGCGCGACCCGCGGGTCGAGCGGGGACGGAACGATCGCGTCGGCGGTCAGGGACTCTGCCACCACGCCGGCGATGGCATCCGCGGCGGCGACCTTCATCGCCTCGGTGATCCGGGTGGCACCGGCATCCAGCGCACCGCGGAACACCCCGGGGAAGGCCAGCACGTTGTTGATCTGGTTGGGGTAGTCGCTGCGCCCGGTGGCGACCACCGCGACGTGTCGGGCGGCCACCTCGGGGTGCACCTCGGGGGTGGGGTTCGCCAGCGCGAACACGATCCCGCCGGGCGCCATCCCGGCCACCGCGGCCTCGGGGATCTGACCTCCGGAGACCCCGACCAGCACGTCCGCGCCGCGCAGCGCCTCGGTGATGTCGCCGTGGCGGCCGTCGGCGTTCGTGCTCGCCGCCAGCTCGGCCTTGGTGCCGGTCAGCTCGGTGCGGTGCCGGCCGATGATCCCCTTGGAGTCACAGACCACCACCTGGTCGGGGTTGACGCCCCCGGCGATCAGCATCTTCGTCACGGCAACACCGGCCGCGCCCGCGCCGCTCACCGCCACCCGCAGGTCACCGAGCTTGCGGTCCAGCAACGTCGCGGCGTTGCGCAGGGCGGCGAGCACCACGATCGCCGTGCCGTGCTGGTCGTCGTGGAAGACCGGGATGTCCAGCGCCTCGTCGAGCCGACGCTCGATCTCGAAGCAGCGCGGCGCGCTGATGTCCTCCAGGTTGATCCCACCGAACGAGGGCGCCAGCGCCCGCACCACCGCGACGATCTCGTCCACGTCCTGGGTGTCCAGGCACACCGGCACCGCGTCCACCCCGGCGAACTGCTTG
Organism: Micromonospora sp. D93; assembly: GCF_018070365.1. NCBI lineage: Bacteria > Bacillati > Actinomycetota > Actinomycetes > Micromonosporales > Micromonosporaceae > Micromonospora > Micromonospora sp. D93. Next base: position 31,974 of record NZ_JAGPXW010000048.1, on the reverse strand, counting down.
AACAGCACCGCCTTGCCCTCCATCACCGGCAACGCTGCCCGGGGGCCGATGTTGCCCAGCCCGAGCACCGCCGAACCGTCGGTGACCACCGCGACCGTGTGCGACACCCAGGTGTACTCGTCCACCAGGGCGGGGTCGGCGGCGATCGCCTCACACACCCGGGCCACCCCCGGGGTGTACGCCAGGGAGAGGTCCTCCCGGCTGGTGAGCGGCACGGTCGAGGTGACGGCCATCTTGCCGCCCCGGTGCAGTAGGAAGACGGGATCAGCGGGGTCCACGGTGGACGAAGGCATGGTGGTGACTCCAGGATCTGTCGAGCAGATGTGAGGCGGCCTGCCCCGCCGCGAGGTGGGCGGCGAGCGGTGGCACGCGGTGCGGGGGGTCACCCGGGCACTTTCCGAGCATAGTGTCGACCCCACCCCTCGGATGTGAGCAGGGTCATAACTGGCGGCGAGGCACCCGTCCGGGGCGCGGCCAGTAGCGGGCCACCACCCGTCCGCGAACGTCGGCCACCCCGTACGCCCGGGAGTCGTCGGTGACCAGATCGTTGTCCCCGCGCAGCCACCAGCCGCCGTCCTGCGGCCGGACCGCACGCTTCACCACCAGCAGATCGGGCCGGGTCCGGAAGACCGCGACCACCACGTCGCCGGCTCGGATCGGGCGTCCACCGGGACGGACCAGCACCGCGTCGCCGTGCCGCAGGGTCGGGGCCATGGACGGGCCGGTCACCAGAACGGCGGTCAGCGGCCTCCGCAACCGGGGCACCTCAGCCGGGTGATCGGCGGCCACTGGTTTCACCTCCACCCCGTTCGGGGAGCATTCCCAGGAGTAATGTCGCCTTTGATCATCGCAAACTTCCCATGGAGGATCTCGATGCGACTTCCGCGCATCCTTGCGCCCCGCGTCACCGCGAGCGCTCACTGCGACCTACCGTGCGGCGTCTACGACCCGGCTCAGGCCCGGATCGAGGCCGAATCGGTCAAAATGATCTGCGAGAAGTACCAGTCGAACACCGACGCGGAGTTCCGCACCCGCGCCGTCATCATCAAGGAGCAGCGCGCCGAGCTGGTCAAGCACCACCTCTGGGTGCTGTGGACCGACTACTTCAAGCCGCCGCACTTCGAGAAGTACCCGAACCTGCACAGCCTGTTCAACGAGGCCACCAAGCTCGCTGGCGCCGGTGGCGTCAAGGGCAGCCTCGACCCGGCCACCGCCGACAAGCTGCTCGCGAAGATCGACGAGATCTCGAAGATCTTCTGGGAGACCAAGAAGGCGTGACCTCACCGGTCATCCCGACGATCCGGCCGGCACGTCCCGAGGACGTGTCGGCCGTCGTCGCCATGGTGCACGAGTTGGCCGAGTACGAACGTGCCCCGGAGCAGTGCCACCTCACCACCGGGCAGCTGACCTCGGCGCTCTTCGCGACTGCGCCGGCGCTCTTCGGTCACGTCGCGGTGGACGAGCACGACGAGCCGGTCGGCTTCGCCCTGTGGTTCCTCAACTTCTCCACCTGGGCCGGCGTGCACGGCATCTACCTGGAGGACCTCTTCGTCCGGCCGGCCGCCCGGGGCACCGGAGCCGGTCGACTGCTGCTCGCCACTCTGGCCGACATCTGCGTACGGCGCGGCTACCAGCGGCTGGACTGGTCGATGATCGACTGGAATCCGGCTGCCGGCTTCTACGCCTCGATCGGCGCCGAGCAGATGAGCGAGTGGGTTGGCTACCGGCTCACCGGCAACGCGCTCCGCGTGCTGGCCGACCACGTCACCACCGCCGGCACGCGTACGGCCGACTGACCGGGTAGAGTCCCCGACCGGGGGGATGAGGCGTGACTCAACTGACTGGCCAGCCAGCGACCGACGATGACGTGGTGCACCTCACGGTGCCTGCCGACGGCGGTTACCTCGGCGTGCTTCGCACCGCCACCGCCGGCCTCGCGGCCCGGTTGCAGTTCGCGCTCGACGAGATCGAGGATCTGCGGATCGCTGTCGACGAGGCGTGCGCCATGCTGCTCGCCATCGCCACCCGCGACGCCGAGTTGGAGTGCCGCTTCGCGGTCACCGAGGACGCGCTGACCGTCGAGGTGACAGTGCCGACCGTGCGCGGTGCCACCCTGCCCGCCGAGTCGTCCTTCGCCTGGAAGGTGCTCACCGCGCTGACCACCTCGGCGGCGGCCACGTCCGCCGATGGTCGGGCCACGATCGCGTTGCTCACCCGCCGCTCGGGCGGCTACTGACCGGCCCGACACACCGGCGCGGTCACTCGAAGCCGAGCGCGCGGGTCGTCGGAGGGCAGATCAACAGCCAGGCCACGCCCAGGCCGAGCGCCATCAGCGGCACGCCCAGCCAGCCCAGCCCAGCCTGGATCATGAACCACCCGATCGGCAGCAGCATCAGCTGAAGCACGATCGCGGGGGCCCGTGCGCCCGCCTGACGGCGCAGCAGCGCGCGGCCCAGCGCCCAGAGCGCCACGGCCGCCCCGACGGCGAACACGGTCACCAGCAACGCCGCCAGCAGGTCGGTGCGGGTGGCCGTGAGGTCGGCCCAGACCAGCCAGACGGCGATCAGCCCGACGACGGCCGCCTCTGCCCACAGCAGCCGGACCGCCCAGCGCAGCGTGACGGGGATCGGGTCCGAGTCGATGGTCACGCGCGCCACGATACCCGGGCGTCCGGAAGGTACAGTGCCGCCCATGCGGGCCGTCCTGGTGGTCAATCCGAAGGCCACCACCACCAGCGAACGCAGCCGGGACGTGCTCGTCCGGGCGCTGCGCAGCGAAGTCGATCTCAGCGTGCGCTACACCCGTCGGCGGGGGCACGCCGTGGCGCTGGCCCGGGAGGCAGCCGCGGAGGGGGTTGACCTGGTCGTCACCCTGGGTGGCGACGGCACTGTGAACGAGGTGGTGAACGGCCTGATGACGGCCGAACCGCCGACTCGCGCCGGCGATGGCCCGATGGCCGAGCGACTGCCCGCGCTGGCGACCGTCCCCGGTGGCTCGACAAACGTCTTCGCCCGCGCGGTGGGTCTGCCCCGGGAGTGGCCGGAGGCGACCAGCATGATCCTCGAAGGGCTGCGGCTGGGCCGGAGCCGGACGGTGGGCCTGGGCCGCGCCGACGACCGCTACTTCACCTTCTGCGCCGGGTTCGGCCTGGACGCCGCGGTGATCCACAGGGTGGAGCAGGCCCGTCGGAAGGGGCGGGTGTCCACGCCGACGCTCTACCTGCGCTCGATCATGAACCAGTACTTCCTCGCCTCGGACCGGCGGCACCCGGCGATCGTCCTGGAGCGTCCGGGCGAGCCGGCGGAGGCCGAGCTGGCCACGGTCATCATCCAGAACACGGCGCCCTGGACGTACCTGGGCGACCGGGAGGTCAACCCGAACCCGGCGGCGTCGTTCGATCTCGGGCTGGATGTGCTGGCGTTGCGTCAGCTCCGGGTGGCTAGCACAACACGGACAGTGACGCAGTTCCTGTCTCGGCAACCGAATCCGCGCGGCCGGCAGGTGTTACGCCTCCATGACACAGCGGAGTTCACGCTGGTCTCCAGCCGCCCGCAGGCGTTCCAGCTGGACGGGGACTATCTCGGCGAGCGGGAGAAAGTCAGATTCACCTCCGTTCCGGCCGCACTCAGAGTAATCTGCTAGGTCTCGGGTACTGCCCTTGGTCGACACGGTGGCCGCAACCGATCGACTTGGTCGCCGCCACACCGAGGGACAGGTGCCGGAAATGTCAGCAATGTCACGCGGACTGTACTATATTGATCCTCGACTGTGGCACGGCGGGTAACCAGGAAAGCACTGGAATCCGGACAAATGGGTTGTGGGCTTGCTCACCGCCCGGAGTTTTTCCGAGCGTCACCCTTGACATCACGACTGTTCGTGAAAGTATTCACAAGCGGACTTGAGTTACCGGGACATTGCCTGGATATGCTCGTCAGGTTGAGCTGTTCCAGCAGGTCCCCGGCGCTGAACGCCTGCTCACGCACTGCCGAATGGACGGACGCTAACCGTCACCATCGGCACTGCGGATGCATATAGGAAAAGCACGACAAGCAATTGTTCGCCACCCATCCAGAATGAGGAGTGTTGCCGCCATGGACTGGCGTCACCATAGTGTCTGCCGCGACGAGGACCCGGAGCTGTTCTTCCCGATCGGGACGTCTGGACCGGCTCTCCTGCAAGTCGAGCAGGCCAAGGCCGTCTGCAGGCGCTGCTCCGTGACCGACCAGTGCCTTCAGTGGGCACTCGAGTCTGGTCAGGACGCCGGCGTCTGGGGCGGAATGAGCGAGGAGGAGCGGCGCGCTGTCAAGCGGCGCGGCGGTCTCCGGGTGCTGCGCGCTCACTCCGCCTGATCCCCAACGACACGCTGTACGCCCCGGTGGGTTCGCCCACCGGGGCGTTCCGCTGTCCGACACCGATCACGGTTGCCGGCACGGGTCACCCCGCCGACGCCAGCACCGGCCGGTCGTCGACCCGACGCAGCACCAACTCGACCAACTCCGGTGCGTCGGTCAACGGCGCGGCGACCGCCACCGCGCCGGCCGCCCGAGCCGCCTCGGCCACCGCGTCGTGGAACAGCCCCGGCGCCAGGAAGTACGCGGACACCGCGACCCGGCGCGCGCCGGACGCCCGCAGCCGGGACACCGCCACGCCGGCCGCCGGTGGGGCCGCCGACGCGTACGCAACCCGGCAGGGCACCCCGAACTCCGCACCCAGCGCATCGGCGACCCGGCCCACCGAACGGCGCGCCCGCGCGTCCCGGGTGCCCGCCGCGGCCAACACCAACGCGTCGAATCGGCCCGGACGCGTCTCACCCAGCCGACGGCACAGCCCGGCCAACAGCCCCGGATCGGGAGTGTCGTCCGCCGGGCCCAGCACATCGGTGACCCGTACCGCCAGCGGTGGCCCGGCCTGCGTCGCCGCGGCGACCGCCGCCGGAATGTCCACCCGATGGTGGTACGCGGCGGTCAGCAGCAGCGGCACCAGCACCGCCCGGCGGTGACCGGCCACCGCCAGGTCCCGCAGCACCTCGGTCGGCCCCGGCTCGGTGTGGTCCAGCCAGCTCGCCCACACCTGCGTGCCCGGCCGGGCCGCCGACACCGCCCGAGCCAGCGCCCGGGTGGCATCGGCCGCCCGCGGATCACGGCTGCCGTGCGCTACCAACACCACCGGCTCCGCCCCGCCGGCCGCACCGGGGCCGGTCAGGGTCGTCGCCGACGAGGTCAGACGTGCAGCCCGCACTCGGTCTTCTCGAACATGGCCCACCGGCCGGCCCGCGCGTCCTCGCCGGCCTTCGTACGGCGGGTGCACGGCCAGCAGCCGATCGACCCGTAACCCTGCTTGAACAGTTCGTTGACCGGCACGTTGAAGCGGGCGATGTAGGAGTCCACGTCCTTCTGCGACCAGGCCGCGATCGGGTTGACCTTGACCTTGCCGCGCCGCGCGTCGAAGGTCACCACCGGCGTGTTGGCCCGGCTCGGCGACTCGTCCCGACGCAGACCGGCTGCCCAGGCGTCGTACCCGGTCAGCGCCCGCTCCAGCGGCTCCACCTTGCGCAGCTGGCAGCAGTCGTCCGGCGACTTGTTGAACAGCCGGGGGCCGTACTGGCCGTCCTGCTGGCCGACGGTGAGTCGGGGCCGGATCGACCTGACGTTCACCGGCAGCGTCCGGGCGACCTCGTCGCGTACCCGCAGCGTCTCGGGGAAGTGCAGGCCGGTGTCGAGGAAGACCACGTCCACCCCGGGGGCCACCCGGGACACCAGGTGCGCCAGCACGGCGTCGGCCATCGAACTGGTGACGCAGAACCGCTCACCGAACGTCTGCGCCGCCCAGCGGGCGATCTCCAGCGCCGGAGCGCCCTCCAGGTCCCGAGCGGCCTGCTCGGCCAGGGCACGCAGCTCGTCCGGGTCACGTCGGGCCGGGTCTGCCGGCGTCGAGCCGCCCGGGCCGACCAGGCGCAGGCTCGCGGCCGAGACGAGACTCATGAGGTCACCGACCGACTGAGCAGCCCGGTGAACTTCACCGAGAAGACCCGGGTGCAGGCGTGGCACTCCCAGGCGCCGTGCCCCGCCTCGTGCGGACGCAGGTCCTCCTCGCCGCAGTACGGGCAGTACAGAGGTGCCGCTCGGTTCTCGCTGCTCACCGCAGTTCCTCCTCGTCGACTCTGATCACCCAGTTGGCGAACGTCTCGCCCTCGCTCCGACCGGCCAGGTAGCGACGGGCCAGCCGTTCCACGTACTCCGGAAGCTCCTCGGCGGTGGTCTTCAGGCCGCGCAGCTTGCGGCCGAACCCGGCGGTCTGCCCCTGGGCCATGCCCAGCCCGCCGCCCAGGTGCACCTGGAAACCCTCGACCTGCCGGCCGTCCGGCCCGACCACCAGCTGACCCTTGAGCCCGATGTCGGCCACCTGGGTGCGTGCGCAGGCGTTCGGGCAGCCGTTGATGTGAATCGAGATGTCCGCGTCGAAGTCGCGCAGCCGCTGCTCCAGCCGGGCCACCAACTCCTCGCCACGGGCCTTCGTCTCGACGATGGCCAACTTGCAGTACTCGATGCCGGTGCACGCCATCGTGCCGCGCCGCCAGGCGGACGGCCGGGCCTCCAGACCGATCCCACGCAACGCGTCGACGAGCGACTCCGTCCGCTCCGACGGCACGTCGAGCACCAGCAGCTTCTGGTACGGGGTGAGCCGCACCCGGTCGCTGCCGTGCGCCTCGACCACGTCGGCCAGCTGGCTGAGCTGCGCGCCGGAGACCCGCCCGACCACCGGGGCGGCGCCCACGTAGTGCCGCCCGTCGGCCTGCTCGTGCACGCCCACGTGATCGACCGGCTTCGACGGCAGGACCGGCGCCGGGCCGTCGAGCAGCGTACGGCCGAGGTAGTCCTTCTCCAGGACCTCGCGGAAGCGCTCCACGCCCCAGTCGGCCACCAGGAACTTCAACCGGGCCCGGTTGCGCAGTCGGCGGTAGCCGTAGTCGCGGAAGATCCCCACCACCCCGGCCCACACGTCCGGCACCTCGGCCAGCGGCACCCAGACGCCGAGCCGCTTGGCGAGCATCGGGTTGGTGGAGAGACCACCGCCGACCCAGACGTCGAAGCCCGGCCCGTGCTCGGGGTGGTCGACGCCGAGGAGGGCGATGTCGTTCGACTCGTACGGGGTGTCCACCAGCCAGGAGATCGACGTCTTGAACTTGCGGGGCAGGTTGGAGAACTGCTTGTCGCCGACGTACCGGGCGACGATCTCGTCGATCGCCGGGGTCGGGTCGAGCAGTTCGTCGCGGGCCACCCCGGCGACCGGGCTGCCCAGCACGATCCGCGGGCAGTCGCCGCACGCCTCGGTGGTCTGCAGGCCGACCGACTCCAGCCGACGCCAGATCTCCGGCATGTCCTCGACCCGGATCCAGTGGTACTGGATGTTCTGCCGGTCGGTGATGTCGGCGGTGTCCCGCGCGAACTCCCGGGAGATGTCCGCGATCACTCGCAGCTGGGCCAGGCTGAGCTGACCGCCGTCGATGCGGACCCGGAGCATGAAGAACTCGTCCTCCAGCTCGTGCGGCTCCAGCACGGCGGTGCGCCCGCCGTCGATGCCCGCCTTGCGCTGCGTGTAGAGGCCCCACCAGCGGAACCGACCCCGCAGGTCCTGCGGGTCGATGGAGGCGAAGCCGCGGTGCGCGTAGATGTTCTCGATGCGGGCCCGGACGTTGAGCGGGTCGTCGTCCTTCTTGATCCGCTCGTTGGGGTTGAGCGGCTCGCGGTGCCCGAGCGCCCACTGACCCTCACCCCGTGGCCGGCGCGGCACTCGGGTCGGACGAGCCGTCGGGTCCTCGGAACGGGCCGGGATGCTGCTGACCGCCATCGCGGCGTCCTCCGTTGTCTGCTGTGCCTCGGGATACGCGGGGCGCGGCGGCCGGCCCGGCGAAGCGGGCGGGACAACGGTGTCTGAGACAGCCGGCGCGGAGCGCGCCCGAGACAGATTGGTCGGGCGTCGTCAGTAGGCCGGACAGATCGCGCTGCGCACGCGGCCGTAATCGACGTGGCGACGTGCCACGAAGCGGCGGACGACTGCGGCGGTCATGCGCCCATGCTGCCACACCCCAAGGGGACCGGCCAATGTCCACGTGCTGGATCCCACATCACGGGCGCCCACGGAGGGGGCGGCCGTGGCAGGCTCGGACCGTGGGGCAATTGTCCGAGAGGTCGGCCGGGGCGGCGTGGGAGCGCCTGCGCCGCGTGCCGGTCTGGCTCCCCCCGGCGCTGTTGACAGTGGCGGTGACGCTGACTGGGCTGGGCTCAGCCCAGCTCTGGCGCGACGAGTTGGCGACGTGGAGCGCGGCCACCCGGTCGCCGGGCGACCTGGCCCGGCTGGCCGGCACCATCGACGCCGCCACCGGGCCGTACTACCTGCTGATGCACGTCTGGACGACCGTCGTCGGCGACTCCACGATCGCCCTGCGCGTACCTGCGGTGTTGGCGATGACAGTGGCCGCCGGGCTGCTCGCCGTGCTCGGCGCACGGCTCGTCGACAGGCGCGGCGGCCTCTTCGCCGGGCTGCTGTTCGCGGTGCTCCCCGGCACCTCCCGCTACGGGCAGGAGGCACGCCCGTACGCGCTGGCCACCATGCTCGCCGTGCTCGCCACGGTGCTGCTGGTGACCGCGCTGCGTCGACCGAGCTGGGCCCGTTGGGCCGGTTACGCCGCCGCCGTGGCCGCTCTCGGGCTCATCCACCTGATCGCGCTCACACTGCTCGCCGCTCACGCGCTGGTCGTCCTCATCGCCTGGTGGCGCGGCCCGGCCGCGGCCGGCGTCGCCACCCGCGCGCACGTCGACGCCGAGCGGGACCGGCGGGTGTGGCGGTGGCTGGTCGCCGTGGTGCCGGTCGTGCTGCTGGCCGGCCCGCTGCTGGTCAAGGCCCGGACCCAGCAGTCACGGCAGTTGAACTGGGTCCACCTGGCCCGGCTGGACGACCTGACCGCGCTGCCCGGCGGCGTCGCCCAGAGCAGCGTGGTCGGTGGCCTGCTGGTCGGGGTCGCCGCGCTGGGAGCCGCCCGGCTCGGGCGGCGCGCCCTGCTGCCGGTGAGCGCGGTGCTGCTGCCCGTACTGCTGCTCTTCGCCGCCGGCACTGTCGTACCACTGTGGGTGCCCCGGTACCTGGTCTTCGTGGTGCCCTTCGCGTGCCTGCTGGCGGGCGCGGCGCTGGCCGCCGTGGCCGCACCGGCCGCGCTCGTCGTGGTGGTCCTGGCCGGGCTGCTCGGCCTACCCGACCAGGCCGCGCTGCGACGGACCCACGAGTGGCCGCGCAGCGCGCCGGTGGACTACGCCGGCGCGGCACGGGTGATCGCCGACGGTCAACGACCGGGGGACGCTGTGGTCTACTCGCCCCGGCACAGCTGGCTCTTCCTCGACCTCGGCATCGAGTACCACCTCGACGACCCACCACGCGACGTGCTGGTCACCGAGGACGAGGTGCGCCGCAGCGACCTGTGGGCCGCCGAGTGCCCCCAGCCGGCACAGTGCCTGGCCGGTACGACGCGGGTATGGCTCGTCGTGTCCGGCCGGCACGCCGAGCCGCTGGCAGCCGTGCCCGACGCCAAGGGCGACGCGCTCCGCACTGACTTCACAGTCACGCAGGTGTGGCAGCGCCCCGGCCTGACCGTCGCCCTGCTGAGCAGCCGTCCCGGCCGCTGACCGGTCCGTCCATGGGCAGGCCGGCGGTCCGCGAACCTCATTGAGCGTGATGCCGGTGAGTCATCGTGATGACTCACCGACATCACGCTCATCCAGACATCCGCTCCCCGACGCGGACCCGCCCGAGCGGGAGCGGGAGGCCGAAGCCGGCCGGCGGGCGGCGGTCAGGGCTGCGAGCGGCCGTCGTGGGCGTTGCGGGCCAGCGGGACGACGAGCATGGCCTCGGTGCCACCGTTGGCGCCGGCGCGCAGTTCGATGGTGCCGCGCAGCTCACCGGTGATCAGGGCTCGGACGATCTGGAGGCCGAGCCGGCTGCCACGTTCGGCATCGAAGTCCGGCGGTAGGCCGCGCCCGTTGTCGGTCACCGAGACGTGCAGCATCTTGCGGAACCGGTGCGCCGAGACCACCACCTCGGGTCGCAGCGACGGGTCGACCTCGGGAGCGGCGACCGGCACCATGCCCGAGGCGGCGGGTACGGGGGCCTCCTCGGCCTCGTCGGCCGGCGGGAAGCCGTGCTCGACGGCGTTGAGCAGCAACTCGTTGAGGACCATCACCAGCGAGGTGGCGATCTCCGCCGGCAGTACGCCGAAGCTGCCCCGCCGCCGCATGCCGACGCTCACCTCGGTCGCCGCGACCTCGGTCGCCGCGCTGGCCACCCGGTCGACGATGCCGTCGAACTCCACCGCCTCGTCGCTGGACATCGAGAGCGTCTCGTGGACCAGGGCGATCGAGGCGACCCGACGGACCGATTCCTCCAGCGCGACACGGGCTTCCGGCATCGCCACCCGGCGGGCCTGCAACCGCAGCAGCGCGGCCACGGTCTGGAGATTGTTCTTCACCCGATGGTGGATCTCCCGGATCGTGGCGTCCTTGGTGATCAGCGCCCGGTCCCGGCGACGGACCTCGGTGATGTCCCGGACCAGCACCAGCGCGCCGATCGGCACCCCGGCCGGCATCAGCGGCAGCGCCCGGGTGAGCATCGTGGCGCCTCGCGCGTCGATCTCCCGGCGGGGCGGCGCCTCACCGCGCAGCGCGGCCAGGATGCCGTTCGATGCCTCGGTGCCGTCCAGCGGGTCACCGGCCAACCGGCGGTGCAGCGCGGCCAGGTCCTCGCCCACCAGATGGGAGGCGTATCCCAGCCGGCGGTACGCGGACTGGGCGTTCGGGCTGGCGTAGGTGACCTTGCCGCCGGCATCGAGCCGGACCAGGCCGTCGCCGACCCGGGGCGCCGAGGTGGTCTCGCCCGGATGCCTCGGCGGCGGGAAGGTGCCGTCCGCGATCATCTGCGCCAGGTCGTCGGCAGTGGTGAGGTAGTTGAGCTCCAGCTGGCTGGGCGTACGGGCGGTGGAGAGGTTGGTGTCCCGCCCCACCACGGCGATCACCTCGCCGGCCTCCCCCTCGGCGGTACGCAGCCGGACCGGGATCGCCTCGTGCCGGGCCGGCACGTCGCCGTACCAGACCGGGTCGCCCTCGCGCCAGATCCGGCCCTGGGAGTACGCCACCCCCAGGTGGGCGACCTCCGGCCCGCCGACGATCCGACCCACCTGGTCGTCCTGGTAGGCGGTCGGTGCGGTGGTCGGTCGGACCTGGGCTACGCAGAGGAACGTGCCGTCGGCGTCGACCGGCACCCAGAGCAGCAGGTCAGCGAAGGACAGATCGGAGAGCAGTTGCCAGTCGCCAGCGATCCGGTGCAGGTGGTCGATGTCGGCCGGACGGAGATGGGTGTGCTCCTCGGCGAGGTCGCGCAGCGTGGACACGGTGACCAGGGTGCCACGCCGCGCCTCACATCGTCGCGGTGACCTTCTTCAACCCGCGCGGCGCGTCCGGGTCCTCGCCTCGGGTGAGCGCCAGGGCCAGCGCCAGTCGCTGCATCGGCAGGATGTCCAGTAGCGGGGCGTACCGCTCGTCGACCTCGGGAACGGCCAGTCGGGTGGCCCCCGGCACATCGGCGGAGCCGACCACCACGACGTCGGCGCGGCGTTCACCGAGGCGGGGCAGCACCTCACCCATCGACCGGCCACCGGGACCGGAGCCGACCACGGCGAGCACCGGCACCTCCGGGTCGGTCATCGCGAGCGGGCCGTGCAGCAGGTCGGCGCCGGAGAAGGCGAGCGCCGGCAGGTACGAGGTTTCCATCAGCTTCAGCGCGGCCTCCCGGGCGGTCGGGTAGGCGTACCCCCGGCCGGTGGTGACCAGTTGGCGGGCGAACCGGTAGCGCGGGGCGAGTTGGGCCGGGGTGCCGTCGGCCAGGGTGCGGGCGGCCAGCTCGGGCAGCGCGTCGAGCGCTTCCCGCTCGGCCTGCGGGAGCACGCCGTCGCCGGCCCGGATCCCCTCCACCAGCATCAACAGGGCGAGCAGCTCGGCGGTGTACGTCTTGGTGGCGGCCACCGCCCGCTCGTGCCCGGCGGCGATGTCGACGCTCAGCTCGGCCACGTCGACAAGCGGCGAGTCGGGGGCGTTGGTGACCGCGAGGGTCAGCGCCCCGGAGGCTCGGGCGGCGCGCAGCACCTCGGCCAGGTCGGGCGAGCCACCGCTCTGGCTGACCCCGACGACCAGCGCGTCGGACAGGTCGGGGCGGGCCCCGAACAGGGTGACGACGCTGGGCGAGGCGAGCCCGGCGGGCAGACCGAGCCGGATCTCGGTCAGGTAGGCCCCGTAGAGGGCCGCGTGATCGGAGGTGCCTCGCGCGGTGAAGACCACGTGCCGTGGCCGACGTTCGGCGATGACCGCCGCCACCTGGGCGATCTCGGTCGCGTTGGCAGCGGAGAGCAGCCGCGCGTAGCCAGCCGGCTGCTCGTCGATGTCGGCGGCCATGCCAGCCCCTGCACGTGTCACGGAAATCCCTCCCCCTGCGCGGTTGCCGCGCGATTCTTGCTCAGTCTTGCACTTTTAAGCGTGTCTCAGCAATCGAACGAGCAGGATTGCGCAGCTGATCACCAGTTGATCTCAATATCAACTAGGCTTTACCCGCTGCACCCGGTCTAGCCCGCGACGAGAGGACGACGTGCCCGAGGGAACGGACGACCCCGCGCTCTCCGTGACGGAGGAGCTGGCGCTGGCCCGGCTGGCACTCGACGAGGGCGACCTGCACCACGCCGCCGGCCACCTCGCCGGCGCGTTGGCCCGGGCCCCCACCCTCCCGGAGGTGCACGAGACACTGGCGCGGCTCGCCACGACGAGCGGCGGCGGCCTCGACCTCTTCCCGATCAACCACCACACCTTCGTCGGTGCGGTGGTCGCCCGCGCCCACCTCCTCGCGACCGCGGGCCGCCCCGCCGAGGGGCTGGAGCTGCTGGCCGCGGCGACGACGTACGCACCCAGCACCGGGTGGGCCGGAGTGCCCTGGGTCACCGCGCCCGAGCTGGCCGAACGACTGGACCCGGAGCGAATCGCCCGGGTCCTCATGCAGGTCTGCGCCGCGCTGCCCGACCCGGTGCCGCGGATGGGCCGGGCCCCGCTGACCCCGTACCTCACGCTCGCCCGCAACGCGGCCACCGTGCACCCCGAACACGGCCTGCTGCTGGGCTCGGCGTCCGTGCTGGCCCGCCGTCTCGGCGAGGCCGAGCTGGCGGTCCGCTGGGCCACCCGAGGCGTACGCGCACAGCCCTCGAAGATGGGCGAGGTGTGGCTCGGGTACGCGTACCGCAGCTCGGGCCGGACCCGCGACGGCCTGGCAGCCCTCGGTCGGGCCGTCGAGCTGGACCCCGACGACCTGGCGATCTACGCGGACATCGCCGGCACCCTGGCCGAGATCGGCCGGCTGGACGAGGCGCTGGAGTGGACCGAGCGGGCGTTGGCGCGCGATCCGTCGTTCGACTGCGCGGTGCACACCGCCCACCGCCTGCGGCACCTGCGCGACGGTGACCTCGCGCACCTGGTCGCGCTCGCCGACTTCGTGCGGGACCACCCGGACGACAGCCACGAGCACGGCGACCTGGCCCAGTGCTGCCGAGGCCGGCCCTGGCTCGGCCAGCTCACCCCGGCCGGCGGGCCCCTGATCGACGCGATGCGTCAAGCGGTCGCCGATGACGACAACGGTCTCGGCGGGGCCGTACGCCTACCCGCCGCCGCCCCGCCGAGCGCGGTCGGGACAGCGATCTCCACGGCCCCCGGGCTGCGGATCGAGGTCGTCGGCACGCCGGAGCCCGATCCGCGCGAGCCCCGACGGGCGACCGCTGCGCGGTTGTGGGACTACGCGGACGTCGTCCCCACGCCCGCGCTGGCGGCGCCCTCCGCGACGGCTGTCGAACGGATCGCGCAGATCGCCCACCCGGCGTGGGCACACCCACCGGCGGCGTACGACGCGGCGGTGGGCCTGGCCGGCCTCGACCTGGGCGACCTGCTCGGCCTGCTGGTGCACCCGCCGGCGGCGCCGGCCAACGCGGTGGGTCGGCTGCTGGCCGCCCACGACCCGTCGGTCTGGGTCCGGGGGGTGCAGGTGTGGGCCTGTCTGGGGCTGCTGCACCACCGCACCGACGAGCCGTGGGAGGGCTCGACCCGACGCCGCGTGCTGCTCGATCTGATCTGGGGCGTCGAGGACTGGGTCACCGAGGCGGCGCTGTTCGCCCTGGTCACCGCCGCCTGGGTGGACCCGTCGGTGCGGCCGGACGTGGCCCGGGTGGTGGCGGAGAGGCTGGCCGACGCGGCTGCCGTGGCGCGGAGCCGACCGGTTCCGATCGCCGCCTCGCTGGCCCACCTGGCACTCGCCGCCCCGCAGTTGGATCCGGCGACGGCGGCACTTGCCACCGAGCTGCTGGCCGCCCACTCACCCCGGCTTCCCCGCCCCCGCAACCCGCTGCGCCGTCTCTGGCAGCTCCTGAAAAGGGGCGCGCCGCGCCGACCGTGACGGTCGACGCGGCGCGTGTCGCGGTTGGGTCAGGCGACCGGGGCCTTGCCGAGGGCGACCTCGGCGTCCTCCTCCGGGGTTGCCTGCGGCGGCGCCTCGTTCGCGGTGCGCAGCGGGATCTCCTTGATGAACCAGGCGAGCACCGGGATCACGATGGTGAACAGCACCGCCCAGAGGAAGACGTGCGAGATGGCGTCGGAGAGACCCCCGAGCACCACCTCGCGTGCCTGGGCGGGCAGCTCCTTGAGCTTCTCCAGGTCCAACCCGGAGCCGCCGGACTCGCCACCGAAGGCCCGGCCACCCTCTGAGCTGGCCAACCGGTTGGCGAAGATCGCGCCGAACAGCGAGATGCCGAACGAGCCGCCGATCGACCGGAAGAAGGTGGCCGCGCCGCTGGCCGCGCCGAGGTCCTTCTGCTCCACGCTGTTCTGTGCGATCAGCATCGACGTCTGCATGAGGAAGCCCATGCCGACGCCGAGCACGATCATGTACAGCGAGGACATCAGCTTGCTGGTGTCCGTGTCGAGCATGGACAGCAGCGCCATGCCCCCCGTCATCGCCACGCCACCAATGATCGGGTACGCCCGGTATTTGCCGTTGCGGGTGATCGCCCGGCCGATGACAAGCGAGACGACAAGCATGCCGAACATCAGGGGCAGCAGCAGCAGACCACTGTTGGTCGCCGACGCGCCCTGCACGGTCTGCTGGTAGAGCGGCAGGAAGTTCATCGCGCCGAACATCGCGAAGCCGAGCAGGAAGCCGATCACCGAGATCAGCGCGAAGTTGCGGTTGGCGAAGAGCGCCAGCGGCAGGATCGGCTCCTGGACACGGCGTTCCACCATCCCGAACACCGCCAACGCGACGACGGCCAGCACGGCCAGGCCGAGGATCTGCGGCGACGTCCAGTCGTACTCGTTGCCACCCCAGGTGGTGATGAGCACGATCGCGGTGATGCCGACCGAGAGCAGGCCGGCGCCGAGCCAGTCGATCCGGTGCTCGGTGCGGTACTTCGGCAGGTGCATGGTGGTGATCAGCACAAGCAGCGCGATTCCGCCCAGCGGCAGGTTCACGTAGAACGCCCAGCGCCAGGAGAGGTGGTCGGTGATGAATCCGCCGGCCAGCGGGCCGGCGACCATGGCGATGGCCATGATGCCGGCGATCATGCCCTGGTAGCGCCCGCGCTCGCGGGGCGGGACCAGGTCACCGATGATCGCCATCACGCCGACCATGAGGCCGCCGGCGCCGAGGCCCTGCACGGCCCGGAAGGCGATGAGCTGGACCATGCCGTCCTCTGGGCCGCCGAGCATCCCGGAGCCGGCCATGCCACAGAGGGCGGAGCCGACCAGGAAGACGACGACCGAGGTCAGGAAGACCGACTTGCGGCCGTAGAGGTCACCGAGCTTGCCCCAGATCGGGGTGGAGACGGTGGTGCCCAGGACGTACGCGGTAACCACCCAGGTGAAGTGGTTGAGCCCGCCGAACTCGCCGACGATCCGCGGTAACGCGGTGCTGACGATCATGTTGTCGAGCATCGCGAGCATCATCGCGATCATCAGCCCGAACAGCACGACCCGGATGTTGTTGGGTCGCGTGCCGGCCTGGGTTGCCTGAGTCATGGGTAAGCTCCCCCCGAGGATTGTCATACTTACTTGCCGCCCGGCTAGTCACCTTACTAGCCGCACGGTAAGTTGGGTACGAGCGACGGTCAAGCCATTTGGAGGGTGCGGGTGAGCGAGAGCACAGGCGGCGGCACGCGGGAACGGATCAAGGCCGTCGCGCTCGAACTCTTCACCGAGCAGGGGTACGAGAAGACCTCGCTCCGGGAAATCGCCGAGCGCCTCAACGTCACCAAGGCCGCGCTCTACTACCACTTCAAGAGCAAGGACGACATCGTCGCCAGCTTCGTCGACGACCGGCTGGAGCGGATGGACGCGCTGACCGCCTGGGCCGCCACCCAGCCCGCCACCCTGGCCACCCGGCGCGAGCTGATCTCCCGGTACGCCGATGCGATGTTCGACGGCACTCAGCCGTCGGTGATGCGCTTCTTCGAGCAGAACCAGACCGCGCTCAAGAGCCTCTCCTCCGGCCAGAAGATGCGCGGTCGGATGTTGGCGCTGGCCGACGCGCTCTGCCGGGGCGACGACTCCCCCGCCGCCCAACTGCGCGCCGCGCTGTCCCTGTTCGCGGTGCACACCAGCTGGTTCGCGGTCCGCGCGCCGCACATCAGCGACGACGAACGCCGCAAGCTCGCCCTGGAGGTGGCCGACGAGCTGCTGGCCGCCATCGGCACGCAGCCCGGCGCCTGACCCGGGTGTGATCGCCACAGCCCGGGGTCGTCGGCGGGCGGCTCAGCCGCGGGTCAGCTCCAGCCGCAGGCCCAGCAGGTCCACGCCCGGCGCCGGAGACCAGTCCTTCTCCGGCGATCGGACGAACCCGCGCCGCGAGTAGAGCCGGTGCGCCGGATCGGCCATCCCGGCCCGGACGCAGATCACCATCGCCGTGCAACCCAACTCGGTCGCACGGTCGACACACGTCTCGACCAACGCGGCGCCGACACCCCGCCCCTGAGCGCCCGGGTCGACAGCGAGCATCCGGAACTCCGCCTCGCCCGGCCCGGACAACTCGGCGAACCGGGTGCCCGGCAGCACGAACGTGACCGAGCCGAGCACCGCACCGGTCAGCTCGTCCACCGCGACCAGCACCTCGCCGCTGGCAGCCCGGGTCGCCACATCGGCCAGCACCTCGCCGTACCCGTGTTCGCCCTTGAGTTGGCCGTCCGCCTCGTACGCGGCCACTGTCAACCGGGCCACCGCCGGGAAGTCGGACGGCTCCGCCGGGCGGACCCGCAAGCCGGTCAAGCGATCACCGCGATCAGGTCACCGTCCTGCACGACGTCACCCTCGTTGACGACGAGCTGCTGGAGCACACCATCGGACTCGGCGACGACCGGGATCTCCATCTTCATCGACTCGAGGATCACCAGGGTGTCACCCTCGGCCACCGTGTCGCCGGCCGTGGCGACGACCTTCCAGACGTTGGCCACCATCTCGGCGCGGATCTCCTCGGCCATGTCCAGGCCCTCCCTCTTCGCGACGTGCCTGCCGATGTATCCAATCATGCGTCGACCGGCGGTGGGCGCGCAGCGGCACAGCCGGGATGGCAGGCCCGCCCTGGGGAAGGCGGCGGGTGTCGACCGCACTACCATCAGCGGGTCGGACCCGACGCCGGACCGCCGGTGGCCGCATCCGCGCCGAGGTCGTGCGCAGGACGGATCCGACCCATCACGAGGAGGTCAGCATGGCGAAGAAGTCCCGGAAGAAGAAGGCTCGTAAGAAGAACGCCGCGAACCACGGCAAGCGTCCCAACTCCTGAACGGGTCGACGGGCCGGGTGCCCGTCGCCGCTCAGCCGGCCGAGGCCGGGTACGCCGGTGGCCCGGGTCGAGATCGACCCGGGCCACCGGTCTTGCCAGCTGGTGCCAACGCTCAGTCGGCCAGCTCACGGGAGTCGCTGGTCTCGAAGACCACCAGCTCGGTGAGCTTGACCCGCAGCCGCTCGCGCAGCTGGTCCGGCGCGGTCTCGTTGCCACAGCAACGAGCCACCAGCGCCCGCACCTCCTGCTCCAGCCCGTACTCGCGCAGGCAGGGCCCGCACTCGTCCAGGTGGTGCCGGATCAGCGAACGGCGCTCGTCGGCGCACTCCAGATCCAGGTAGAGGTACACCTCCGCGAGCACTTCGCGGCAGTCCGTCTCGTGCGGCTCACCACAGCTCACGTCACACCTCCCGGCCGGCAGCGGCGGCGGTCGAGCCCTTGGCCGAGCGGGCAGCGCTGAAGCCCCGCTCCCCCGCGTAGCGCTCGAGCAGCTTGCGCAGATTACGACGCCCCCGGTGCAGACGCGACATCACGGTGCCGATCGGCGTGCCCATGATGTCCGCGACCTCCTTGTAGGAGAAGCCCTCGACGTCGGTGAGGTAGACGGCCAGGCGGAACTCCTCCGGCAACTGCTGGAGGGCTTCCTTGACGTCACTGTCCGGAAGCCGGTCCAGTGCCTCCGTCTCGGCGGAGCGCAACCCGCTGGAGGTGTGCGACTCGGCCTCGGCGAGCTGCCAGTCGGTGATCTCCTCGGTGGGTGCCTGGATCGGCTGGCGCTGCCGCTTGCGGTAGGAGTTGATGTAGGTGTTGGTCAGGATCCGGTAGAGCCAGGCCTTCAGGTTCGTGCCCTGCTCGAACTGGTGGAAGGCCGCGTACGCCTTCAGGTAGGTCTCCTGGACCAGGTCCTCGGCATCCGCCGGGTTGCGTGTCATCCGCAGCCCAGCAGCGTAGAGCTGATCGACGAATGGCATCGCGTCCCGCTCGAACCGGGCCCTGCGCTCGTCCGTCTTCTCGGTGGTCAACCGCACATCCCCTCGCGTCGGATGCTTTCCCGCCGAGGATACGCGCACGGCCCTGCCCGCAGATTCACTTCCGGCCGGTGTGCCCGTGCTCACCGCACCCACCCCGCCCGGTCCCGCCGTCGCGGGCCACTCCGGGCCATCCAGCAGCCGCTTCAGCTGCCGGGCGTCCCGCTCGTCCCGTTCCAGGCTTCGTGTCTCGGTTGGCACCGGTCACCCCCCTCACAGAAAAGTCGTCCGGGGGTAGTAACGCGAGATGACCACTGGGGCATTCCGGCCAGCCCTCCCGTTCCTGGTCCCGGCCCCGACGGCGGCCGGCGCTGGGACCAGGAAGGGCCTGGGAGGACTGGTGTCACCGGCCCCGATCGGGCCGACGGCACCATCGGATGCAACGACCCGTGCCCGCGCCGGAAACGGTCGCCCCGGCGAGCCGGCCGCGAACGGCTGTCAGTCGGCCGCCCAGCCCTGGGCGTACAGCCAGTCGCGCACGGCGGCGGCGGTGCCGGCCGGATCCCGGCGCAGATCGTGCGCCTCACCGGGACGGCTCACCACCCGCACGGCCGGCCCCGGCTCCGGCGTCCCGAACGGATCCCGGTCACCGTTGACGACCAACGTCGGCAGGCCGGTGTCCAGTTCGGCGGCCCGCGAGCGTTCCGGCCGGCCGGGCGGGTGCAGCGGGAACGCCAACGCGACCACGCCCACCGCGCCCACCGCACGGGCCGTCCGGCAGGCCACCCGCGCGCCACTGGAACGCCCACCGACCACCACCGTCGGCAGGTCGGCGTGCCGGTCACGCAGCACGGCGAGCACCGCCGCCCAGGACTCGTCGAGGTGACCTGCCGGTGCCGGCGCACGTCGACCGGCGACCCGGTAGGGCTGGGTCACCCGGACCACCGCCAGGCCGGCCGCGACCGACGCGTCCCGGACCGCGAGCAGGTCGGGCGCGTCGACGCTGCCGCCCGCGCCGTGCCCGAGAACGAGCAGGGCGGTGGCCGGGCGGACCGGCAGGTCGGTGTCGATCCGCGCCGGACCGCGCGGGGTGTCGATCTCGTTGCTGGGTGGCACCGGCCCATTCTGCGCCGCCGGACGGGCGACGGGTGTGAACCGGGCCGCCGATCAGCTCAGCGGGACCAGGGCGAGTAGGCGATCGCGCACCGGCGGGCCGGCGTCGTCGATGGCGTCCGGGTCGGGGTCGACCTCGCCACGCCAGGCGACAAGCATCGCCCGCCGTTCCCGCGGCGTGGTGCCACCCCACACACCATGGCAGTCACCGACGTCGAGGGCCCAGGCCAGGCAGGACCCCTGCACGTCACAACCGCGGCACAGCGCGACGGCGGCGTCCGCCGGCTCGTTCGGTGCCGGAAAGAAAGTCTCCGGATCGACGCTCTGACAGGTGCCCCTGGTGCGCCACGCGTCGTCCTGTCGCCGTTCCCGCACGGCCCGCAGCAGTCGCGGATCTCGCCGCGCCGCCGCCACCTCGTGCGGGCGCGGCATACGTGCCCGTGTCATCCACCCACCTCCCCCGTGGGACCGGCAAGATCTGTGGACGTCGTCCGCCCCGTGCGGATCGACGGCCACTACCGGCGCTGTGTTCTATCGCACTTCACAACACCGGGACAAGGGTCTGCCGGGAACATGACTGAACAGTCAGGAGACGAATCGCGCGGAACCCTGGCAAATCGGCAGCCGACGATGCGGCGGCATCAGAACAGGGTCAACTCCTGCGGTGTCACCGTCGGCGCCGCCGCCACCCGGGCGGTCAGGTGCGGCCCGTCGTTGCGAACATCTCCCACCGCCGCACCCACCGGGCGGATCTCCAACCCCGCCAACTGCTCCGCCGACACCGGAGTGAGCAGCCGCCCCGGCTCGTCCGTCGGCGCGAGCCACGACGACCACCGCTCGGGTGGCAGCAGCACCGGCATCCGGTCGTGCACCTCGGCCAGGTCGCCGAGCGCCGCGGTGGTCAGCACGCTGAAGGTGAGCCGGGTCTCGGCGTCGGACTCCCAGACCGACCAGATGCCGGCCAGCGCGAGCACCGAGCCGTCCCGGGGGGTCATGAAGTACGCCTGTCGGCCGCCCTCGGGCAGACGGACCCACTCGTACCAGCCGTCGGCCGGGACCAGGCAGCGGCGACGCGAGAAGGAGCCGGCGTACGCCCGGCTGGTGGCCACCGTCTCCGCCCGCGCATTGATCATGCGGGCGGCGCCCGAGACGGACCGGGACCAGTGCGGCAGCAGACCCCAGCGGCCGACACAGAGACTGCGGTGCCCCTCAAGGCTCACCCGGACCAGCGGCACCGGATCGGTCGGCGCGACGTTGTGATCCGCTCGGACCAGGCCGTCGGAGTCGTCGGACGACTCGAACAGCGCGCTCAGCTCGCCGGAGCTCCGGGTCGTCGCGTACCTGCCGCACATGGGCACACGCTAACGCGTCGGAGGCCCCGTCGGCTGTCCCGCCAACCGGGAGTACGAACGCCGGCCGCCGCCGCCCACCCGCCGACACGGCAGAATGTAACCGTGGGGAACCTGACCGCGACCCGGCCGCCGCAGCCGTGGACCGCACCGACCGCATCCGACCCGGTGGCCACGACGCTGCGCCTGCCCGGTTCCAAATCGATGACCGCCCGCGCCCTGGTGCTCAGCGCGCTGGCCGCCGGCCCGTCGACGCTGGCCCGGCCACTGCGCGCCCGCGACACCCAGTTGATGGCCGCCGGCCTGCGGGCGATGGGCGCCCACGTCTCGATCAGCGACGACGAGCGTTGGCTGGTCCGACCGCACCCGCTGGTCGGCCCCGCGCACGTCGACGTGGGCCTGGCCGGCACCGTGATGCGGTTCGTGCCACCGGTGGCGGGCCTGGCCGACGGGCAGGTCACCTTCGACGGTGACCCGTACGTCCGCACCCGGCCGCTCGGCCCACTGGTCGGCGCGCTGCGCTCGCTGGGCGTCCGGATCGACGTCACCGGCACCGGCAGCCTTCCGCTGACAGTGCTCGGCACCGGCCGGGTCGCCGGGGGCGAGGTGGTGATCGACGCGTCCGCCTCCAGCCAGCTCGTCTCCGGGCTGTTGCTGGCCGCCCCGCGCTTCGACCGGGGCGTCGTGGTCCGCCACGTCGGCCCGCCGGTGCCCTCCGCGCCGCACCTTCGGATGACGGTGCGGATGCTGCGGGCCGCCGGCGCCGCGGTCGACGACAGCACCCCCGACGTCTGGGCCGTCGAGCCCGGCCCGCTCACCGGGCGCGGCTGGGACATCGAACCGGACCTCTCCGGCGCCGTGCCGTTCTTCGCCGCCGCCCTGGTCACCGGCGGCGAGGTGACCCTGCAGGGCTGGCCGCACAGCAGCGCGCAGCCGGTCGAGCAACTCCGCTCGCTGCTCCAGCGGATGGGCGGCGAGGTCACCCTCTCCACCAACGGGCTGACCGTCCGTGGCACCGGCGTGGTGCACGGCCTGACCGCCGACCTCTCCGACGTCAGCGAGCTGACCCCGGCGCTGACCGCGCTGGCAATGCTGGCCGACTCGCCGTCGGTGTTCACCGGCGTCGGGCACATCCGTGGCCACGAGACCGACCGGCTGACCGCGCTCACGCGCGAGTTCACCGCCCTCGGGGCGGACGTCACCGAAGCACCGGACGGGCTGGAGATCCGGCCCCGGCCGCTGCGCGGCGGGGTCTTCCGCACCTACCACGACCACCGGATGGCACACGCCGCCGCGGTGGCCGGGCTCGCCGTTCCGGGCATCGAGGTGGACGACGTGGGGTGCACCTCCAAGACCATGCCCGAGTTCCCGGCGCTATGGTCAGCGATGGTGACCGGCAAGAGCTGACGCGAGAAGAGGACAGGTCCTGGCGACCAAACGGCGGGAGTACGACGAGGACGACGTACGGGTCCGACCCGGAAAGTCGTCGCGCCCACGTACGCGCACCCGCCCGCAGCACTCCGACGCGGTCGACGGGTTCGTCATCGCCGTGGACCGGGGGCGCTACCAGTGCGTGCTGGCCGGTGCCGAGCGCGGCGTGGTCGGCGCCGAGCTGCCCACTGTCACCGCCATGCGGGCCCGCGAGCTGGGCCGCAAGTCGGTGGTGGTCGGTGACCGGGTCAGCCTGGTCGGCGACACGTCCGGCGCGGAGGGCGCTCTCGCCCGCATCGTCCGGATCGCCGAGCGCCGTTCGGTGCTGCGCCGCACCGCCGACGACGACGAGACCACCGCCGAGGGTCGGCTGGAACGGGTGGTGGTGGCGAACGCCGACCAGTTGGTGATCGTGAGCGCGTTGGCCGACCCACCGCCGCGCACCGGGTTCATCGACCGCTGCCTGGTGGCCGCGTACGACGCGGACGTGGAGCCGCTGCTCTGCCTCACGAAGGCCGACCTGGCCGGGCCCGAGGAGGTGCTCGGCTACTACACCGAGCTGGAGCTGCCGTACGTGCTCAACCGCCCCGACTCCGACCTCGACGCGCTCCGTACGCTGCTGAGCGGCAAGGTGTCGGTGTTGGTCGGGCACTCCGGGGTGGGCAAGTCGACGCTTGTCAACCGCCTCGTTCCGGACGCGCTGCGCGCGGTCGGCGTGGTCAGCGCGATCGGCCGGGGCCGGCACACCTCGACCAGCGCGGTGGCGCTGCGGCTGCCACCGGTACACGGGGTCGACACCGACCCGGGCTGGATCATCGACACCCCCGGGATCCGCAGCTTCGGGTTGGCGCACGTCTCCGCCGACAGTCTGCTGCACGGCTTTCCGGACCTGGTCGAGGGCACCGTCGACTGCCCGCCGAACTGCCCGCACACGGCCGACGAGGCCGACTGTGGGCTGGACGCCTGGGTGGCCGCCGGTAAGGCCGACCCGCGCCGGCTGGCCTCGTACCGTCGACTGCTCGCCTCCCGCGCCGGCGAGGGTGACTCGCGCGGCGACAGCGACCAGCGCGGGCCCGGCGAGGGTGACCGGCGCGGGCCCGACGAGTGACCGGACGGGCGTCGGCTAGGTTGCCGGCATGACCGGGTACGCCGACGACCTCGCCCTCGCCCACCTGCTCGCCGACCGGGCCGACGCCATCTCCACGGCCCGGTTCCGCGCGCTCGACCTGCGCGTCGAGGCGAAGCCCGACCTGACACCGGTCTCCGACGCGGACACCGCAGTGGAGCGGGAGATCCGCGCCCTGCTGGCCGAGCGCCGGCCGGCCGACGGGCTGCTCGGTGAGGAGTACGGCGCGCAGCCGTCCGCCGACCCGAACGGCCGCCGCTGGATCATCGACCCGATCGACGGCACCAAGAACTTCGTCCGTGGCGTGCCCATCTGGGCCACCCTGATCGCGCTCTACGACGGCGACCGGCCGGCGGTCGGCGTGGTGTCCGCACCGGCGCTCGGACGACGCTGGTGGGCCAGCGCGGGCGCGGGCGCGTACGCCGGGCCGGGCCCCACGGCGGGCGAACGGATCGGTGTGTCCGCCGTGCGCGGGGTTTCGGACGCCAGCTTCTGCTACTCGTCACTGAACGGGTGGGAGAGCGCCGGGCGGCTCGACGCGGTGCTCGACCTGATCCGGGACAGCTGGCGCAACAGGGCGTACGGCGACTTCTACGGCTACATGCTGTTGGCCGAGGGGGCACTCGACGTGATGGCCGAGCCGGAGCTGTCCCTGTGGGACGTGGCGGCACTGGTGCCGATCGTCACGGAGGCGGGTGGCACGGTCACGGATCTGACCGGACAACCGGCGCCCGCCGGCGCTCCGGGCACCGACAGCAGCGTGGTGGCCACCAACGGTGTGCTGCACGCCGACATCCTCACCCGCCTCGATCGACCAGCCGAGCGCTGACCCCCGGCAACCTCTATCCTCGCCAGGTGGTCTCCTCCGGCTGGTGCTTCCTCGCGGCGATGATCGTCGCGTACGGCTTCGCCAACCTCCTCCAGTCGGTGGCGGCGGCCCGCACCACGGTCCACCACACCTTCGATCCGGGTCTGCTGCTGCGCCTCGCCGGGCACCGGACGTACCTGGTCGGCCTCGGCTGCCAGATCGGCGGCTTCGTGCTCGCCTTCCTGGCCCGACGGGACCTGCCGCTGTTCCTCGTGCAGGCCAGCGTGGCCGCCGGGCTCGGGGTGACCGCCATCCTCGGGGTGCTGGTGCTGAAGTGGCGACTACCGGCGGCGGAGGTGGTGCTGCTGGCGCTGCTCTTCGCGGGGATCACCGCGCTGGTGCTGTCCGCCCGGCCGGCGCCGTCGAAGCAGCTCGGCACCGCCGGCTCGATCGCCCTGCTGGTGGCGCTCGGCGTGATCGCGGTGTTCGGCTTCTTCGCCGTCCGGCTGCACGGGGCGCCGGGTTCGGTGGCTCTCGGCTCGCTGGCCGGGCTGGCGTTCAGCTCGGCCGCTGTCGCCGCCCGGCCACTGGCCTCCGCGCCGTCCGCCGAGGCGTTCCTCGCCGACCCACTGTTCTACCTGCTGATCGCCCACTCGATCGTCGGTCAGCTGCTGCTCGGGCTGGCCATGCAGCGGGGCTCGACGACAGCCGCGGTCGCCGCGATGGACGCGGCCGGCGCGGTGCCGGCCGCGATCGTCGGCCTGCTGCTGCTCAACGACAAGATCTGGCCGGGGCGGGAGTGGCTGGCCGCGGTCGGCTTCCTGGTCACCCTGGCCGCGGTGATCGGCCTGACCAGGTATGCCGAACCGCAGCAGCATCGCCCGGTGGCACGCCGTCGGGACCCGGCCATGGTCGGTGCCGGCCAGCCGGGCTGACCATCCGGCACCGCACCAGGACCCATCCGGCACCGCACCACGACCAGGGTGCCGCGGCACCCTTGGCTCAGGCCTCGACCGGCTTGCGGCGGCTGACCACCCGCTCGTAGAGACGCTCCAACGCGCCGGCGGTCCGCTCCCAGGTGTAGCTGCTGCGAACCCGGTCCACGGCGGCGTGCCCGTACGCGAACCGGCCGGCGTTGTCGGAGAGCAGCCGGCGCAGCGACACCCCGAGTGCGCGCACGTCACCGGGGGGCACCAGGCGGCCGGTTACCTCGTCGACGACGGCATCCGCCAGGCCACCCATCGCGTAGCCGATCACCGGCACCCCGCAGGCCATCGCCTCCAGCGAGACCCGCCCGGCCGAGGAGTAGTGCGGCGTGCAGGCGACCACGTCCGCCGACCGGTACCAGGTGGCCATCTGGTCGTGCGGCACCGCCCCGACGAGCCGTACCTGGTCGACGACGCCGATCTGTTCGGCCAGCTGGCGCAGCCGTCGCGCCTCGGCGTGGTTGGCCAACTGGTCGGCCGGCGGCCCGCCGGCGATCACCAGTTCGGCGTCACCGACCAGCCGCATCGCCCGGATCAGGTCCTCCTGGCCATGCCCGGCGGCGAGCGAACCCACCGACAGGATGCGGGATCGCTGTTCGCGCGGCGCGGCCTCGCCGTCGGGATGGAACTGCTCGATGTCGACGCCGGCCGGCACCAACGCGACCGAGCTGCGTTGCAGACCCATCCGGGTCAGCTCGTCGACCTCGTCGTTGGACTGGGCCACGGCGATGTCGACAGCCCGGGTCAACGCGCGCTCCAGCGTGATCCGCTGTCCCGGCCCGTCGTAGTGACCGCCCAGGTGACGCAGCTGCTCGATGCCGAGCGAGTGGAACGTCTGCACCACCGGGATGTCGGTCTCCCGAACGGCGTGCGCGGCGGCCAGGCCGCCGACCCAGTAGTGCCCGTGCACCACCTCCGGCCGCCAGGCGCCCGACCACTCGTCGGCCAGCCAGCGGCCGACCTCCGTCACGTACGGGATCAGCTCGGCGGTGGGTAGTGGGGTGGGCGGGCCGGCGGGCACCTGGTGCACCTGGTAGCCGTCGACGTTCATCGTCGCCGGCAGCGTCGGGTCGTCCCGGCGGTCGTAGAGCCGGACGTCATGGCCTCGCTCGGCCAGCTCGGCGGCGACCCGCGCGATGTGCTGTCGGGTGCCGACCGGCGGGCCGTCGGCGTGGCGGTAGGAACTGGCGTGCGCGCAGACGAGGCCGACGCGCATGGGTCACCTCCCTGCGATCTTTCCTCGGCGGTGGTCCTCCCGGTCAGAGCGTCCCATTAACCTCGCGACGCTGAGCCGAAACCTGGCAGATCAGGAAGTGTCCGCGCGAGTGCCACCGACACTTGCGCCACGGCAAGCACACGCGGCACGCCACCGCACGGTTCGACGATGATCGACAACCCGTGATCGGTGTGACCAGGCCCGGCCGGGGGTACCGCTGAAGAATGCCGCTGACCCGCAGCCTCGACGAATCGACCGTGGTGATCACCGGCGCGTCCAGCGGGATCGGCACGGCGACCGCGTACGCACTCGCCCGCCGGGGCGCCGCCGTCGTGCTGGCCGCCCGCAGCGAACCCGCCCTGCGACAGGTCGCGCGGCGCTGCCGGGAGTTGGGCGGCCGGGCGCTTGTCGTACCGACCGACGTGACCGAGCTGGAGTCGGTGCGGCGGCTGGCCGATCAGGCGGCGGCCGAGTTCGGCCGGATCGACGCCTGGGTGAACAACGCCGCGGTGAGCGCCGTGGGTCTGTTCGACGAGATCCCGGTCGCCGAGTTCCGCCGGGTGCTGGAGGTCAACCTGCTCGGGGCGGTGCACGGCATCAAGGCGGCACTGCCCTACCTGGGCGCCGCCGGTGGCGGTGTGCTTGTCAACAACGCCTCGGTGCTGGCCGAGGTGGCCATGCCGTACCAGTCGGCGTACAACGCCACCAAGCACGGCATCCGGGGGCTGGCCGACACCGTCCGACAGGAGCTGCGGGTCACCGGTCGGGGTCACATCTCCGTCTGCACAGTGCTGCCGGCCACGATCGACACCCCGTTCTTCCGGCACACGGGCAACCACAGCGGACGGGAGCTGGTGCCGCCTCCTCCGATCTACCCGCCGGAGGTGGTCGCCGAGACCATCGTCCGGCTGCTGCGCCGGCCCCGCCGCGAGGCGTACGCCGGTGGCGCGGCCCGGCTGATCGGCCTGCAGTGGCGGCTGGCGCCCGCGCTGGTCGAGCGCACCCTCGGCTGGTACGCCCACCGCACCCAGTTCGGGCCGGGCGCCCGGGTGGACAGCAGCGGCAACGTGTTCCACGCCGATGCCCAGGGGCACCAGGACGGGGGCTGGCACGGTCGACGGCGACAGTTGGTGCGGATGACCGCCGCGTTCGGTCTGGCCGCCGCCGGCACCGCTGTCGGCACCCTCGCCGCCATCAACCGCCGCTCCCGGTTGGAACGCTGATGGCCGATGTCGAGCGCCCGAATGCGCTGACCGTCACCGGCGCGCACAATGGGGCGATCATGTCGAGCTGTCTCGTGGAAATCGACGACTCGTCAGCGGTGGTCCGGCTGACCGGTGTGCTCGACGCCGCCGGAGCCGAGGCGGTACGCGGCGCGCTGCTCGCCCGCCTCGTGGCCCGGCCCGGTCCGGTGGTGGCCGACGTGACAGGTCTGCGGGTCGTCGACGCGGCCGGGCGGGGCGTCTTCGCCGACATCCGTCGGGAGGTGGCCGACTGGCCCGCCGCGGATCTGCTGCTGTGCGACCCGGCGGCGGTCGACGGGCCCGCCCACCCGGACGCGGCGTTCGCTGGCGTGCCGGCTTGGCCGACGCTCGACGGTGCGCTGGCCGCGGTCGCGGCGACGCCACTGGCGGCGGTGCTCACCGCCGAACTGGCTCCGGCTGTGGGAGCCGCCCGGCAGGCGCGCGAGCTGGTCACCACCGGTTGCGAGCGTTGGGGCATGCCGACGCTCACCGACCCGGCGTGCATCGCGATCACCGAAATGGTCAACAACGTGGTGGCGCACGCCCGGACCCCGATGACGGTTCGGCTGGCACCTCAGGAGAGCACCCTGCACCTGGCGGTTCGCGACCACTCCCCGCGTCGGCCGACGTTCCCCGGGATCTCCCCGCCGACCCGGGTCGGCGGCCGGGGTCTGCTGCTGATCGACACGGTGACCCGTCGCTGGGGCAGCAGCGCCGTACCGGACGGCAAGGTCGTCTGGTGTGTGCTGCACCCGGACGACGAGGCCGCCTGACGGGGCTTTCGCCGTCGGCGCCCGGTTCGGCGCCGTACCGCCGAAGGTCGCCCGGTTATGGCGGCAGGGCAGCGGGTAGTGATCAGACATGCGCGACAACGAGTACCCGACCCCCGTGTCCGACACCGAGGCGCAAGGGCTGCCCGACACCGCCGATGACGACTCGACCGCCAACGACGACGTCCTCACCGGGCGCGAGGCCGACGGCCCGGACCCGGCCCAGCTGCCCGGCGACCGGACGCCGGTGGCTGTGGACCGGTTCGGAACGACCGCCGAGGAGCAACTCGACGGCGAGTCGTTGGACTACAAGCTCGACCGCGAGGTCTACGAGCGCCCGGCGGACGACCCGTTGGCCGGCACGATCGACCCGAAGATCGCCTTCGAGGCGGACAACCTGGAAGCCGCGGCGGAGGCCCAGCTGGACGCCGACGTGATGGATCCCGGGCCGACCTCGGACCCTAACTCACCGGTCTCCCTCTACGACCACGGTCAGCTCGGCACGGTCGCCGACGCCACGGTGGGCCGGCTTGTGGAACCGGACGAGGGGTCGCACACCGACCAGGAGACCGACTCGGTGGCGTACGACGCCGGATCGGCCGGGGGCGGCGCGACCGCCGAGGAGTTGGCCATCCACGAGACGGAGCCGCCGCGCTCGGTCTGACGTCGCTCAGTCGTCCAGGCCGCGTTCGATGGCGTACCGGGTCAGCTCGACCCGGTTGTGCAGTTGCAGCTTGCCCAGGGTGTTCTGCACGTGGTTCTGCACAGTGCGGTGCGACAGGCCGAGCCGCTGGGCGATCTGCTTGTACGACATCCCCTTCGCCACCAGCCGCAGCACCTCCGTCTCCCGTTCGGTGAGCTGGGGCGTCGGAGGTTCGGCAGCGCCGGCCGGGCCGGTCCCCCGCCCCGGTCCGGCGGCCAGCCGGCGGTACTCCCCGAGAACCAACCCGGCCAGGCCGGGAGTGAAGACCGCGTCGCCGGCCGCGGTGCGGTGGACCGCCTCCAGGAACTCGGCGGGCGCTGTCGACTTCACCAGGTAACCGGTGGCCCCCGCCTTGACCGCGTCCAGCACGCTCTGCTGTTCGCCGCTGGCGCTGAGCATCAGCACCCGTACGGCGGGCAGCGCCGCGCGTAACCCCAGGATCACCTCAACGCCGGAGATGTCCGGTAGTTGCAGGTCGAGGACGACGACGTCGGGCCGGGCGGCGGCGGCCACCCGAATGGCCTGGCGCCCCTCGCCGCTGGTCGCCACCACCAGGAACCCGGCCTCGGTCAGGTCGCGGGCCACCCCCTCCCGCCACATCGGATGGTCGTCCACCACCATCACCCGGATCGGGTTCACCGCTGTGACCTCGGCACGCTCAGTTCGATCTCGGTACCCGCCTCGGGTGCGGACACGATCCGAACCGTCCCGCCCACGTCGGCCACCCGGCCCCGGATCGACTGGGTCACGCCGAGCCGCCCCTGGGCGGCCGCCTGGTCCAGCCGACCGTCCGGGATGCCCGGCCCCTCGTCGCGGATCGACACCGTCACCGTTGCCCCCTCGTCCTCGATCAGCACCCAGGCCCGCCCACCGGCGTGCCGCCCCACGTTGTCCAGGGCCGCGCCGGTCGCGGCGGCCAACTCGCCGGCCACCCGTCGGGGCAGCGGCACCGGGGTGGCCGGGGCGGACAGCGCCACCGTCGCCGAGGCGTACCGGCCGAGCAGGGTCCGTAGGTCCACCGCCTCGCCGCCGTCCGGGAGGCTCGCGGCGGCCGGGCTGGTGCCGGCGATCAGCGCCCGCAGCGCAGCCTCCTGCTCACCGGCCAGCCGGGCCAGTTCGCCGGCCTCCCCGGGCAGGTCAGCGCCGCGCCGCTGCACCAGCGCCAGCACCTGGAGAACCGAGTCGTGAATGCCCCGGGCCAGCCGCTCCCGCTCCCGGGTGGCGGCCTCCAGCTCCACCGCGCGCTGCAGCCGCTCCTCGGCGCTCGCCGCCAGCCGGGCCACGTGCCCGACCACCACCCCGGCGAGCAGCATCAGGATCACCCCGGTGAACGAGGACTGGCCGATCCGCTCCCGGGTGGCCAGGTCCGCGCCGGCGACCAGCAGCGCGGCGACAGTCCCCCGCCGCCGGCCACCCGAGACGGCCCAGGCCAGCACCGGGCCGGCCATCCAGGCCACCCCGAGGGTGGGTACGCCGTGGGTGAGCGCCGTCCGGCCGACCACCCACGGGGTGGCCAGCACGATGGCCACCACCACCCCGAGGTCGGCCAGCAGCAGCGGCCACCGCCGCCAGGCCGGTCGGGCGTACCCGATCGTCGTCGCCCCGGTCCAGGCGATCATCAGCAGGATCAGGGCGCCGACGGCGTACGGGTGGGCGTACCGGTCGGCGTCGCGCACCGCGAGCGCGCAGACGTACGCCAGGGAGGCCAGCCTGAACACGGTGAGCGCACGCCACAGCGGCACCTCGAACCCACCCGGCGGCGACGGCATGGCGGTCAGGATGCCACAACCGGCCGGCCGCACGGCGAGCAGCGAGTGCGGTTCGCAGAACCCTGACGTACGGTGGAAAAGCCGCGAAATACTCCGAGATGCGCCGCCGGGACGGGCCCATGACGAACGCAGACCCGCACGCACCGCGTACGGTTGTGCCCATCGAACCTGCCCTCCTGATCGCCGAAGCCTTTGACCAGGCCCAGGTGACCGAGATTCGACACTCGGTCACCTCCTGCGCGCATGCCTCGGGCCTCAGCGGCCAACGGCTGGACGACTTCGTGCTCGCGATCAATGAATTGATCACCAATGCGGTGCGACACGGCGGCGGGCGCGGCTGGCTGCGACTCTGGCGCGAGTCCGGGGTGCTGGTCTGCGAGGTCGCCGATCACGGGCACGGGATCAGCCCGCAGCGGCTGGGTGATCGCAGTCGACCGACCCCGGACACCGCCGGCGGCTGGGGCCTCTGGCTGGCCCGCGAGCTGACCGACGCGATGGAGGTCGTCACCGGCACCGTCGGCACCACAGTCCGCATCACAACAGGCCTAACCAGCCGAAACCACACCCCGCGCTAACCCCCCGTCCCACCCCCGCCC
>NZ_JAGPXW010000047.1:8102-40192 GCF_018070365.1 Micromonospora sp. D93 | reverse complement strand
CTACCAGGACTGGTCCGGGCCGGCCGACTGGCACCGGGGCAGCCGGGCCGGCACCCGCGTCGTGCCCGGCGCCCGAGCGGGCGTCACCCTGGCCCGTCCGGCCGGCACCACCGAGTACGCCGACCCGCACACCGGCACCACCCGCACCTGGGAGTACGGCACCTGGACCTCGCCGACGACCCGAGTCGGATTCGACGCCACCGAGCTGATCGCCTCCTGGAACGCGGAGACCCCCGCCGGCACCTGGATCCAGGTGGAAATGCAGGGCAACTACACAAGCGGCGACCAGACCCCGTGGTACGTCCTGGGTCGCTGGGCGTCCGGCGACACCGACATCAAGCGGACCAGCGTCGACCGGCAGGGCGACCCCTGGTCGACGATCTGGACCGACACCTTCAGCATCGACGACGCCACCGCCGGGGTGTTGCTGCGGTCGTACCAGCTCAAGCTGACCCTCTACCGGGCACCCGGGCAGAGCGCCGCCCCGGTGGTCCGGATGCTGGGCGCGATGAGTTCCACAGTGCTGGACCGGTTCACAGTGCCACCGAGCGCCGGGCACATCGCCTGGGGCCGGGAGCTGCCGGTGCCGCGCTACTCGCAGAACGTGCACGCCGGGCACTACCCCGAGTACGACGGCGGCGGCGAGGCGTGGTGCTCACCCACCTCCACCGAGATGGTGGTCGAGTACTGGGGACGCGAACCGTCGGCGGCCGACACCTCCTGGGTGGACCCGACCTACCCCGACCCGACCGTCAACCACGCCGCGCGGATGACCTACGACTACGCGTACGACGGCGCGGGCAACTGGCCGTTCAACACCGCGTACGCGGCCAGCTTCCCTGGGCTGGAGGGCCGGGTGACCCGACTGCACTCGCTGGACGAACTTGAGCGTTTCATCGCCGCCGGCATCCCCGTCGTGACCAGCCAGTCCTTCCTCGCCAGTGAGCTGGACGGGGCGAACTACGGCACCTCCGGGCACCTCTTCGTGGTGGTCGGCTTCACCGCCGACGGCGACGTGATCGTCAACGACCCCGCCTCGTCCAGCAACGACGTGGTGCGCAACGTCTACAAGCGTGCGCAGTTCGAACAGATCTGGCTGCGGACCAAGCGCACCAACGCCAGCGGCGGCGTCTCCGGTGGCTCCGGCGGCATCGCTTACCTGATCAAGCCGACGTCCAAACCCTGGCCCAAGGTCCCCGGTTCCACCAACTGGTAGGCACCGCGCGGTTGATCATGAAGTTATTGCCCGACTACGCGGGCGTGTCGTGACAACAACTTCATGATCAACGCGGGGAGTCTGGGGTTTGGGTGGGGGGTTGGTCGTCGCCGGCCAGGGCGGAGCGGAGGCGTTCCTTCTCGGCGCGCCGGCGCTCGGCTGCTTCGGCGATCTCCCCGGCCATCTCGTCCCGCCAACCGCGCAGCAGGAAGAAGGAGAGCGCGGCGGAGAACACCAACGCCAGCATGAGCTTCAGGAACACGTTCATGTCGACCAGCCAGAGGCCCGCCAACACGGCGACGAACAGCCCGATCCGGCCCAGCGTGTACTTGAGCGCGGCGCTCACCTGCACCACTCCGTTCTCTCCGTCGCCCGCCACTGCCGGCGGAAGGATCGAGCCGCCCGGCGGGCGGTCGTGGTCAGCCGGTCCGGCGGGCCAGCCAGCGGACGCCCGGGAACCAGAGGGTTGCGTACGCCACCGTGAACGCCCCCGCCGCCAACGCGCCGGAGAGCAGCGGCGGCAACCCCGCGCCCAGACCGGCGACCAGCAGTCCCACGAACACCCCGACGGCAGCGGCGACCACCGCCGCCAGCACCCGGGCCGCGCCGAACTCCCAGGCCCGGAAGTCGTCCCAGAACAACCAGGCCGGCAGGATCACCGCCAGCCAACCATTGGTGTGCCCGAAGTCGCCAGCACCGATCGAGGCGAACGCCCAGTCGAACAGCACCAACGCGAGCACACCGATGACCAGGCCGGCCAGGCACACCCCGAGCAGATCGCCAAGGGTACGGATGCGCCCATCGGCGTCCCGGCGGGGAAACCCGCCCTGCTGCTCAGGTCCTCGTTGCTCGGTCATCGACTGCGAGGGTACGTGGCGGCTCAGGCCCAGACCTGCTGCGGCTCGGCGCGCCGCTCGGCCAGCGACGGCGCCTTGTCGTACTCCCGGACCACGTTGTAGCGGGTGTCCCGCTCGACGGGCTGGAAGCCGGCGTCCCAGATCAGGTGCAGCAGGTCGTCGCGGTGCATGGTGTTCGGGGTGCCGTACGAGTCGGCGTCGTGCGTGATCTTGTATTCGACGACGGAGCCGTCCAGGTCGTCCACGCCGAAGTTCAGCGAGAGCTGCGCCACCGACAACCCGTGCATCACCCAGAAGTTCTTCAGGTGCGGCACGTTGTCGAAGAGCAGCCGGGAGACGGCGAACGTCTTCAGCGACTCGGCCGGCGAGGCCATCGTGGTGCGCGCCTGGATCCGGTTACGGATCTTGCCGTCCGCCGAGTCGACGAAGTCGTGCTGGTAGCGCAGCGGGATGAAGACCGCGAAGCCGCCGGTCTCGTCCTGCAACTCGCGCAGCCGCAGCACGTGGTCGACGCGGTGCCGGGGCTCCTCGATGTGGCCGTACAGCATCGTCGCCGGGGTCTTCATGCCCTTGCTGTGTGCCAGGGCGTGGATGCGCGACCAGTCTTCCCAGTGGCAGGCGTGGTCGACGATGTGCTGCCGGACCTCCCAGTCGAAGATCTCCGCGCCACCACCGGTCAGCGACTCCAGGCCGGCGTCCATCAGCTCGTCGAGGATCTCGTCGGCGCTCAGGCCGCTGATCTTCTCGAACCACTGCACCTCGGTCGCCGTGAAGCACTTGAGCTTGACGTTCGGCAGCGCGGCCTTCAGCTCGCGCAGCACCTTCGGGTAGTAACGCCAGGGCAGCGTGGGGTGCAGGCCGTTGACGATGTGCAACTCGGTGAGCTGCTCGTCCTCCATCTCCTTGGCCTTACGGACCGCCTCGTCGATGCGCATCGTGTACGCGTCCTTCTCGCCCGGCTTGCGCTGGAACGAGCAGTACGCACAGGACGCCGAACAGACGTTCGTCAGGTTGAGGTGCCGGTTGACGTTGAACATCACCCGGTCGCCGTTCAGTTCGGTGCGCTTGTGGTGCGCCAGCCGCCCCAGCCAGGTCAGGTCGTCGCTCTCGTAGAGTGCGACCCCGTCCTCCCGGGTCAGCCGCTCACCGGCGTACACCTTCGCTTCGAGCTCACGCTTGAGTCCGGCGTCCATGGCACGTCCCTTCCACCTGCGGTCCGGATCGAGCGTACGTCGCGGCGCCGACGGGCCCGGCGGCACGGTCGCCGGCAGCGACCCACTTCACCAGACTCTCAGCCTCCCGTAACCCGGCAACGCATCGACATGAGTGGCGAGGTGCGGTAGTAACAAGGTGGGGCGGAACACACACACTGGTACCGTCCCGACGGTCGCGCCCACCGAGCGCGGCGACGAGCGGTTGGACGGGGAGCGGCATGGTCTACAGCGGGCGCGGGCGACGGCAGCGACGACGGAGCCCGGTGATCTCGCCGGTGCTGCGCCCGAAGCTCTGGGCCGCCCTGCTCGGCGCGATCGCCGCGGCCGTGCTGGCCACCCCGGCCTACGCGGAGCCCGGCCTGCCGACCACAGTGCCGGACACCGGCTCGCGCCCGGCGGTCACCGGCGCGCTTCAGCTGCCCGGCGGAGCACCGGTCGCCGGCGTGCCCGCGCCGCCGGTGGTCAACATCGGCAACGGCCCACTGGCCGCCGCGATCTCCGCCGGTGAGGCCCAGGTCGGCGCGCTCGGCGAGGATTTGCTGTTGAGGCGGCAGAAACGCGTCGACGCGCAGGCGCAGCTCGACGCGGCCGGCAAGGCGCTGGCGACCGCGCAGGACGCAGTGCTGCGGGCCCAGCAGACGGCCGACACCGCAGCCGCCGAGGACATCAAGGCAGCCGCCGCTCTGCCGCCGGGCGACCTCGCCCAGGACATCCGTGGGCTGAGCCGCCTCCAGGCGATCACCCGTGGCGAGAAGGTCGACGGCGGCACCACCGGAGTGGCCGGGGAGCTGTCCCGGGCCCGCGCCGGTGAGCAGGCCGCGTACCAGAAGCACAGCGAGGCCAAGGATCTGCTCGCGGCCGCCGAGACGGAGTTCACCGCGGGTGAGAAGGGGCTCCGCACCGCCGAGGCGAGCCTGCTCAAGCTGCGCCGGGACAACGCCGCCGCGCTGATCGAGATCGAACGCCAGCAGGAAGCCGCCGAGCAGCAGATCGGCGCCGGCTACGTCTCCAACCAGAGCATCAGCGGCATGGCCGCGCACCCCCGGGCACTGGCCGCGGTCCGATATGCGCTCGCCCAGCTCGGTGACCCGTACAAGTGGTCCGAGGAGGGGCCGGACGAGTTCGACTGCTCCGGCCTGATGTGGGCGGCCTACCGGTCCTCCGGCGCCGACTACTTCGACCTGCCCCGGGTCTCCCGTGACCAGTACGCCGCCACCCGTGGCCGCACCGTTCCGCAGAGCGCGCTGCTCCCCGGCGACCTGCTCTTCTTCGCCTCGGGCAGCAGTTGGACGACGATCCACCACGTCGGCATGTACATCGGCAACGGCAAGATGGTGCAGGCCCCCACCACTGGCGACGTCGTCAAGATCTCGGTCGTCCGCTGGTCCCGGCTGTATGCCGCCACCCGGGTGATCGGCGCGGTGCCGGCACCGGTCGTGACCAATCCGACCCCGCCCGTCTCGACCCCGAAGCCGACGCCCACCCCGTCGCCCACCAAGACCAGCAAGCCGACGCCGACGCCGTCGCCCACGAAGACCACCACCCCGACGCCCACGCCGACGCCGACTCTGACGACCACCCCGACGCCGACGCCGACGCTGACCACCACCCCGACGCCGACCCCGACCGGCAGCACCACGCCGAAGCCGTCGAACACCCCGAGCAGCACTCCGACGACCACGCCGAAGGCCACCGCGAGCGCGACGGCCAGCACGCCTCCGACGACCACGCCGAAGGCCACCGCGAGCGCGACGGGCAGTGGCAGCGCGACGGGCAGCCCCAGCACCACGGGCTGATCCGCCACGACCGCCTCCGGCTGTCCGCTCGGCAAGATCTGTGGCACCGTGACAACCAGGCACATCCGACCCGACGTCACGGGTCCGGGTGCGAGCATGGCGCGGAGGGCGGAAATGGCCGAGCAGAGAGATCCGGCGGAGACGGTCGACCCCGTGGTCGACCAGGCCGGCCCACCAGGGCCGGAAACCGCCGACCCGGTGGCCGCCAGCGAGGCCAGCCCAGCTGACACCAGCCCGGCCCACAGCGAGGCCAGCCCGGCCCACAGCGGCACGGCAGCTGTCGTCCCGGACGCCTCGACCGACGCCGACGACGCCGAGCCCGCCGACGCCGCACCCGCCGACGCCCCTTCCGGCGGCACTGACGTTTCTGGGACCAGCGCCGCGGAGTCGCCGGTGGTCGACGCGCGCCAGGGCCAGGCCGCCGCACCGGTACGCGCACGCGCCAGCGTCGTGACCGCCGGGGCGCTCCGCAGTGACCTGCCGGCCAGCGCTCCGGTCACCGCGACCACCTACCGTGCGACCGGCTCGGCCAGCCCGGCCGACGTGTCGTTGCCGGGGCAGCGCAACGACTCCCCCGCGCCGGCCCGGGCCAGCGCCACGGTTCCGAGCGGCAGCCGGGGCACGGCCGACGCCCTGGGCACCCCCGGCCTTCGCGGGAAATCGCCTGCCGTCTACGGAACCACGCCGGTGGGCGCCGAGCCGGAACCGGCCCCGCCCTCCACGCCGTCGACTCCGGAGCCGGAACCCACGCCACCCGGTCCCGGGCCGACGCAGCCGCCGCCACCGGAACCGGAACCCGCGCCGGCCCCGGGTCCGTTCCCGCCCGGCCCGATGCCAACGCCGGGCCCCCGACCCACGCCGCCGCCCGGTCCGGTTCCGCCCGTTCCGGGCCCGCCCAACCCGCAGCCCTCGCCGGTGCCGCCCATCCCCGGCCCGCCGTCGCCGCCCGTGCCGAGCCCACCGCTTCCGCCACCCGGCCCGCCGGTGCCCGCACCACCAGCCCCGCCCGGCCCGATGCCGGCACCGCCGTTTCCACCGCCGCCGGCGATGACCGACAAGCCCGGCGTACGGGCCAGCGCGTCGGTCTCCGCACCGCCGGCCGGGTGGCCATCCACGGCCGGGGCGACCCGCCCGACGTCCGGCGGCGGATGGACCGGGACGGCTGCCTCCGCGCCGCCGGTGGTACCCGCCCCAGCGCTGCCGAGCTGGCCACCGTCCACCGCCGGGGCTCCCTCGTCGACCCGGAACAGCACCGGGAACTCCCGAATGACCGCGTCGCCGAGCAGCCCACCGGCTGGTTCCCCCGCACGGAACGCGGCCGGCACCCGTGGCGGGCGCCAGGACGGCGGCTCCGACCTGCCCGGCTCGCGTGGCGGGCTGCCGGACGGCGGCTCCGACCTGGCCGGCACCGTCTACGGCAACGGCGAGGGGGCCGGCTTCACCACGATCGCGATACCCGCCAACGCGGTGGAGACGTCCGGCTCGCTGACCGGGCACATCCTGGCCCAGGGCTGGGCCGACACGCCGGCCGAGCGGTCCAGTAACGCCCGGGTGATGATCGTCCTGGCCGCCGCTCTGGGGCTGCTGGTGGCGATCAGCGTTCTGGTCGTCCTGCTGGCCAGCGACGCCCTGGACGGTCTGATGGGCAGCGTGCTCAACGGGTGAGCCAGCGAGTGGTAACGATGGTGAGTCCGCCCACTACCGTCGGACAACCGGCTGGCGGCTTCGCCAGACCGCCGTACACTGGCTGAGATCACTGACCCGGCGCGCGTGGTGTGCGCCCCTGGGCGATCTTGCGGGCGATCCGGCGGTACAGCCGCGGCAGGCCATCGCGAAGATGCGCCCCGCTCGAAAGGTTTTTGTTGACCACCTCTGCTGACCCCAGCACCGTTTCGTCCGTTTTCAACTCAGTCCCGGCGACCGACACCGCCCGGGAGCAGCTCGACGTTCCTCCGAGCGAGGCCGGCACCGCGCCGGCGGCGACCGTCACCCCGCAGGCCGAGCCCGCGCCGACGGAGGCCGCCGAGCCGATCAGTTTCGCCTCCCTCGGCCTGCCCGAACCCCTGGTCCGCGCGCTGGCGCAGCAGGGCATCACCAGCCCGTTCGAGATCCAGCGGGCCACCGTTCCGGACGCGCTCGCCGGCCGCGACGTGCTGGGCCGTGGGCAGACCGGTTCGGGCAAGACGCTCGCCTTCGGTCTGCCGATGATCGCCCGGCTGGCCACCCGCAACCGGGCCCGGCCGATGCGTCCGCGCGCCCTGGTCCTGGTGCCGACCCGCGAGTTGGCCATGCAGGTCAACGACGCCCTGGTGCCGCTGGGCAAGTCCGTCGGCATCTTCCTCAAGACCGCCGTCGGCGGTGTTCCGTACGACCGTCAGATCGACGCGCTGCGCCGCGGCGTGGAGATCATCGTGGCCACCCCGGGGCGGCTCGGCGACCTGATCGAGCGGGGCATCTGCCAGCTCGACGAGGTCGAGATCACGGTGCTCGACGAGGCCGACCAGATGGCCGACATGGGTTTCCTGCCCGAGGTGACCGATCTGCTGGCGAAGACGCCCGCGAACAGTCAGCGGCTGCTCTTCTCGGCCACCCTGGACGGTGACGTCGACGCGTTGGTCAGGCGGTTCATGACCGACCCGGTCACCCACTCCACCGCGCCGTCCACCGCCTCGGTGTCCACCATGGACCACCACATGCTGTTGATCCCGCCGCACGAGAAGTTCCCGGTCGCGGCCTCGATCGCTGCCCGGGACGGCCGGACCATGGTCTTCGCCCGTACCCAGCTCGGGGTGGACCGGCTGGTCGAGCAGCTCGCGGCCGTCGGCGTACGCGCCGGTGGTCTGCACGGCGGCAAGACCCAGCGGATGCGCACCAAGACGCTTGCCGAGTTCCGTGAGGGCCGGATGAACGTGCTGGTCGCCACGGACGTGGCGGCCCGGGGCATCCACGTCGACGGGGTCACCCTGGTGCTGCACGTCGACCCGCCGAAGGACCCCAAGGACTACCTGCACCGCGCGGGACGTACCGCCCGGGCCGGCGAGTCGGGCGCGGTGGCCACGCTGGTGCTGCCCAAGCAGCGCCGCACCACCCTGGCGATGATGGAGAAGGCAGGTGTCGCGCCGGCCGAGACCCGGGTCCGGGTCGGAGACGCGGCGTTGGCCGAGCTGGTCGGCGCCCGCGAGCCCAGCGGCGTTCCGGTCCGCATCGAGGCGGAGCCCCGGGGCTACGGCGACCGCTCCGGCGGCCCGCGCCGGTACGACGACCGGTCCGGGGGGCCGCGTCGGTTCGGTGACCGCACGGGAGGCGAGCGCCGCTACGGCGACCGTCCGCAGGGCGACCGGCGCTTCGGCGACCGGCCCACCGGCGAGCGCCGCTTCGGCGACCGCCCGCAGGGTGACCGCCAGTACGGCGACCGCCCGCAGGGTGACAGGCGCTTCGGCGACCGCCCGCAGGGCGAGCGGGGCCACGGCGACCGGCCGCAGGGTGACAGGCGCTTCGGCGACCGCCCGCAAGGTGACCGGGGCTACGGCGACCGGCCGCAGGGTGACCGGGGCTACGGCGACCGCCCGCAGGGCGAGCGCCGATACAGCGACCGGCCGACCGGCGAGCGTCGGTTCGGCGACCGTCCGCAGGGTGACCGCCAGTACGGCGACCGCCCGCAGGGCGAGCGGGGCCACGGCGACCGCCCGCAGGGCGAGCGTCGGTTCGGCGACCGTCCGCAGGGTGACCGCCAGTACGGCGACCGCCCGCAGGGCGAGCGGGGCCACGGCGACCGCCCGCAGGGCGAGCGTCGGTTCGGCGACCGGCCGCAGGGTGAGCGGCGCTTCGGCGACCGGGACGCTCGGGGTGGTTTCCGCCCGGAGAGCCGGGTTCGGGACGACCGGCCCCGCGATGACCGGCCCCGCGATGACCGCCCGCGTGAAGACCGGCCGCGTGACGATCGGCGCGGTTTCGGCGGGCGACCGCCGGCGCGTACTCACTGATTGATCCACCGAACGCCGTCGCGAAGCCCAGGCTTCGCGGCGGCGTTCGCGCATGCCCTGCCGATGTCGGTCGGGTCGCGTAACGTCCGGCTCATGCCGACCATGCCGAAGTCAATCTTCTGGTCCCGGACGGACACAGCCGGCAGCGAGCAGGTCCTGCTCGACGACGGCCACGGGTTGGCGGCCCGGGGCACCCTGCTCGCCGTGGACCCGATTCCGTGGACCGCCCGCTACCAGCTGACCACCACGCCGGACTGGGCCACCACCCGGGTCGAGGTCGAGGCCGAGGGGCTCGGCTGGCTACGCCGGGTGACGTTGGAGCGGGCCGCGGGCCGGTGGCGGGTGACAACCGCCGAGCAGGGCGACCTGGACGCGGCCCTGGTCGCGGCCGGTCATCCCCGGGCCGGGCTGCCCGGCACTGACGACCCGGATCGGCTGGCCGACGCCCTCGACGTCGATCTGAGCGGCTCGCCGCTGTTCAACACCCTGCCGGTCCACCGGCTCCGGATGGCGGCCGAGCCGGCCGATGTGGCACACCGGATCACCGTCGCCTGGGTGCTGCTGCCCGGCCTGGAGGTGGTGCCGGCCGAGCAGATCTACACCGGTCTGGGCCCGGGTCGGGTGCGCTTCGCGAGCGGCACCTTCACGGCCGACATCGATCTGGACGACAGCGGCTACGTGGTGCGCTACCCCGGGCTGGCCGAACGCATCGACCCGCGCTGAGAAGCGCTCAGGCGGGCCAGGCCCCGCTGCGCGATTCAGGCGGGCCAGGCCCCGCTGCGCGATTCAGGCGGGCCAGGCCCCGCTGGCCAGGAAGCGGTCGATCGTGGCCAGGTGCGGGGCCAGGTCGAGGCCCTGGGCGGCCACCCAGTCGTCGGCGTAGTACGTGTCGGCGTACCGGTCGCCCGGGTCGCAGATCAGGGTGACCACCGAGCCGGTCCGACGCTCGGCGAGCATCCCGGCGATCAGGCCGAACGCGCCCCACAGGTTGGTGCCGGTGGACCCACCCACCCGACGGCCGAGCAGCGCCGACCCGGCGCGCATGGCGGCCAGTGACGCCGCGTCCGGCACCTGGACCATCCGGTCCACCACCGAGGGCAGGAACGACGCCTCCACGGTGGGCCGGCCGATCCCCTCGATACGGGAGCCCTTCCCGGTGCGTACCGACCAGTCGGCGGCCAGCCAGGCCGGGTAGAACGCCGAGTTCTCCGGGTCGACCACGCAGAGCTTGGTGGCGAGCCGGCGGTACCGGGCATAACGGCCGATGGTCGCGCTGGTGCCCCCGGTGCCCGCACCCACCACGACCCAGGCGGGGATCGGGTGTCGCTCCAGCTCCAACTGCGCGTAGATCGACTCGGCGATGTTGTTGTTGCCCCGCCAGTCGGTCGCCCGCTCGGCGTAGGTGAACTGGTCCATGAAGTGCCCGCCGGAATCCTCCGCGAGCCACCGGGCCTCGACCACCACGCTTGCCGGGTCGTCCACCAGGTGGCACCGGCCACCCTGGAACTCGATCTGAGCGACCTTCTCCGGCGAGGTGGAGGCGGGCATCACCGCGATGAACGGCAGGCCCAGCATTCGGGCGAAGTACGCCTCGGAGACCGCCGTGGACCCCGACGACGCCTCGACGATCGTGGTGCGCGGCCCGATCCAGCCGTTGCAGAGCCCGTAGAGGAACAGCGAGCGGGCCAGCCGGTGCTTCAGCGAGCCGGTGGGGTGTGACGACTCGTCCTTGAGGTACAGGTCGATCCCCCATTCCCGAGGCAGCGGGAACGGCAGCAGGTGGGTGTCGGCCGAGCGGTTCGCGTCCGCCTCGACGGCGGCGATCGCCTCGGTCACCCAGGTCCGGCTGGCTTCGTCGCACCTGTCGAGATGAGTCACGCTCGGAAACCTAGCAAGCAGGTCAGCGGTGGTCAGCGCCGGTACGAGGTGGTCAGGCCGCAGCCGGGCCGACCGGCTGGGGGCGGTTCTCCCATTTGGTGGAGAGCGCGATGGCGGTACGGGTGGAGGCGACCCCCGGCGTCCGGTTCAACCGCACGATCAACTGCTCCAGCTCGGCGATCGTGCCGACCCGCGCCTTGAGGAGGAACGACTCCACGCCGGCCATGAAGTAGCAGGACTCGATCTCGGGCAGCACCCGCAGCGACTCGAGCATGTCGTCGGTGTCGGCACCGGAGTCCTCGACGATGCCGATCAGCGCTGTGACACCCAGCCCGATCGACTCCGGAGCCACGTCCGCTCGGTAGCCCCGGACCACCCCGCTGCTCTCCAGCTTGCCGACCCGCTCGTGCACGGCCGGGGGTGAGAGGCCCACCTGGCGGGCCAGCTCGGCGTACGAGAGGCGCGCGTTGCCGCGCAGCAGGTCGACGAGGCTCAGGTCGATGGCGTCCACAGAGAGTGACCTTAACTGTTAGCGCGTAACGTGCGGCCTTCGGCACCCGTTGGACTGAGCGGTGAGTCACTGTTCATAAACCGCCGGTCAGGGCAGAGGTAGCACCAGTAA
The DNA here is from genome assembly GCF_018070365.1 of Micromonospora sp. D93. NCBI lineage: Bacteria > Bacillati > Actinomycetota > Actinomycetes > Micromonosporales > Micromonosporaceae > Micromonospora > Micromonospora sp. D93. Next base: position 28,626 of record NZ_JAGPXW010000047.1, on the reverse strand, counting down.
CATTACTAACTCCCCACTCAGTGCATTTTTCGCGTTTGGGCGGACAGGCCATGTCCCTGGTGCTGTAATTGCCATACGTCCCTCATGACGGCTCTGGGCTACGCACCAGCCGGGGGCAGTGTGTTCAGCCGGGGGCTTCGTCGACGCGAGGAGGGGGCTGTGGACACTGGAGATCGCCTGCTGACACCGGGTGAGGTCGCCGCGCTGTTTCGGGTAGACCCGAAAACGGTGACGAGATGGGCGGCGGCCGGCCGGATAGGAAGCATCCGGACTCCAGGCGGGCATCGCCGGTTTCGGGAATCCGAGGTGCGAGCCCTGCTTGAGGGGGAGGGCATGCTGGACGAGGTGGATGAGGTCGGTAAGCCACGCAATGTGGGGCCGGCGGCATCCACGGGGCCGGGTCCGGCCAACGCCGGCATGTACTGAACTGGTGCGGACAACGCCACGCGGACCGGACACCAGTCCGGTCCGCGTCCCGCTTCGGCCAACCGTGGCATGAACGGGACGGTCCGGCACGAGCGGACGGCTCAGCTTCGGGCCGCCCCAAGTTGGCCGGACCACCGCCGGAACAGGGTGTGCTTGACGCCGAGCGCGTCCAGCACCTTGCCGGCCACGAAGTCGACCAACTGCTGCGCGGTGGCCGCCGCGCCGGCGCCGTAGAAGCCGGGGCTGGCCGGCAGCACCACCGCGCCCGCGTCGTGCAGCGCGATGAGGTGCTCCAGGTGGCTGCGGGTCACCGGTGTCTCCCTGGGGACCAGCACCACGGGACGGCGTTCCTTGAGGTTGACCTCGGCGGCGCGCTGCAACAGGTCCTTGGAGAGGCCGATGGCGACGCCCGCGCAGGCTGCGGTGCTGGCCGGGACCACTGCCATCCCGCGTACCCGATAGGAGCCGCTGCTCGGCCCGGCGGCGAGGTCGCCGGCCGGCCAGTGCCGCACGTCCGCCCCGGTCAGGTCCCGGTCGAGCCAGGCGGCGAGGTCCTCGGCCCAGTGCCCGTCACGGAAGGGTCGGCCGGTCTCGTCGAGCACGGTGAGGCGCGCCGCCCGGGACACGATCAGGTCCACCGGCTCGCCCGCGTCGAGCAGTCCGCCGATGACGGCCGCCGCGTACGGCGTACCGGAGGCACCGGAGACCCCGACCACCCATGGTTCCCGCATGCCCCCAGCCTGCCTGGTCCGGCTGGTTCGCTGGTGGGCACCCCCGGCGTTGGTCCGGTCCGACATGTCGGGCGGGGTACCTGCGTATCCCGCCGACCTGAGATGCTGCCGCTGGCGATTCGCACCGGAAGCATCTCGCAGAGGAGGCATCGGTGACGACCGGCGAGATCCTCCGGGCGCTGCGTGCCGAATGTCCGATCCCGTCCCGGCTTCCCCCACAGGCCGATCGTGTGCAGGGCTGGCTGCTCGGTCTGGTGCCCGAGCTTGGCCTCGCACTTGACGACGCCGCGCTGCACCGACTGTCCCGGGGAGCCTTCGCCCGGTACGCCGGACGGCTCTACCCGGAGGCGACCGAAGCCGACCTGCGGGTGCTGGCCGCGCTGTTCACCTGGTTCTTCCTGGTCGACGACGCCTGCGACGGGCCGAATCGGTTGACCCCGGAGCAGATCCGGGCGCTGCGCAACGGCACCCTGGCTCTGCTGCACGACGGCACCCGGCTGCGGCAGGCCGGGCTCACCGGCCCGCTACGACGACTGCTGGTGCTGGCCTGGCGGGAGCCGCGCCGCCGGATGCCGGCACGGTGGCGGCATCGTTTCGCCGACGCGGTGGCCCGGCACCTCGACGGCACCTGGCAGGAGGCGGTCAACAAGGAGGCCGGCCGCCGCCCCAGCGTCGACCAGTACGTCGAGCTGCGCCGGTCGACCTCGGCGGCGGAGGTGTCGTACCCGCTTGTGGAGTTCGTCAGCGGTCGGCCGCTGCCCGACCCGGTCTACCACCACCCGCTGCTGCGTCAGATCGCCCGCACCGGCAACGACCTGCTCTCCTGGTACAACGACCTGGCCTCGCTGGAACGGGACCGGACGACGGCCGGCGGGCACAACATCGTCCTCGCCCTACAGGCCGAACTGGCAGTGCCCGAGGCGGAGGCGGTCGAACGGGCGGCCGAGCACTGGCGGGCGGCGATGCGACGCTTCGTCGCGCTGCGAGCCGAGGTGCCGTCGTTCGGCCCGACGTTGGTCAAGGCGGTCACCGACCATCTCGACGGTGTCGCGTACGCCGTGCGCGGGACCATCGACTGGACCTTCGAGAGCGGCCGCTACCCCGTCAGCTCCACGCCGCCAGCCTCAGGGCCGTAGGCCGAGCCGGATCACCCAGCCTCAGGGCCGTAGGCCGAGCCGGATCACCAGGTCGAGCAGAGCGAAGAGGAACAGCGCGATGCCGACGAACCCGTTGGCGGTGAAGAACGCCCGGTTGACCTTGCTGAGGTCGGTCGGGGTGACCACCAGGTGCTGGTAGGCGAACGCCACGGCGGTCAACGCCAGCCCGATCCACCAGAGCCAGCCGAGACCGATCAGCCCACCGAACCAGATGAACAGCGCGAACGTCACCACGTGCGCGACGGTGGAGGCGTGCAGCGCGAAGCGTCGACCGTAGCGGGCGGGCACGCTGTGCACACCGATCTCCCGGTCGATCTCGGAGTCCTGGCAGGCGTAGATCAGGTCGAACCCGCCGATCCACAGGCCCACGGCCGCGCCGAGCAGCCAGGCCGGCCCGGAGCCGGACAGGGTGCCGGTGACCGCCAGCCAGGCGCCGACCGGGCCGACCGCCTGGGCGACCCCGAGGATGGCGTGCGGCCAGTTGGTGAACCGCTTGGCGTAGGGGTAGACGACGAGCGGCACCACTGCGAGCGGCGCGAGCACCAGGCAGAGCGGGTTGAGCAGGGCGGCAGCGACGAGGAAGACCACAAGCGCGACGGCCGCGCCGGTCCAGGCCGTCCGCACGCTCACCGCTCCGGTGACCAGTTCCCGACCTGCGGTACGCGGGTTCCGCGCGTCGATCTGGCGATCCAGGATCCGGTTGGCGGCCATCGCGAACGTCCGCGCCCCGACCATCGCCACGGTGATCAGCAGCAAGTCCAGCCACCGCACCCGCCCGCCGTTGACCTGCATCGCGGTCAGCGCCGAGAGGAACGCGAACGGCAGCGCGAACACGGAGTGCTCGACGGCGACGAGCTTCAGGAAGGACTTGGTCCGGCCCGGCTTCGTGGCCGGTGCGTCGAGGACGGCCATCAGATTCCGTACTCCTTCCAGCGCTTGTCGACCAGGGCCGTGACTTCCGGGCTCATGCTCATTTCCTCCGGCCAACCGCGGCTGTAGCCCTCGGTGGGGAGCTTGCGGGTCGCGTCGACGCCGGCCTTGCCGCCCCAGAACTGCTGGTACGACGAGTGGTCGAGGTGGTCCACGGGGCCCTCGGTGAGCAGCAGGTCACGCGCGTAGTCGACGTTGCCGAAGGCACGGAAGGCGACCTCGTTGTAGTCGTGCACGTCGCAGTCCTCGTCGACGATCACGATCAGCTTGGTCAGCGACATCAGGTGCGCGCCCCAGATCGCGTTCATCACCTTCTGCGCGTGCTTCGGGTAGCGCTTGCGGATGGAGACGATCGCGCAGTTGTGGAAGACGCCGGCGGCCGGCAGGTCGTAGTCGACGATGTCCGGGATCATCAGCTTGAGCAGCGGCTGGAAGATCCGCTCGGTGGCCTTGCCGAGGCCGTGGTCCTCCTGCGGCGGCTTCGAGGTGACGATCGAGTGGTAGACCGGCTTGCGCTGCATGGTCATCGCCTCGATGTGCAGCACGGGGAACGGCTCGACCGGCGTGTAGAAGCCGGTGTGGTCGCCGAACGGCCCCTCGGGCAGCCGCTCACCCGGCTCCAGGTAGCCCTCCAGCACGATCTGCGCGTGCGCCGGCACCTGCAACGGCACGGTGAGGCAGTCGACCATCTCCACCCGCTCGCCGCGCAGGAACCCGGCGAACAGGTACTCGTCGATGTCGCTGGGCAGTGGCGCGCTGGCCGCGTACGAGACGACCGGGTCGCAGCCGATCGCGACCGCGACCGGCAGGCGCTGCCCCAGCCGCTCGGCGACCGCGTGGTGCGCTGTGGAGTCCTTGTGGATCTGCCAGTGCATGCCCAGGGTGTTGCGGCCGTGCTGCTGGAGTCGGTACAGGCCCAGGTTGCGCTTGCCGGTCTCCGGGTGCTTGGTGTGGGTCAGCCCGTAGTTGTGGAAGATCCCGCCGTCGTCGGGCCAGACCTGCAACCCCGGCAGCCGGTTGAGGTCGACGTCCTCATCCCGGTAGACGACCTCCTGGCAGGGTGCGGTCTTCACCTTGCGCGGCGGCAGCGACTTGAGCTGCATGACCTTGCCGAGACCCTCGCGGATGCCCGACCAACCGACCGGCAGCTCCGGCTTGATCAGCGCGCCGATCCGGGCGCCGACCTCGTCCAGCGAGTCGACGCCGAGGGCCATCGCCATCCGCTTCTCGGTGCCGAACAGGTTGATCGCCACCGGCATCTCGCCCCGGGTCGGACGCTCGAAGAGCAGCGCCGGGCCGCCGGCCCGCACCGTGCGGGTGACCACCTCGCTGATCTCCAGGGTCGGGTCGACCGGGACGTCGACCCGGCGCAACTCCCCCGCGCGCTCCAGCGCCGCGAGAAAGTCCTTGAGATCGGTGTACGGGAAGCCACGAGCCGCCATGTCGCCCAGTCTCCCGCACCGGCTCCCGCACGGCCCAAGCCGGGTGCTGTGACGCTCGCGATCCCGCCGACGCCAACTGGGTCTGGATCAACGGGCCGGGCCCACACCTCGCGGGCATGGCTGGCGGTTGAGCGGGTAGCCGGGCAGGCGGCGGGCACGCGCGGACGGACGGAGGCGGCGATGGGCGGGGAGCGGGTTCCGGCGGGGTTCACCGAGCAGCGGGCACGGGTCGGCCAGATCACCATGAACTACGTCCGTGGGGGCAACGGCCCACCACTGGTGCTGCTGCACGGGTATCCGCAGTGTTGGTACATGTGGCGGCACCTGCTGCCCGAGTTGGGGCGATCCTTCGACGTGGTCGCGCCCGACCTGCGCGGCTTCGGGGGCAGCGACGCCCCGGACGGCGGGTACGACAAGAAGACGGTCGCCGCCGACCTGCACGGACTACTCGACCAACTCGGCTTGGTCGGTGACCTTCGGCTGGTCGGGCACGACCTGGGGACCATGGTGGCGTACGCGTACGCCGCCGCCCATCCGCAGCGGGTGAGTCGGCTGGCGCTCACCGAGGCGCCGATCCCCGACGAGAGCATCTACACGTTCCCCGCGCTCACCTCGGCCGGGCCCGGGGTGTGGAACTTCGGCTACTTCTCCCTCGGCAACGGGCTCCCGGAGGCACTGGTCAGCGGGCGGGAGTCGCTCTGGGTGGACAAGTTCACCGACGCGCTGATGGTGCGCAAGGGCAGCATCGCCGCGCCCGACATCGAGGAGTTCGCCAGCCATCTGCGCGACCCGGCGCATCTGCGGGCCAGCTTCGCGTACTTCCGGGCGTTCGAGCAGGACATCGCGGACAACGCGGCGAACCGGGGCACGAAGCTGACCATGCCGGTGCTGGCCGTCGGAGCAGCGGCCAGCCTGGGAGGGCAGGTTGGCGAGCAGGTTCGCCGGTACGCCGACACGGTCCGCGGCGAGGTGATCGAGGACTGCGGGCACTGGCTGTACGAGGAGCGCCCCGACGAGATGCTCGCCCTGCTGCGCGACTTCCTCGGGGCCTCCTGAGCAGCAGCCGGCCGGCACCCTCGGTCAGGCGGCTGGCGACCAGGCGTGGGCGGCCAGTGGCGGGTCGAGCGGTGCCCGGGTGAGCCGGTTGGCAAATGTGGACATGGTGTACGCGCCGATGCCGAGCACCACGTCCAGCGCGTGCCGGGGCTGGTAGCCGGCGGCCAGGAAGTCGTCCAGCTCGTCGTCGGGCACTGCACCCCGGTGGTCGAGCACGGCCAGCGTGAAGCGGCGCAGCGCCTCCAGTCGCGGGTCGGGCAGCACCGAACCGGCACGCAGCGCGGTGATCAGCTCGGGGGTCGCGCCGAGTCCGGTGAGCTTGCCGGTGTGCAGGGCGACGCAGAAATGGCATTCGTGACTTGTGGAAACGGTCAGGATGACCACCTCCCGGTCCAGTGGGGCGAGGTCGGTCTGCTCGAAGCCCGTACTGGCGGTGAGGAAGCCGGTAAGCAACTGCGGAGAGTCGGCCATCAGCGCCACCGGGGTGGGCAGCCAGCCGAACCGGCCGCGTACACCCTCGATGGACCGACGGGCGGCGGCGGGTGCGGTCTCGGCGGTGTGGGCGGTGAAGACGGACATGGTTACCTGCTTTCCGGAACCTGGATCGGGGGACGCTACGATAGTCAACGTGGTTGACGAAATAGTAAACGTGGTTGTCGAACATGGCAACCGCTGATCCCGCCCGCCCCGGCTTCGCGCTGCCACTGCTGCTGCTGGCCGGCTTCCGGACGCTCATCGACGACCTGCACACCGAGCTGGCCCGGGAGGGGCATCCGGAGCTGCGACCGTTGCACGGGTTCGTGCTCCAGGCCGTTGGGGCGGACGGCACCACCGCCACCGAGCTGGGCCAACGGCTGGGCATCTCCAAACAGGCAGCCGGCAAGACCGTCGATCGGCTGGTCGCCGTCGGCTATCTGGAGCGGGTCGACGACCCCTCCGACGCCCGACGCCGGTTGGTCCGGGTGACACCGCGCGGTGCCGACGGGTTACGCCGCTCGGCCGAGATCTTCGACCGGCTGCGTGCACGGTGGACCGACGCCCTCGGCCCGGAACGGGTCAGCGCGATGGAAGACGACCTGCGCACGATGGCCTCGGCCAACTGGTTCCGGCTCGACGTGCCCGGCTGGTTCGGCGGCTGATCGCAGGGCCGCCGACCGGCTGCCTGGTTCGGCGGCTGATCGCGGCTGCCGACCGGTTGCCCGGCTCGGCGGCTGATCGCGGCTGCCGACCGGTTGCCCGGCTCGGCGGACGGTCAGGGGGTGCGGGCCAGCTCGACGAAGGCCCGCCACGCGGCCGGGCTGAAGGTCAGCAGGCCGCCGTCGCGGTCCTTGGAATCGCGGACGTGCACCCGGCCGGCCAGGTTGTCGGCGACCTCGACGCACGCGCCACTGTTGTTGCCGCTCCGGGTGGACTTGTGCCAGCGGGCTCCGGTCAGATCCATGGCTTCACGATCTCCTCGAGCAGGTCGATCGACTGCTGCCGGGGCAGCGCGTCACTGCGCAGACTCTCCCACCTTCCGAGCAGGGTCGCCACCTCGTTGATGTCGTCCACGGCGGTGCCACCGGTCTGGTTGTCGAGGAAGCCGAGCCAACTGCCGTCGGCGGTGCGGCCGAGGATGAACGGCCCGAAGAGGCCGGCGTGCAGCGCGGTAACACGAGCTGCGACCCGGGCCTGACCGTCCGGCTCGGCACTCACCACAACATCCACTCGGGTTTCAGGAAGTCGCGGCGTCCCGGGTCGCAGGACACTTCGATTTCCTGAGAGCCGAGTGGATCAACGGCCGACACCGTCCAGGTCGAGCGGGCGTTGCGGGCCTGGCGACCGGCGCGGCGGACACCGACCGGATCCCGTTTCGACGACGATCGCGAGCTGGTCGACTGATCGAGAACTGTCACAGGTGATCTCTAAGATCATGGATGCCGGTCGGGTCGGGGTGCTGCGAACCCGGCTTCTACCGACCGGCTCATCCCTCTCCAAGGAGATCCATGAGATCTGTGCACGTTGCGCGTGGCAGGCTCTTGCACGGCCTGACCGCGCTGGTCGTGGGCACCGCAGGGGTCGCCGTGGCGGCTGGCCCGGCCGCGGCCCAGGACGACCCCGGTTGGGTCGACGGCTGGCTGGGTGACGTCACGGTTGGCGGCCCCGGCGCTCCCGGCCGCACGGTGCCGCTGACCCTGAACAGCACCGGCGCCAGCCAGCCCCGGGTGACGATCGACCTGACCGGCCTGACCGGGGTGGCCACCGCCGACTTCCCCGACTACTGCGTCACCCAGGGCACGTCGGTGACCTGCCCGATGCCGCCGACGGCCGTCGACGAGTTCGGCACGCTCACCGGCACCGTCCCGGTGGTGTTCCGGCCCGCGCCCGGCGCGGTCGACGGCGCGACCGGCACCCTCGACTACACGGCGCTCGGCGAGCAGACCGAGGCGTACACCCAGCAGGCGACCGTCACCGTGCGGTCCGGGCCCGACCTGCTCGACACTGTCGACGAGCACCTGACCGGCGTCGAGGTGGGCGACAACCTCGCCGTACCGGTGTCCGTGGTCAACGCCGGTGACCAGCCGGCGGTGGACCTGCGACTCACGCTCCGCTTCCCGGTGGGCCTGGTCCCGCCCAGCTACGGCAACTGTCGGTACGGCACCAACCAGTCGCTCGCCACGGTGGTGGTCTGCACCGTGCGGGGCACGTTCGCGCCCGGCCAGCGCCACGACCTGCGGGGCGGGCTCGGCACCACTGTCGGCCCGGCGACGCTCGGCAGCAAGCGGATCACTCAGGTCGTGGAGCCGCTGGCCAGTGCCGGGCCGCTCCCGAGCGGCGTGAAGCTCAAGAGGCGCGACGCCGACCAGGCGCTGCGGCTACGGCCGGTGGGCGCAGCGCTCGACGTGATCCCGGTCGAGGCGACCCGGGCCGAGGGCCAGACCTACCTGCGCGGGGTGCACGGCGCCTTCGACATCGTCGCCAAGGGCGCGGCCGTCACCGGAGCCGTCGGTGACACCGTGCGGGTCACCGTGGGTCTGCGCAACAAGGGTCCGGGCGTGCCGGATGGCAGCATCTCCGGCGAGAGTGTCGGGGCCTTCCAGTTCACCCCACCCACCGGGGTCACCGTGCTGGCCACGCCGCCGGGTTGCTGGCTCAGCGGTGACGAGGAGGAGCCCGAGACTGTCCCGGCAACCTGGTACTGCAACGGGTCGGGGTCGGTCTTCCCTGCCGGCAAGACTCACACGGTCGGGTTCGACCTGCGGATCGACAGCCACACCGGGGCCCCCGGCGAGGTCCAGCCGTCCCAGCGCTATCCCCGGGTGGACGACAACCCGAGCAACGACATCGCCCCGGTGACCGTGAACTGACCAGACCCGACGAAACGATCCGGGCCGGTCACGGATTCGTCCGTGACCGGCCCGCACATCCTCCCGCGCGGCCCCGACACCCTCAGTCCCCCGAATAGAGCCGCGACGGATCGACGAGAACGACATCGGGACGCTGACCGGCCGTGTGCCGAAGCTCGTCGGTGAACCCCGCCGCGCTCGCGAGCAGCAACCGGGCGTCCCGCACGTCCAGGCCGGGACGCGCGGCGAGTAGGTCACGTGCCCGGCTCAGTCGATCCAACTCGGGCCGACCCAGTGTGCGACCCCACTTGACCTCTCCGATGGCGAGCAGCGGCCGAGGGCCGTCGCCGAACGGCGGCTCGCCGAACGCCACCAGGTCGAGTTCCAGGCTGGTGCGGGTGGAGGGATCGGTGAGGACGGCCGCGCTGGCCTCCGCGACGACACCGCCGAATGTCTCCGGCGCGGCGAAGCGCAGGGCCCACTGCCGGACGATCTCCTCGAACGCTGGCCCCAGCACCCCGCTTGAGTACCGGCGATTGGAACGCCTCCAGACGTCCGCGCCACGCCGCTGCTCCAAGGCCGTCCAGGAGGGCCGCATGACCGCCTGATAGAAGGTGATCAGGGGTTCGGCGATGCGGTAACGGCTACGCCCGCTACGGAGCGGATCGGGCTCACGAATGAGGAGACCGGCGTCCTCAAGGACGGTGAGCGGGTGCTGGAGGTCGGTGGCCTTCCGTCCGATGTACCCGGCGATCCCCCCTCGGGTGCCGTTGCCTTCGGCGACCGCGGACAGCACAGAATGGTAGAGCGCGGTGTCCCGCAGGTCGGGATCCTCGGCGAGCAGATAGCGAGCCTCGCGGAACAACGGGCGGGCCGGATTCAGCACGGCGCGCACGACCCAGTCGTCGAAATCGTCCGGCCCGTCGGGCACATCGTCCTGGACGTATTCCCGTCGGTAGGCCGGCGTGCCCCCGACGATGGCGAACACACGGGCAGCGAGGTAAGGATCAACGATCCCCCAGAACGTCGCGGCGGCCCGATAGTCCAACGGTGGCACGGGCAGTTCCAGCCCCGCCCGTCCGCGCAGCGGGGCCGAACCGGCAAGCAGACCGCCCATGAACGACAGTGCCGAACCGCACAGCAGCAGGCGCGTACGAGATTCGGTGCGCTCGACCCGGCCCGGCGTGAGGGCGTGCTGAATGATCGACGGGAGATCCCGACTGGATCGGGCAAGGTAGGGGAACTCGTCGATCACCACGGTGACCGGGCGGCGCTGGCCCAGTGCGAGCAGCGCGTCGACCGCACTCGACCAGTCTTCCAGGCGAAGCGGACCAGGCGCGTCGGTGTGCCGGCCGAGAGCCTCCCCGAGTCGACGCAGCGATTCTGCCGGGGTCGCCTCGGTCGCGCCAAAGTAGAAACCGTCGGTGGCGCGGGCCAACTCGTACAACAGCAGAGTCTTGCCCTGCCGGCGACGGCCGCTGACCACGCCAAGCGTCGCGCCGGGCCGGTCGTCCGCGGCGAACCGGACCAGCTCCGCCCATTCGACGTCACGGTCGAAGATTTCCGCTGGTTTGGAGAGCTTCACTGCCACATCCCCACAGAACGTAGAACTACGCTTCTAAGAAGTGTAGTTCTACATTCTGTCAGGATCAGTCCAGCCCGCCGTACGAGTGCAGGCCGGTGAAGAAGATGTTCACGCCGAACAGGTTCATCAGCATGGTGAGGAAGCCGAGCACCGCGATCCAGGTGGCCACGTTGCGCTTGACGCTGGGAGTCGCGCGGGCGTGCAGGTAGCCGGCGTACACCACCCAGGAGATGAACGCCCAGGTCTCCTTCGGGTCCCAGCCCCACGGCCGACCCCAGGCCGCCTCGGCCCAGATGGCACCGGCGATCACCGCGAAGGTGAAGATCGGGAACGCGAAGGCGTGCAGCGCGAAGGTCAGTCGCTCCAGGCCGACCGCGCCGGGCAGCCGCTTGGCCAGGGTGTACGGGAAACTCCGCTTGCCCTGCTCGTACCCGTTGCGCATCAGGAAGCCGACCGCCGGCACCACGCCGAGCAGGAAGATCCCGGACGCGAAGACGATCGTCGAGACGTGGATGACGAACCAGTACGAGTTCAGAGCCGGCACCAGCGGCACGATCGGCACGTACAGCACCAGCTCGGCGGTGGCGACCAGCAACACCATCACCAGGGTGAGGAAGAGCCCGAGCTTGCGCAGCGTCGGCCGCTTCCAGAGCACCACCAGCCAGGCGGCGACCCCGATGAACGTCACAGTGAGCACGAACTCGTACATGTTGCCCCAGGGCATCCGGTCCGCGGCGAGCCCGCGGGTGACCAGCGCAGCCAGGTGCAGGGCGGCCGCGACCGCTGTGGCGCCCACCCCGATCAGGCCCGCGAGCCGGGCCCGCCCGCCGGAGCGGTCGGCGGTGGGCGGCGACGGGACCGGCGCGGGCGGCGTCGGGACGACACCGCCGCCGGCACCTACCAACTCGCGCACCGGAGCCGCCGTGGCGACCCGGTTACGCACGTTGCCCAGCGCGTACTCGACGGCGTGGCCGATCATCGCGACCAGGTAGGCCAGGATCGCGAAGGTCACCAGATTGTCGGAGAGTGCGGACATCACTCGGCTCCTTCTCGCACGCCGGCCCGGTCAGCGGAGTCAGCTTCAGGCCGTTCGGCACCGCTGACGGCGGCGACGAGCTGGGTGAACTCGTCGGCGAACCCTGGATAGTCGGTACGCGGCAACCCACCGACCTCCATCAAGCTACTACCGCTCGTCGGAGATCCTTCCCCGGGGTCGCCCGGCACCACCCGGAAGAACACCCGGCGGCGCTTCCCGAACAGCGAACCCATCAGCCCGACCAGCAGGACACCGCAGCTGACCAGCAGCATCGTCGAACCGGGATCGTGCCGGATGGAGAGCGTGACGTACCGCTCGGTGCCCAGGAACTCGACAGTCGTGCCGTCGTCCAGCTTCCAGGTCTCGCCCTTGCGGAGCAGTTTGGTGCCGACCTCCTTGACCTTGCCGGCCCGCACCTGCCGCTGGTCGAGTTGGTAGACCGAGCCGGGGATACCGGCGTCCAGACCGAGGTTGCCCCGGTAGGCGACCAGGTTCAGCGCCGGGTTCCGCTCGGTCGGGTACTGCGACCTGACGAACGGCGCCTGCTCGGGTGCCGTGGGCAGGTAGATGCCGGTGAACGCCATTTGCTGGTCGGGTGCGCGCTGGCCGGTCGCCGGGTCGACGTTCGCGTCCGGGAAGGCCGCCAACCCCTCACTGGTCAGGCCCATGTCGCCGGTGGTCAGGAACGGCTCGTCACTGATCTGGCTGTTGCCGAACCGGTCGGTGTAGCGGATCACCGGGGCGTACCCGTGGCCGAGCAGGTAGACGCTCGCGTCGTTCAGGCGCAACGGCGAGTTCACCGAGAAGTCGGCGCTGCGGGTCGGCTCGTCCGGGCCGTCGACGGTGACAGTGGCGTTGAAGAACTCCGGCTGGCCGGACGGCAGGAACCGGGCCTGGAAGTCGTCCAGCCGCAGGCAGAAGCGGGGCAGGTCGGCGCTGTCCACCTGCGGGCCGAGCTTCGCCTCGGCGTACTGCTGGCGGGTGTTGCAGAACGCGTTGTCCGCGCCGGCCACCAGCAGCCGGTTGCCGCTCCAGCCGTACCAGGAGCCGAGCGCCACCCCGATCAGCACAGCGATCAGTGAGGTGTGGAACAGCAGGTTGCCGGTCTCCTTGAGGTAGCCCTTCTCGGCGGACACCTCGTCGCCGCGCACCTCGACCCGCCAGCGGCGCTTGCGCAGCGCCTCGGCGATCGCCGCCGCCCCACCGGACGGGGCGGGCAGCACCGTGTGCTGCGGCAGCCGGGCCATCCGCTTCGGCGCGGCCGGCGGCCGGGACCGCAGCGCGCGGACGTGGTCGCGCAGCCGGGGCGTGATGCAGCCGATCAGGGAGATGAACAGGAGCAGGTAGATCGCGGAGAACCAGACCGACCCGAAGACCTCGAACGCGCCGATCCGGTCCAGTCGGGGGGCCCAGTCCGGGTGGTCGACGAAGTACTCGTTGACCTTCTCCGGGCTGATCCCGCGCTGCGGCAGCACCGAGCCGGGGATGGCGGCGATCGCGAGGAGGAAGAGCAGGATCAGCGCCGTACGCATGCTGGTGAGCTGCCGCCACGAGTTGCGCAGCAGGGCCAGCAGCCGGTTCGGCCGGCGGCGTGGCGCGGGCGCCACGGTCTCCGGCCGGTCGTCGACGACAGTCATCAGATGCTCACCTCGCCCACCCCGACGGTGGTCTGCAACCAGATCACGAAGCTCTGCCATCCGCCGGTGACCAGGGCCAGGCCGATCAGGATGAGCAGGGCGCCGCCGACCCGGGTGACCCAGCGACTGTTGCGCCGGACGGCGCGGAAGACCCCGAGCAGGCGTTCGAAGCCCAGCCCGAAGACGATGAACGGTATCCCCAACCCGAGGCAGTACGCCACGGCGAGCACCACCGCGCGGTCGCTCTGGCCGCTGGCGGTGGCCATGCCCATCACCGCGCCGAGCGTCGGGCCGGTGCAGGGCACCCAACTGAGTGCGAAGACCGCACCGAAGACCGGTGCGCCGAGCAGCCCGGCCGACGGCAACCGGGAGATCCGGAACTCCCGTTGCAGGGCCGGGATCATCCCGAGGTAACTCAACCCCGCCACGATGATCAGCACGCCGACGCCGATCTGCAACTCGCGCTTGTAGTCGAAGAACACCCGACCGATGCCGGCGAAGAGGATCGCGGTGGCCACGAAGACGACAGTGAAGCCGCCGATGAAGAGCAGCGTTCCGGCGAGTACCCGACCCTTGACCGCGCCGACCCGCGCGACCCGCTCCTTGACCGCGACACCCCCGCCGGCCGGCGTGGGATCGGCCTCCGGCCGCCGGCCCTCCAGGTCGGCGCCGGCCAGACCGGTCACGTACGACAGGTAACCGGGGACGAGCGGGAGCACGCACGGGGAGAGGAAGCTGACCAGGCCGGCGAGCGCCGCCGCGCCCATGGCGAGCAGCAGCGGCCCGTTGAGGGCCAACTCCCGGAAGGTCTCGCCCATCAGTTCGGCGCCGACTTCTCGGCGGCGATCCGTTCGACGATCGGTTGCAGGCCCTCCTGCTTGACGGCGGCCCGGATCACCGCGGCGATCCGACCCTCGCGGTCGAGCACAACTGTCGCCGGCACGGTGTTCGGCGGGATGTCCAGGTCGAGCGCCAGCCGGCTGGACGGGTCGAACAGGCTCGGATAGGTGACCCGGCCCTTCTCGAACGCCTTGGCCTTGTCCCGCGAGTCCTGCACGTTGATGCCGAGGAAGCTCACCCCGGTGCCCTTGGTTGCCTGGTAGGTGGCCTCCAGGTCGTCCGCCTCGGCGCGGCACGGCGCACACCAGGAGCCCCAGAAGTTGACCACCACGACCTGGCCGCGGGCCTGGCTCACGTCGTAGGTGCCGCCGAGCAGCAGCTCACCGGCGAGCTTCGGAGGTGCCGAGCGCTGGTCCGGCGCGCACTCGAAGATCCCGTCGGTGGTGGCCGTGCAGGTCTTCTCCTGCCCCTTCGACGTGCAGCCGACAAGCGCCACCGCGGCGACGGCGGCGAGCAGACCGGCGGACCACCTCCGGGCGTTCATCAGGCCCCCTTGGCCGTCCGGGCTGTCGCGGAGAGAGCGATCAGGTGCGCGGCCGGCTCGCTGTAGCCGATGCCCGCCACCTTCGCGCCGTCGAAGTGGAACGAGGTGAGGCTCGCCAGCCCGCACTGCCGCTTGCGCGGATCGTGCCAGAGCCGCTTGCGCTCGACGTGGCGGCGCAACGTCCAGATCGGGAGCTGGTGCGACACCAGCACCGCCTCGCGTCCCTCGGCGGCGACCCGGGCGGCGTGCACGGCGGCGAACATCCGCTCGGCGATCACCCGGTACGCCTCACCCCAGGACGGGGTCATCGGGTCGCGCAGCACCCACCAGTTGCGCGGGTCGCGGAACGACCCGTCACCCGGGGAGACCTTCTTGCCCTCGAACCAGTTGGCGCTCTCGATCAGCCGCTCGTCCACCCCGACCGGCAGCCCGAACTGGGCGGCGATCGGCTCGGCGGTCTGCTGGGCGCGCTCCAACGGGCTGGCCACCACGTGCACGATCTCCCGCTCGGCCAGGCCCTCAGCGGCGGCCTTGGCCATCTGCACGCCCAACTCGGAGAGGCGGAAACCGGGCAACCGGCCGTAGAGGATCTGCTCCGGATTGTACACCTCGCCGTGCCGAAGCACGTGAACCACAGTCTTACTCACCGCTGCACTACCCCCCGTGACCGGCCACTGCCGCCGCGTTCGCCGCCGTCGGCAGCGCATCGGCAATGTGTTCCAGAGCGGCGTCGTCGAGCGCCGCCGACACGAACCACGACTCGAACGCGCTCGGCGGCAGGTAGACCCCGGCGGCGAGCATCGCGTGGAAGAACGCCTTGAACGCCGGCACCTGCTGGGTGCGTGCGCTGTCGAAGTCGACCACATCGGCGTCGGTGAAGAAGATCGAGAACATGCTGCCCGCGTACGACAGTCGGTGCGGGACCCCGGCGGCAGCCAACGCCTCGGACGCCAGCTTGCCCACGACGGCGGCCGTCTCGTCGAGGCGCTGGTACAGCGCGTCGTCGGCGAGCCGCAGCGTCGCCAGACCGGCGGCGCAGGCGAGCGGGTTACCCGAGAGGGTGCCGGCCTGGTAGACCGGGCCGGCCGGCGCGAGCCGCGACATGATGTCCGCGCGCCCGCCGAACGCCGCGGCGGGCAGGCCACCACCCATGACCTTGCCGTACGTCCACAGGTCCGCGTCGGAGGCGTCGAGGCCGTGCCACCCGGCGCGGGAGACCCGGAACCCGGTCATCACCTCGTCCACCACGAGCAGGGCGCCGTGTGCGTGCGCGATCCGGGCGAGCTGCTGGTTGAAACCGTCGCGGGGAGCGACCACGCCCATGTTGCCGGCGGCGGCCTCGGTGATCACCGCGGCGATGTGCTGGCCCTCGGCGGCGAAGACCTCCTCGACGGCCCGGATGTCGTTGTACGGAAGAACTATCGTCTCGCTGGCCGCCGCGCCGGTCACGCCTGGCGAGTCGGGCAGGCCCAGGGTGGCCACGCCGGAGCCGGCGGCGGCGAGCAGCGCGTCGACGTGGCCGTGGTAGCAGCCGGCGAACTTGACGATCTTCGAGCGGCCGGTGAAGCCACGGGCCAACCGGATCGCCGACATGGTCGCCTCGGTGCCGGAGTTGACCAGACGGACCTGCTCGACAGGGGTCCGGGCGACGATCTCGGCTGCCAACTCCACCTCACCAGGGGTGGGCGTGCCGAAGCTGGTGCCCAAGGCCGCGGCGGCCTGGACCGCCTCCACCACCTCCGGGTGGGCGTGCCCGAGGATCAACGGACCCCAGGAGCAGACCAGGTCGACGTAGCGGCGACCGTCGGCGTCGTACAGCCACGGGCCCTCACCACGGACCATGAAGCGCGGGGTGCCGCCAACCGCCTGGAAGGCGCGCACAGGGGAGTTCACCCCGCCCGGCACGATGGCGCGGGCGCGGTCGAACAGGGCCTCGGAGGCCGGCGCGTCGGCTGGGTAGCGGCCGGATCCGGCGGGAAAGATGTCGGTCACGATGCCGCCATTGTGACAGCGCCGGACGGTCAACAAGCAGCCACCCCGTGGTGGGGTTACCCGGCTCACCCGTGATCTGCGCCCGTCAGCAGCGGCGACACGGGGGCCTCGCGGCCTGGAGGGCGACGGCTCGCGGCCTCGACAGGCCAGGCTCGACAGGCCAGGCCGGTCGGATCGCGCTAGGCTGACCGGGTGGATCGTGCCGAACTGTCCATCACGCTACACCGGACGGGCGACGAAGCAGTCTTGCGCCTAGCCGGTGAGATCGACATGCTCACGGCGGCGCAGCTCTCCACCGTCGTCAACGAGGTGCTGGCCGACCCGCCGCCGAAGATCGTGCTCGACCTCGGCGGCGTGACCTTCTGCGACTCGCAGGGCCTGGGCACCCTGGTCGTGCTCAGCCGCAAGGCCAGCCACTCCCAGAGCCTGCTGATGCTGACGCACGTGGGCGACTTCCTGATCCGCGTACTGGACATCACCGGTCTGCGCAGCGCCCTGATGATCCGCAACGACCAGCCCACCGGCTGAGCCGCCCCGCCGCGTCAGGCGGTGTTGCCCCAGCGGGCCTGTTCGAGCAGCCGTACCGCCCGGTCCCGGACCTCCGGGTCGTCCGAGCGCAGCAGCGTGGTCGCCTCGTCGACCGCGTCGGTGAGGCGACGCCACTGCGTGTCGCGCTCCCGGACCAGGTCCGACTGGGTGGCCAACTGCCGGGTCTTCACCCACAGCTCCACGAAGACGGACACCTTGGCCCGCAGCACCCACGGGTCGAACGGCTTGGTGAGGTAGTCCACCGCACCCACCTGGTAGCCCCGAAGGGCGAGCTGGGCGTCCCGGTCAGCGGCGGTGAGGAAGATGATCGGCACGTGCCGGGTCCGTTCGCGGCGCTTGATGTGGCTCGCCGTCTCGAAGCCGTCCATGTCCGGCATCTGCGCGTCCAACAGGATCACCGCGAAGTCGTCCACCAGCAGCTGCTTGAGCGCCGCCTCGCCGCTCTCCACCGCCACGGACTGGACCGGCAGCCCCTGAAGGATCGCCTCCAGGGCCGTCAGATTCTGCCGCCGGTCGTCCACGAGCAGCGCTTTGGCCATCTGGGTCACGAAGTCTCCTCGGTCCGGCTGCCGTTGATCCAGGACGACATCAGTTCGATCAGGTCGTCCAGGTCGACCGGCTTGGTGATGTAGTCGCTGCCCCCGGCAGCGAGCGCCGACTCACGGTCACCCGGCATCGCCTTCGCGGTCAGGAAGACCACCGGGAGGTCGGCGAACCGGTGGTTGCGGCGAATCTGACGTGTGGTCTCGTAACCGTCCTGGTCCGGCATCATGGCGTCCATCAGCACGATGTCCACCTCCGGATGCTCGGCCAGCAGGCGGACACCGTCCGCCCCGTTGTCCGAGTACAGCACGGTCATCCCGTGCAGCTCCAACGCGCTGGTCAAGGCGAAGACATTGCGCACGTCGTCGTCCACGATCAGCACTGTGGCGCCGTCGAGTTGGCGGGTGGCCGGGGCCTCCGGCCGGTCCGGCAGCAGTTCCAGCGGCGGCATCAGCAGCGACGCCGGCAGGCCGGCGCGCTGCGGAGACGGCGTCTGGGGCGCGACCACGGCGTCCGGGGCCAGCACCTGCGGCACGAACAGGGTGAAGGTCGAGCCCTGACCGGGCGCGGACGAGACCGTGATCGTGCCGCCGATCAGCCGGGCCAGATCGCGGCTGATCGACAGGCCCAGACCGGTGCCGCCGTACCGGCGACTGGTCGTGCCGTCGGCCTGCTGGAACGCCTCGAAGATGATCGACAGCTTGTCGTCGGAGATGCCGATTCCGGTGTCGATCACGGTGAACGCGATCACCTGCTGGGCGTTCGTCAGCGCCGGGACGTCGAAGACCGCGTTCTCCGCGGCCGGGGCGATCCGCAGCGTCACGGCACCGTTGTCGGTGAACTTCACCGCGTTGGAGAGCAGGTTACGCAGGATCTGCTGCAACCGCTGCGGGTCGGTCACCAACGCCGGCGGCAGATCCTTGCTCACCCGTACCTGGAAGTCCAGGTTCTTCTCCTCGGCCTGCGGCGCGAACGCCTGCTCGACGAAGCCGCGCAGCTCGGTGAAGCGGATCTCGGTCGGCTCGACGTCCATCCGACCCGCCTCGATCTTGGACAGGTCGAGGATGTCGTCGATCAGACGCAGCAGGTCGGAGCCGGACCCGTGGATGGTCTTGGCGAACTCGATCTGCTTCGGGCTGAGGTTCTGCTCCGAGTTCTCGGCCAGCAGACGGGCCAGCAGCAGCAGCGAGTTCAGCGGGGTCCGCAGCTCGTGGCTCATGTTGGCCAGGAACTCCGACTTGTAGGCCGACGCCCGGGTCAGCTGCTGCGCCTTCTCCTCCAGGCCCAGCCGCGCCAGCTCGATCTCCCGGTTCTTCGTCTCGATGTTGCCCTTCTGCTCGGACAGCAGAGTGGCCTTCTCCTCCAGCTCGGCGTTGGTGCGCTGCAACTCCGCCGACTGCTCCTGCATCTCGTGCGCCAGCCGCTGCGACTGGGCCAGCAGCTCCTCCGTACGCCGGTTGGCCTGGATGGTGTTGACCGCGATGCCGATGGTGAGCACCAGCCGCTCCAGGAACGCCAGGTGTAGCGAGGAAAAGGCCGACACGCTTGCGAACTCGATCACCCCGAGCAGCTCACCCTCGAACAGGACGGGGAGCACCACCAGGTCGGACGGGGGTGTCTCGGCCAGACCGGACCGCAGGGTGAGCCGGCTGTTCGGGGAGGCGCTGACCCGGATCGTGCGACGGGAGAGCGCGGTCTGCCCGACCAGCCCCTCGCCCGGCCCGAAGGTGACGTCGTGTCCCCGCGCCACGTACCCGTACGACGAGGTCAGCCGCAGCCGCATGCTGCCGTCGGTGTCGTCGGCCAGGAAGAAGGCGCCGAGCTGGGCGTCGACCAGCGGGGTCATCTCCGTCATGATCATGCGGCAGACCTCGCCGAGGTCGCGCTGGCCCTGCAACAGGCCGCCGATGCGGGCGAGGTTGGAGTCCAGCCAGCCCTGCTCGGCGTTCTTCTTGGTCGTCTCCCGGAGGGTGACGATCATCTGGTTGATGTTGTCCTTCAGCTCGGCGACCTCGCCCTGCGCCTTGACCGCGATCCGCTGGGTCAGGTCGCCTCGGGTCACCGAGGTGGACACCTGGGCGATGGCACGCAACTGCGTGGTCAGCGTCGAGGCGAGCTGGTTGACGTTCTCGGTGAGGTCGCGCCAGGTGCCGGAGACGCCCTTCACCTGCGCCTGGCCGCCGAGCTTGCCCTCGATCCCGACCTCGCGGGCCACCCGGGTCACCTCGTCGGCGAACGACGACAACTGGTCGACCATCGTGTTGACGGTCGACTTCAGCTCCAGGATCTCGCCCTGGGCGTCCACGGTGATCTTCTGCGACAGGTCGCCCTTCGCCACCGCCGTGGTCACCGAGGCGATGTTGCGGACCTGACTGGTCAGGTTCGACGCCATCGAGTTGACGTTGTCGGTCAGGTCCCGCCACGTGCCGGAGACACCCTTCACCTGCGCCTGACCGCCGAGCTTGCCCTCGGTGCCCACCTCACGGGCCACCCGGGTCACCTCGTCGGCGAACGACGACAACTGGTCCACCATCGTGTTGACGGTCGACTTCAGCTCCAGAATCTCGCCCCGCGCGTCCACCGTGATCTTCTGCGACAGGTCACCCTTCGCCACCGCCGTGGTCACCGAGGCGATGTTGCGGACCTGACTGGTCAGGTTCGACGCCATCGAGTTGACGTTGTCGGTCAGGTCCCGCCACGTGCCGGAGACACCCTTCACCTGCGCCTGAC
>NZ_JAGPXW010000047.1:0-8002 GCF_018070365.1 Micromonospora sp. D93 | reverse complement strand
CGCCCAGGTTGCCCTCGGTGCCCACCTCACGCGCGACGCGGGTCACCTCGTCGGCGAACGACGACAGCTGGTCGACCATCGTGTTGACTGTGTTCTTCAGCTCCAGGATCTCGCCCTGGGCGTCCACCGTGATCTTCTGCGACAGGTCGCCCTTGGCCACGGCTGTGGAGACCTGGGAGATGTTGCGGACCTGGCTGGTGAGGTTGCCGGCCAACTGGTTCACGTTCTCGGTGAGGTCCCGCCACGTGCCGGAGACGCCGCGCACCTGGGCCTGGCCGCCCAGCTTGCCCTCGGTGCCCACCTCACGCGCGACGCGGGTCACCTCGTCGGCGAACGACGACAGCTGGTCCACCATCGTGTTGACGGTGTCCTTCAGCTCCAGGATCTCGCCCTGCGCCGCCACCGTGATCTTCTGCGACAGGTCACCGCGTGCCACCGCCGTGGAGACCTGGGCGATGTTGCGCACCTGGGCGGTCAGGTTCGACGCCATCGAGTTGACGCTGTCGGTCAGGTCCTTCCAGGTGCCGGCCACGTTCGGCACCTCGGCCTGCCCGCCCAACTTGCCCTCGGTGCCCACCTCACGGGCCACCCGGGTCACCTGCTCGGCGAAGAGCCGCAGCGTGTCGGTGAGGTAGTTCATCGTGGCGGCCAGCTCGGCCACCTCACCACGCGCGCTGACCGTGATCTTCTGCGACAGGTCGCCCTTGGCCACCGCCGTCGCCACCTGCGAGATCGACCGCACCTGGCCGGTCAGGTTCGACGCCATGGTGTTCACCGAGTCGGTGAGGTCCTTCCAGGTGCCGGCGACGCCCCGCACGTCGGCCTGGCCACCCAGCTTGCCCTCGGTGCCCACCTCACGGGCCACCCGGGTCACCTCGTTGGAGAACGACGACAGCTGGTCCACCATCGTGTTCACGGTGCGCCCGATGCGCAGGTACTCACCGCGCAGCGGCCGACCGTCGATCTCCAACGCCATGTGCTGGGACAGGTCACCGTCGGCGACCGCCACGATCACCCGGGCGATCTCGGTGGTCGGTCGACCCAGGTCGTCGATCAGCGAGTTGATCGCCCGCTGTCCCTCCGCCCAGGAGCCGTCCAGCCCCTCGTCGTCGAGCCGCTCGGTGAGCCGGCCGTCGCGACCGACGATCCGACTGATCCGCCGCAGGTCAAGGTGCTGCCGCTCCTGGAGCGAGACCATCTCGTTGAAGGCGTCCGCCACCTCGCCGGCCGCGCCGGCCCGGCGGGGAAGCCGGGCCTTCAGGTCGCCGCGACCGATCCGTCGCAGTGCCTCGGTCAACTCACCGAGGAGCGCCTCGTGGTCGGACGCGGACGGATCCGCCACCGACTGCTTCGCCGTGGTCATCATTCCTCGCTCAATTCGGGGGCGCCGGTCCGTGCGGACACACCGGCACCCCATATTGTGCCCGCGCGCGCCGTAGTGCCAGGGTGCACGACCCGCCAGGTGGCATCGATCGCCCCGTCGACCCGCCCGATCGGCGTCGACCCGGCACGGCGCGCCGCAAACCTCGCCCGGCTCCCGCAGCCGTCGTTTCGACGCGTCACCGCCGTGTCCCGCCACTCGTGCCCCTGACCGACGCGGCAGCCCCGATTGGTGATCGGCTTGGCACCCGGCAGGGCAACGGTGGAGGATACGGGGGTGTCAGCCGAGGCGGGGCCCGCGACGGCCGGGGCCCGGGACGGGGCCGTCCGGCGTGTCCGGCTGCCCGCCGACCGCCGCACGCCGGCCGCCGCCCGCGCCGTGGTCCGCTCGGTGTTGACCGAGTCACACCTGGACGAACTGGCCAACGAGGCGCTGCTGCTCACCACCGAGCTGACCACCAACGCCGTCGAGCACGCCGGCACCGAGTTGGACATCGAGGTCGTCGCCGACGAGATCGGGCTGACCGTCACCGTGTCCGACTTCGCCCCCGGCTCCGGCGACGAGCTGACCGTCGGCGACCGCAACGACTCCACCGAGATCGACGAGGTCTCCGTGCGGGGCCGGGGCCTCCTGCTGGTCGACCACTTCGCCAGCCGCTGGGGCACCACGTACCTGCCCACCGGGAAGGGCGTCTGGTTCCGCCTGGACCGCCCCGGCGTCGACCCGCCCGCCCCGGGCACCGTCGGCGAGTCGACACCGGCCAACGCCGGCCCGCAAACGAGCACCGACCAGTCCGCGCCGAGCGCCAGCGCGATGAGCGAACTCATGCAGACCGCCCCCGACCTGTACGGGGACGACCCGTTGCCCGACTTCGCCACCAGCCTGCTCAGCCGCGTCGCCGAGATGGTGGGCGCGGCCGGCGGCACGATCCGCCTGGACCGGGGCGACGGACAGGGCCGCCAGGTTTTGGCCCGCTTCGGTCGGCCGCCCCGCGCCGGCAGCGAGCTGCTCCGGGTGCCGCTGACGGTGCACCGCCCGTACGCCGGGGAGTTGGAGTTGGACGCCGCGCCGTCCGCGTACGCCCGACCGCTGGCGGTGCTCACCGCCGAGCGACTGTCGCTGCACCTGGAGAACGACCGGCTGCGCCGGGCCGACATCCGCCGGCAGGTGTGGTTGACGTTCCTGGCCGAGGCCAGCGAGCTGCTGGCCCAGTCGTTGGACGTCGACCTGACCATGGCGCTGGTGCCGCAGTTGGTGGTGCCGCGACTCGGTCAGTGGTGCGCGGTGCACACCACCGACGAGTGGGGCCGGCTTCGGCTGGCGGCGGCCAGCCACGCCGACGAGTCGATGCTTCCGCAGCTGCACAAAGTGCTGGCGGAGGCCGGGCCGGATTCGATCCAGGCCCGCCTACGCGAGGCGTCCCGCAGCGCGGCGCAGATCCCCCTGGGCGGCCCGATGGAGGGTTTCGCGGTCCCGCTGATCGCCCGCGGACAGCGGCTCGGGACCCTCGCGGTGGGGCGACACCAGCGGCACCGGCACGACCCGGACGAGGTGGCCGTGTTGGAGGACGTGGCCCGGAGGGCCGCCCTGGCCATCGAGAACGCCCGGATCCACGCCGAACGCCGTCGCGTGGCGCAGACGCTCCAGCAGTCTCTGCTGCCTCCCGTCCTGCCGGTGGTGGACGGGATCGGTTTCGCCGCCGAGTACGTCCCGACCGGCGACGACGCCGAGGTGGGGGGCGACTTCTACGACGTGGTGCCGCTGCCCGACGGGCGCTGGCTGGTGGTGATCGGTGACGTCTCGGGCAAGGGTGTCCAGGCCGCCGCGGTGACCGGGCTGGTCCGGGACGTGATCCGGGTGCTGGTCGGCGACGGCAAACCGTTGCCCGAGGCGCTGGCGCGGCTCAACGAGACACTTGTCGAGCGTGGGGGCGGTCGCTACTGCACGCTGGCGCTGGCAGCGGTCGGGCTGGGCGAGGGCGGCCGGTTGGACGTCTCGCTGCACCTCGCCGGGCACGACCGGCCGGTGCTGCTTGCCGCGGCGGGCGGCGCAGAGTTCGTCGGCACCGGCGGCACTGCGCTCGGCCTGCTCGACACGATCACCTCACCGACGGCGGAGATCACGCTCGCGCCGGGCGATTCGTTGATCTTCTACACCGATGGCGTCACCGAGCGGCGGCACGGCCGGGAGCTGTTCGGCACCGACCGACTGCGGGACGCCGCAGCGCCCCTGGCTGGTTATTCGGCCGACGTGGTGGCCGCCCGGCTGCGTGCCGCGGCGATCAACTTCTCGGTCGAGCCGCCCCGCGACGACATCGCCATCCTGGTGCTCCGCAACGACGCGACCTGACCGCGCGCTGCCCCCGGCTGTCGGGTCCGCTCGGCCGCCGGGCCCTACAGGCCGCCGGGGAGCCGCCCGGGCGCGAGCCGGTGCTCCGGATCCACGCGCCGCTTCGCGGCCCGCAACTGGGCCAGGCCGGCCAACTCGCCCCACAGGTCGACCGCCTGGCGGACCGCCGCCGGAGCGGAAACCACCACGCAGCGGCCCTGCCGGGCCAGCAGCACCCCTCGGACGGCGGCCAGGATGGACGCCACCCGGTCGGGTGCCAGCGCCCCGGGCAGTGCCGCGTGCACCACGCCCAGCCCGGCGGACCCGCGCACCGGGACCGGCGCGCCGGCCGCGTCGCGTAGCGCGTAGACGGCGGCGTGCAGGTCGCCGATCGGCACTTCCAGGCGCAGCGCCGTGTCACCGGGCGCGAACGGGTAGCGGCGCCACCACGTCGGCGCGGAGTGGGCGATCGTCGCCTCCCCGTGCAGCAGGCCGACCAGCCGCTCGGCACGCTCGGTGACGTCGGCGGGCCCGCCCTCCAGCAGCATCACCAGGCTACCGGCCCGGGACGGGGCACCGGCCCGGCCGGACATCGAAGGATGGCGCTCCCGGGCGGTGGCCGCCGGGTGACCGGGCGGGTACGGCGTACGCGGGCGGGGGGTGCCGCCGGGCAGGTCCAGCTCGATGGCCGACGGCTCCAGCCGAGCGGCGAGGATCGTCCGGACCAGGTCGTGCACCTCCAGCGGCGTCCACACCGGGCGGGACACCCAGAGCCTGCTCGCCGGCACCGGCTGCACCCGCAGGCTCGCCGAGACCAGCACGCCGAGCGCGCCCTGGGAACCGCAGAGCAGGCGGGCCAGGTCGAGCCCGGGCGCGCCACCGCCGACGCTGATCAGCTCGCCGTCGGCGGCGAGGTAGCGCACGCCGAGCAGTTGGTCGCAGGGGCTGCCGTGGCGGTGGCGCAACGGACCGGCCTCGCCGGCGGCGAGCACGCCACCCACTGTCGCGCCGGGTGACGGGGCGTCCATCGCGAGGCGCTGCCCGGTGCGCTCCAGGGTGGCCTGCACCGCCCGCAGTGGGGTGCCGGCCCCCACGTCGGTCACCAGCGAGTCGACCGACTCGTGACCGATGCCGGCCAGCCGACCGGTGTCGAGCAGGATGTCGACCTGAACGGGGGTGGCACCCCAGTCGATCTTCGTGCCCGCGCCTCGGGGCACCACTGTCAGATCGTGCCTGGCGGCCAACCGCAGCACCTCGGCGGCGGCGTGCGGGCCGCCCGGGACGGCCACGAAGCGCGCCGGCCGCCCCGCCACCTCGTCGGCGGGACCGCCCAGTCGGGAGAAGGGTGGACCGCAGATCGCCGCCAACCGCCGGCTGATATCGAGGGCTCCGGACCGGCCGAGGGAACTCGCTGCTGCCGCCATGCCGGCCATCGTACATGTGTTCGAAAGCCGTGGTGGCGAGTATCGGGATGCCGCTGGTCCGGCGCGCTGCGGCTGCCGGCCGGTAACGTGGCCGCCGTGACCACCGAGACTGCCCCGCCCGCGGCGAAGCGCGTGCCCAGCGAGCGCACCCACCACGGCGACACCGTCGTCGACGAGTACTCCTGGCTCGCCGTCAAGGACGACCCGGAGACGATCGCCTACCTGACCGCCGAGAACGAGTACACCGACGCGCGTACGACACACCTGGCCGAGTTGCGCGCCGACCTGTTCGAGGAGACTCGCCGCCGCACCCAGGAGACCGACCTGTCCGTGCCGACCCGCAAGGGCGGGCACTGGTACTACACCCGGACGGTCGAGGGGCAACAGTACGGAGTGCAGTGCCGCCGGGCGGTCCGCGACGGCGAGACCGACCCGCCGGTCAGCGCGGACGGCGCCCCGCTCGACGGCGAGGAGGTGCTCCTCGACGGCAACCTGCTGGCCGAGGGGCACGACTTCTTCTCGCTCGGCGCGTTCGACGTCAGTCCGGACGGTCGCTGGCTGGCCTACTCCACCGACTTCTCGGGCGACGAGCGGTTCACCCTGCGCGTGAAGGACCTGACCACCGGCGAGCTCCTGCCGGACGAGGTGCCGGACACGTTCTACGGCACCGCCTGGTCGAGCGACGCCTCGGCGCTGTTCTACGTGACGGTGGACGACGCCTGGCGGCCGAACCGGGTCTGGCGACACCTCATCGGCTCCGCCGCCGCCGACGACGTGGTGGTCCACCAGGAGGACGACGAGCGGTTCTGGGTGGGCGTGGAGCTCACCCGGTCGGAGAAGTTCATCCTCATCGACGTGCACAGCAAGGTGACGAGCGAGGTTCTTGTCATCCCCGCCGGCAACCCGACCGGCGCGCCGGCCGTGATCGCTCCCCGTCGACAGGGCGTCGAATACACTGTGGAGCACCACGGCCACCGTTTCCTGATCCTGCACAACGACGGCGCGGAGGACTTCGCGCTGGCGTTCACCTCGGCGGACGTACCGGGCGACTGGGTGCCGCTGATCGAACACACCCCCGGCACCCGGCTGGAGGCCGTCGACGCCTTCGCCAACCACCTGGTGGTGTCGCTGCGCACCGACGGGCTCACCGGGCTGCGGGTGCTGCCGGTGGGCAGTGACGACGGGTACGACATCGACTTCCCCGAGCCGCTGTACAGCGTCGGGTTGGACGCCAACCCGGAGTACCGCACCGGCCAGGTCAGGCTGCGCTACTCCTCCCTGATCACCCCCGACTCGGTGTACGACTACGACCTGGTCACCCGTCAGATGGTGCTGCTCAAGCAGAAGCCGGTGCTGCCCGGGCCGGACGGGCGACCGTACGACCCGGCCGAGTACGAGCAGCACCGCGACTGGGCGCTCGCTGACGACGGCACCCGGGTGCCGATCTCGCTGGTCTGCCGCGTCGGCACCCCCCGGGACGGCTCGGCGCCCTGCGAGCTGTACGGCTACGGCTCGTACGAGGCCAGCATGGACCCGTGGTTCTCGGTGGCCCGACTGTCCCTGTTGGACCGTGGCGTGGTCTTCGCGGTGGCGCACATCCGGGGCGGCGGTGAGTTGGGCCGACGGTGGTACGACCAGGGCAAGCTGCTGGCCAAGAAGAACACCTTCACCGACTTCGTGGCGTGCGCGCAGCACCTCGTCAAGGCCGGCTGGACGGCCAGCGACAGGCTTGTCGCCCGGGGCGCCTCGGCCGGTGGCCTGCTGATGGGCGCGGTGGCCAACCTCGCGCCGGACGCGTTCACCGGGATCGTGGCGCAGGTGCCGTTCGTGGACGCGCTCACGTCGATCCTCGACCCGTCGCTGCCGCTGACCGTCACCGAGTGGGAGGAGTGGGGCAACCCTCTCGACGACCCCGAGGTGTACGCGTACATGAAGTCCTACACGCCGTACGAGAACGTGGCGGCCGTGGACTATCCCGCGATCCTCGCGGTGACCAGCCTCAACGACACGCGGGTGCTCTACTCGGAGCCGGCGAAGTGGATCGCCCGGCTGCGGGCGGTCGCCCCGGGCGGCGATTATCTGCTGAAGACCGAGATGGGCGCCGGGCACGGCGGTCCGAGCGGTCGCTACAACTCCTGGCGCGAGGAGGCGTTCATCAACGCCTGGATCCTGGACCGCATCGGCCGCGCCTGAGCCGTGGGTCGGCGTGATCGCGCTCGGTCCCCCCGGGCTATTGGGGAGAGCACCACTTTCAGGATCGGGCGCGATCACCGGCAGATCGCGGCTGCCCGTGCGCCGTGTGGCTGGCGTTGCCGGCCCGACGTGGGTGCCGGGCCTAGACTTCCGGGGTGACCGGGGTTACGGATGGTGACGGCGAAGCCGTTTCGGAGGCCCGGCGACCGAGCGTGGCGGCGGTGGCACGGGATCGCCGGGTCTGGCTGATCCTCGCCGTGGTCGCCGGCCTCCTGGTCTGCTGTTGCTCGGCAGTGGTCGGCACGCTGGTCGCGCTCTCCTCCGGCCTGCTCAGCGCCTGACCCGGCCGCCTCGGCTCAGGTCGTCCGCAGCTCGTCCAGGGCAGTGCTGGCACACAGGAAGAGCAGGCCGACACCGACCGTCACCAGCACCGCCGCCAACGCGCCGGCCCCGAGCCACGCCAGGCGCTCAAGAGGTACGGGGACGGCTCGCTCGATCGTGGGGGCGTACACGATCCGGGTGTACTGCTCGCGGGGGTCGGGTCGTCACAGAGCGCCGCCGTAGCCTCGCAGACCGACGTCGACCCACCGCCCGCCCACACCTCACCGCCGAGCCCTCGGCCGAGCAGCGCCTCCTATTCACTTAGTGAATAGCCAAAATACCCAAGTCAACACCC
>NZ_JAGPXW010000046.1:0-42713 GCF_018070365.1 Micromonospora sp. D93 | reverse complement strand
CCCGATGGGGCCCGCCCCCACCGTCAGTTCACGAGCGGGAGCAGGTTGCCCCGTTGAGCGAGAAGCTGCTCGGGGACGAGTACGACCCGCTCAGTGACCCCTGGTAGCCGAAGCTGGCCGTGCCGCCGGGTGCGACCGACCCGTTGTGGCCGACGTTCCGGGCGGACACCGTCGACCCGCTCTGGCTCACCGTGGCGTTCCACGCGTTGGTGACGGTCTGCCCTCCGGGCAGGCTGTAGGACAGCGTCCAACCGTTGATCGCGCTGGAGCCGGTGTTGGTGATCTGCACGTCGGCCGTGAAGCCGTTGTTCCACGAGTTCGCCGTGTACTTCACCGCGCAGCTCGCGCCACCGCCCGGCGGCGGGGTCGTCGGAGGCGGGGTGGTGGGCGGCTGGCCGCCACCGTTGACGTTGGCCGAGAACGAGGTCACCGCCAGGCCGGCGCCGCCCTGCCACGGCTCGAAGCCAGCCTGGATGCTGGTCAGGTACCAGGAGTTGGTGATCGCGCCCCGGTTACGGGTGTCGTTGATGAAGTCCAGCACGCTGAAGTTCAGGCTGGAGATCGCCGACGACGCGACGTAGGAGATGACGTTGTTGGAACCGTTGCTGCCCCGCCAGACCTCCCAGGTGCGGCCGGCCAGGTTCGTCGTGCCGACGACCGAGCCGATGGGCTGGATCGGACCCTGTCGGTTGAGCCAGATCATGATCTCCATCTGGTTCACCCCGTCGCGCTTGGGCGACGGGTCCAGCCAGATGTCGTACGACGCGTTGTAGGTGGCGCCGCTGACGTAGCGGTAGGAGATGCTGCTGGTGGCGCTGCTGATCGAGCTCACCTGGATCGGCAGGTTCGTGCCGGGGGAGCAGTTGGTGTAGTGACAACCGAAGAACACCGAGGGGTACGCCGTCGGCGCCCCGTTGGTGGGGCTGCTGCCGTTCAGGGTGGTGATCTCGAAGCCGTTGTTTGTGGCATTGATGCACTGCTGGGCGGTGGTGCCCCAGCGGTTGTTCTGCACCACGTAGCGGCCCTGGATGACGGTCGAGCCGTACTGCTCGCAGATCTGGGTGTCGGCGGAGGCGCTGCCGCCGAGGGCCACTGCCACCAGTGAACTGGCGACCAGCAGCCCGGCGGCGGCCAGGGCCCGAAGTTGACGTTTCATGACACTCCTTGACTCGGCGCGTGCCGGGCGCCGGATGTGGTGGGGCGGTGCGGGAGCGCTCCCACGCTCAACGACACATTTACATGTCTGAAACTGGTGCGCAACCGTGCCTAGCAAACTGGTGGCTGGGGGCGGGCCGATCGGGCCTGGTGTGCGCCGATCGCTCCGAGTAGCGTGTTGCCTCCAACGCGTGCCGTTCCCCCTCCGGAGGCGTACACCACCATGGGTGGCTCCCCCCTGCGCATCCTCGTCGTCGGCGCGGGCATCGCCGGCCTGGCCGTAGCCCGGGCGCTGCGCCTGGCGGGTTTCCGGCCCGACGTCACCGACAAGCTGCCACCGGGGGAGTCCACCGAGACTGGTCTCTACCTGCCCGGCAACGCCGCCCGCGCACTACACCGGCTCGACCTGCACGACCCGGTCCGGCCGATCGGGCAGGTGATCCGCCGGCAGCGGTTCTTCGACGCCGCCGGCGCGCAACTCTGCGAGGTCGACCTCGACACCCTCTGGGCCGGGGTCGGCGAGTGCCGGGCGCTACCCCGGGCCGACCTGCACCGGGTGCTGCTCAGTGGCGCCGGCGGCGCCGTCCGACACGGCGCCGAGGTCCGCACCCTGGACCTGCTCCCGGGCGCGGTCGGCGTCACCTTCACCGACGGCACCACCACGGAGTACGACCTGGTCATCGGCGCCGACGGGCCACGCTCCTCGGTCCGTGCCCTGGCCGCGCTCGGTGGGCCTCCGCGCCCGGTCGGGCAGGTGGTCTACCGGGCCGTCCTGCGCGACGGCCCACCGGTCACCGAATGGACCGCGCTGCTCGGCCAGCGCTCCGGCTTCCTCATGGTGCCGATCGGTGCCGGGCGGCTGCACCTCTACGCCGACGAGGCCGGCACCGAGGAACCCGCCGACCCGCTGGCCCGGCTGCGGGACCTCTTCGCCGACTACCGCGGCCCGGTACCCGAGGTGCTGGCGGCCCTCGACGAGGTGCACGTCGGGATCACCGACGAGGTGGAGTTGGGCCGCTGGTACCGGGGCCGTGTCCTGCTGGTCGGCGACGCGGCGCACGCCACCGCGCCGACGCTGTCGCAGGGTGCGGCGATGGCGTTGGAGGACGCCGTGGTGCTGGCCGAGTCGCTGCGCGCCGCCAACAGCGTGGACGCGGCGCTCGTGGCGTACGAAAGTCGGCGGCGTCCGCGTACCCGATGGGTGCGGGACCGGACCCGGGACCGCAACCGGACCAGGGACGTGCCGCCGGCGCTGCGCGACCCGCTGCTGCGCGGACGCGGCGACCGGATCTTCGGGGATCACTACCGACTTCTGCTCGGCCCGCTGTAGCCCCGTTGGAGATCGTGTCACGCCACCCCACGCGGCGCTGCGACCTGCCGGGGACTATCCTCCTTGCGGATGACGGCCCGCCGATAACCAGCGTGTGCCGAGCGGGACAACCGAGAACCGGAGGCCACTCGTGACCACCGTCGCACCCAAGCCGGTCGTGACCCGGCCCTGGCCGGTCCGGGAGCCGGTCAAGGGGTCGGCCTTCGCGCGGCTGCTGCGAACCACGGACGCGAAGCAAATCGGGATCATGTACATGATCACCGCGTTCGTGTTCTTCATGATCGGTGGCCTGATGGCCCTGATCATGCGGGCAGAGCTGGCCCGACCCGGGCTGCAGTTCCTGTCGCCCGAGCAGTACAACCAGCTCTTCACGATGCACGGCACGATCATGTTGCTGTTCTTCGCGACGCCCATCGTGTTCGCGTTCGCGAACTACATCGTGCCGATCCAGATCGGCGCGCCCGACGTCTCCTTCCCCCGGCTGAACAGCTTCGCCTACTGGCTGTACCTGTTCGGCGGGACGATGGCGACCGCCGGGTTCCTCACCCCGGGCGGCGCCGCCGACTTCGGCTGGTTCGCGTACGCGCCGCTGAGCAGCGTCGAGCACTCGCCCGGCGTCGGCGCCAACATGTGGATCATGGGTCTGGCCATCTCCGGCCTGGGCACCATCCTCGGCGCGGTGAACATGATCACCACGGTGCTGACCCTGCGCGCGCCCGGCATGACCATGTTCCGGATGCCGATCTTCACGTGGAACATCCTGGTCACCAGCCTCCTGGTGATCCTGGTCTTCCCGCTGCTGGCCGCCGCGCTCTTCGCGCTCGCTGCGGACCGCATCCTCGGCGCGCACGTGTACGACCCCGCAACCGGTGGGCCAATGCTCTGGCAGCACCTGTTCTGGTTCTTCGGGCACCCCGAGGTCTACATCGTCGCGCTGCCGTTCTTCGGCATCATCAGCGAGATCATTCCGGTCTTCTCCCGCAAGCCGATCTTCGGCTACAAGGGTCTGGTCGCCGCGACCGTCGCGATCGCCGCGCTCTCCATGAGCGTCTGGGCGCACCACATGTTCGCCACCGGCCAGGTGCTGCTGCCGTTCTTCAGTTTCCTGAGCTACCTGATCGCCGTGCCGACCGGTATGAAGTTCTTCAACTGGATCGGCACCATGTGGCGGGGCCAGATCAGCTTCGAGACGCCCATGCTCTGGGCGGTCGGCTTCCTGGTCACCTTCCTCTTCGGTGGTCTCACCGGTGTGCTGCTGGCCAGCCCGCCGATCGACTTCCACGTGTCGGACTCGTACTTCGTGGTGGCGCACTTCCACTACGTGCTCTTCGGCACCATCGTGTTCGCGGTCTTCGCCGGCATCTACTTCTGGTTCCCGAAGATGTTCGGCCGGATGCTCGACGAGCGCCTGGGCAAGGTGCACTTCTGGCTCACCATGATCGGCTTCCACACCACGTTCCTGGTGCAGCACTGGCTCGGTGCCGAGGGCATGCCCCGCCGGTACGCCGACTACCTGCCCAGCGACGGCTTCACCACGCTGAACACGATCTCCACGATCGGCGCGTTCGTCACCGGTATCTCCACGCTGCCGTTCATCTACAACTGCTGGAAGTCGTACAAGACCGGCCCGGTGGTCGAGGTGAACGACCCCTGGGGTCACGGCAACTCGCTGGAGTGGGCGACCAGCAGCCCGCCGCCGCTGCGTAACTTCGACCGCATGCCGCGGATCCGCTCGGAGCGGCCGGCGTTCGACATGAAGTTCCCGGAGCTGGCCGCCGGCCAGAGCCTGGCCGGCCCGCCGGAGGGTGGCGCCAAGCCGCTCACCAGCGAGTCGGACGGCGGAGCCAGCTACCGCGAGGACACCGCGAGCGACGTCGACAGGCACTGACGCTCAAGCCCAGCAGTACGACGGGCGCTGCCCCCGGGACACCGGGAGCGGCGCCCGTCGCCATGTCCATTACTCGGCGTGGCTCGGCGTCTGCTCGGCTCGGCTCGAGGCAAGCCATGTCCCTAGTAAGCCTGATGTCTGTGAGTCATCGTGATGACTCACAGACATCAGGCTCACCAACATGTATGCCTGCCGGCTGCCCTGGGGACACTACGATCCGGGGACCATCAGTTCCGCTGCGGCGGCGGCCGTCAGTGGACTGCGGGGGTGAGGTCGGCCTCGACGGGCGGCGGGGTGGCCGCGGCGGCGTTGCGGCGGCGGCGCAACTCGATCGGAAGCACCACCAGGGTGACCAGCGCGCCGAGCGCACCGGTCACCACGAAGCCCCAGAGTGGCGCGCTGGCGTCGATCACCGCGCCGGCGAGCGGTGCGCCGACCGCGATGCCGACGGTGACCGCGGAGCCGTGCAGACCCATGGCCTCACCGCGTACCTCGGCCGGAACCAGGCGGCTGACGGTGTCCGAGCCGGCCGCGATGGTTGGCGCGCACAAGGCGCCGGCGGGTATCAGCGCCAGGCACAGCAGCCACCAGTGCGCACCGCCCAGCCCCACCGGAATTGTGCACAGGGCCAGCGCGGCGGTCAGTGCCAGCGGGGAGAACGAGCGGTGGACGGCCCCGTAGGCGAAACCACCCACCAGCGAGGCGACCGCCCAGATGGCCAGGACCACGCCGGTCCAGCCGACGTCGCCGCTGGCCCGCAGGACGGCGACCACCGCCACGTCGGTGCCACCGAGCACGAGAGTCGCGGCGGCGCTGAGCGCCAGCACGGCGAGCAGTCGGGGTGTCAGCCACTCCCGGCGTGGTAACCGGCGCCGTGGGCCGGTGGGCTCGGCAGCACCTCGGATCGGCGGGTTGACCAGCCACAGGGCGATCCCTGCGGCGACGATGCCGGCACCGACCAGATACATGGTGGTCTGCGCGGAGATCGCGGTGACCAGGGCCACCGCCAACGCCGGGCCGATCATGAAGGACAGCTCGACCGACATGGAGTCCAGTGCGTAGGCCGGGCGGCGTTGGTCTTCGGGGACCAGCGCGGCGATCGACTGACGGACCACGGAGAAGATGGGCAGGGCCAGGGATCCGGCCACGAAGGCGGCCGGCAGGAGGACGGGGTACGTCAGCGAGGGCGCGACGGACCAGAAGATCGCCTCGGCGATCCCGGTGAGGACCAGGACCGGGCGCAGTCCTCGCCGGTCCACGAGTCGGCCGAGCAGTGGCCCGCCGATCGCCGCGCCCACGGTGACGGCCGCGCCCACCAGGCCGGCCGCCCCGTAGCCCCGATCAAGATCGAGCACCACGTGGAAGGTGAGCGTCACCCCCGTCGCGGTGAGCGGGATGCGGGCGAGGACGGCGACCACCAGCAGCGACCGCAGGCCGGGCAGGGCAAGCGCCCGCCGGTAAGGCTTCATGTTCACGTGGGTCCGTACCTCCGGCGACATCTTCGACCGGCGATGGCCCCTTGGCCAACCAATTAGCGCCCTATGCGGCCCTGATCACAGGCTGGCCGTGCATGATCACCCCGGCGCCGTCCATCGCGCGGACGGCCACGTCGGTGGTCGCCGGGGCGACGGCGGCGGTCAGTTCGAGCAGCACGGTGGTGGCGAAACCCTCCCGGGCGGCGTCCAGCGCTGTCGCCCGGACGCAGTGGTCCGTGGCGATGCCGACCACGTCGACCCGGTCCACGTCGTGT
This sequence comes from Micromonospora sp. D93, assembly GCF_018070365.1. Lineage (NCBI taxonomy): Bacteria > Bacillati > Actinomycetota > Actinomycetes > Micromonosporales > Micromonosporaceae > Micromonospora > Micromonospora sp. D93. The sequence continues at coordinate 36,590 of NZ_JAGPXW010000046.1, read as the reverse complement.
CGACGCAGCCAGTCGGCCAGGCACTCGCCGTCGTCGGCATGCCCCTCGAAACCGGAGTACGCCGCCGCGTGCTCGCCCTTGTGGAAGATCGCCTCGACCCGGGCAGTGTCCAGTTCGCTGTGGAATTCCGAACCGGTGGTGCCGACCACGCAGTGCCGGGGCCAGGACTCCACGAAGTCCGGCGGATCGCCGAAGTGGGCACCCGGGTCGACGTGGTAGTCCTTGGTGGCGACCACGTGCGCCCACCGGTCCGGCTCGGAGGCGAGCAACCGGGAGATGCCGGCAGCCACCCCTGCGCCGCCGGCGACGGCCAGCGAGCCGCCCTCGCAGAAGTCGTTCTGCACGTCCACGATGATCAGCGCGTTGGCCATCGGGGGGTTTCCTCTCTCGGTGATCGAGTCAGCCAGCGGGTACGACTGTGACCGGCACGGCCGGGTCGCCGGCCGAGAGCTTCAGCCCCTCCCACGGGATGGAGATCAGACACTCCCGCAGGTGCTCTCGTGACTCGTCGAGCGTGGGCAGCCGCACCGGCTCACCGGAGACCACGTACGACTGCTGGAGCAGGCGGTCGTTGGGCTGCCGATCCGGAACGCCCTGCGGAACGATGACCTCTTCGGTGGCGGTGCCGGTCGGCTTGTGCCGGCGGACCGCGACCTTCCGGCCGCCGATGGTCGCCTTGTGCTCGGAACGCTTCACCACCGGCCGTCCCTCGACCTCGACCAACTTGTAGACAAGCCCGGCGGTCGGCGCCCCGGAGCCGGTGACCACTGCCGTGCCGGCGCCGTACATGTCCACCGGTTCGGCGGCCAGCGCCGCGATCGCGTACTCGTCCAGGTCGCCGGAGACGATGATCTTGGTTTCGGTGGCGCCCAGCGAGTCGAGCAGCTCCCGGGACTGCTGAGCGATCACCGCGAGGTCGCCGGAGTCGATTCGTACCGCCCGCAGCTCCGGGCCGGCCACCGCTATCGCGTTGCGGATGCCCTGGCTGATGTCGTACGTGTCGACCAGAAGCGTGGTGTCCTTGCCCAGCGTGGCGACCTGCGAGGCGAACGCCGCCCGCTCGTCGTCGTGCAGCAGGGTGAACGCGTGCGCCGCCGTGCCCGCCGTCGGGATGCCGTAGCGCGCACCGGCGGCGAGGTTGGAGGTGAACCGGAACCCGGCCAGGTACGCGGCCCGCGCTGCGGCCACCGCCGCCTCCTCGTGCGCCCGCCGCGACCCCATCTCGATAAGTGCCCGGCCCCGCGCCGCGGTCACCATCCGGGCTGCCGCCGCAGCCACCGCGCTGTCGTGGTTGAGCACGGACAGCGCCAGCGTCTCCAGCACCACGCACTCGGCGAAACCGCCGGAGACGGTGAGGATCGGTGAACCGGGGAAGAACAGCTCGCCCTCGGCGTACCCGTCGACGTCGCCGGTGAAGCGGTAGTCGGTGAGCCAGGCCGCCGCCGTCTCGTCGACCACCCCGGTCCGGAGCAGGAACTCGACCTCGGCGGGGTCGAACCGGAAGTCGCGGATCAACTCGATCAGCCGGGCCGTCCCGGCGACCACGCCGTACCGGCGGCCGCTCGGCAATCGGCGGCTGAACACCTCGAAGACACACCGGCGGTCGGCGGTGCCGTCCTTCAATGCCGCGCTGACCATGGTCAGCTCGTAGTGGTCGGTCAGGAGCGCGGGGCGGTGGATGCTCACCGCCCCAGCCTAAGGTTCAGCTCGCGTCGCCGCCGTCGTGGCCCGGGATAGAGCGCAACGCCGCCCACAGCTCGGCCCGGCCGGTGACCCCGAGCTTGGCGTAGATCCGTTGGAGGTGGTTCTCCACTGTGCGCGCCGACAGGTAGAGCCGTTCGGCGATGGCCCGGCTGGGGGCGCCGTGCGCGGCGAGGCGGGCCACCTGCCACTCCCGCTCGGTGAGCACTGGAGCACCGGCCTGGAGCGCGGGGGTCCGGATCAGGTCACAGCGCCCGAGCAACCCGGCGAGGCGCTCCCGGGCGTCGTTGGCCGCAGCCGAGTGTTGGCGGCGCAAGCGCTGGGCGGCCTGGGAGGTGGCCTCGGCGGCGTACACGGTCAACTCCAGGGTGGCGTAGTCGTCGGCGACCGCGAGTAGATCGGTGGGGGAGTCGGTCACCGCGGCGCGGGCGTGCCGGGCCAGTAGCGGCGGGAGCACCCCGTCGACCCGCTCGGAGAGCTCGGCGAGGCGCTGCGCGACGGTGCGCCGGCCACCGTCGGAGCAGGTGGGCCCGACTGCCATGCCCGCCTGGTCCAGTCGGACGAGGTCGTGCAGGACATGCACCTCGTGCCCGGCGAAGCCGTCCGAGCGCAGCCGATCCACCAGGTCGCCGAGGTGTTTGATCGCGCCCGGCAGGTCACCCGACGCGGCGAGCGACGCGCCCCGAGCCTGCTCCAGCCACGGGTAGAGCACCGCCATGCCCGGTGCGTGGGTGCGGTCGGCCTCGGCCATCGCCGCGACCGCCTGCGCGGCGTCACCGCGCAGCGCCGCCGACTGGGCGCGTTCGGCCTGGGCCAGACCGGCGTAGACCCGACTCGTGGCGAGCACCGCGCAGGCGCCCAGGGAGGTCCGCATGGCCGCGTCGCTCTGCCCGCGCAGCCGGGCCGCGTACGCCTGGAGGATGGCCAGGTAGCCGGTGCCGAGGCGGAAGTCGCCGGCTCCGGCGAGGTCGGCGAACTCGTCGGCCACGATCGCGTCGATCCCGACCAGGTCGCCGGTGAGCATGAGTCGGGTGCCTCGGGCCAGCTCCAGAGCCAACTGGAGGTACGGCATGTCGGTGCGCCAGCTCGCCGCGGCCGAGTGCACCTGGGCGATCGCCGTACCGCTGCGGGTCAGCTCGCCCTGTGCGGCCTGGACGTACGCGATTGTGGAACGGGCCAGTTCGCGGGCGGCGACGCCGGCCGCCGGCCGGTCCAGAACCTGTCGGCTGAGCTTCACCGCGGTGGCGGTGTCCAGTCGGTGCAGGCGCATGATCGCCTCGAAGGCGTGCACCCGGGACCGGTCGGCGGAGTCGCTGAGCTGCTCGACCCGGCTCGCGATCTCCTCCACCGTGGACTGCCGGCTCAGCCCCCAGTAGCTGACCATGCCGCGTACGGTCAGCCAGCGGCAGAGCCGCCGCTCGTCGCCCGGCTCGGGAGTGACCGCGTCGAGGACGTCGATCGCCTCGTCGGGGCGGTCGGCGAACATCAGGATGGTGGCCAGCAGTTCCGCCGCGTCGTAGCCGCCGTCGGCGTTCAGCGCGGCCCGCGCCAGGCGGGTCGCCAGCGGCACGTCGTAGCGGGTGAACGCCTGCACCGCGGCGTCCAGCAGCAGGGCCGGATCCTGTGCGGTGCCCGAGTCGAGTCGCCAGACGGCCACCCGCAGCAGGTCGTCGCGGCGGCGCTTGCCGACCTGCTCGAGCAGCTCGGCGAGGTGTGCCTGAAGTCGGCGGGTGCGGCTGACCGGGCAGCGCCGGCGCATCACCTCGCCGTAGAGCGGGTGCGCCAGCCGGACGTTTGTGCGCCGGTCGTGCTGAACCACGGTGATCAGCCCGCGTTCCTCGGCGGTCTCCACGTCCGACTGGTCGGCGGCCTGCTTCAGGAGGTGCAGACCCAGCGGTTCGCCGAACGCGACAAGCTCGACGACAGCGCGGACGCCGTCGGTGAGTTTGCCGACCCGGGTGTCGATGAGGTCGGTCAGACTGGGCGCCAGCTCCAGCCGCCCGGTCCACTTCCAGATCCCGTACGTGCGCTTCAACTCGGCGCTGCCGTTGGCGGCGTGCACCAGCTCGCGCAGCAGTAGAGGGTTGCCGGCCGACAGCCGACCGAGCCGGTCGGCAGAACCGGCGTCGACCGGGCCGCCCAGGATCGCCGCCAGCAGGTCGGTGGTCTCCGCCTGGGGCATCGGGGTCAGCTCGACGTGCTCGACCAGGTCGTCGGTCCAGAGTGCGCGGATCGGCAGCGGGATCTGCTCGCCGTCGCGCAGGGTGCCGACCACTGTGGCGTTCTCGGCGCGGGCGACGAGGTGCACCAGTGCGGCCGAGGGTGGGTCGAGCAGGTGGGCGTCGTCGATGGCGAGCACGATCCGTCGGCCGGCCGCCTGCTGTTGCAGCACGTTGAGCGCCCAGCGCAGCACGCCGGCGGGGGAGAGACCCTGGGGCTGCTCGGCGGGGAGGACCTGGACCAGCCCGCCGAACGGCAGCGCCGCCGTGGTGGCGCTGGCGGCGATGGACCAGATCGCGAACCGGTCGGTGGGCAACGCGCCCACGCCCTCGCGCAGCAGCCGACTCTTGCCGATGCCAGCGCTGCCGCTGAAGAAGAGCCCGCGGCCGGCCTCGCCGGTCACCGCCTCCAGCAGGCGGTTGAGCTCATCCGTGCGGCCGACGAACTCCCATCGACTCATCCGCGCAGCATATCGATCGGAATCCGTCCGCGCCCGTAGCGTCACCGTACGAAGTTGAGTAGTCGCACAATTACCGGTGAGTATTCTGGGTGTTCCGCCCGGTCGCCAGCCCGGCCGTAGTCTTCCGACATCCGGTTCACGCACCGGGATTTTCGCGAACGGACCTTTGGTCACCTGCAACGGGAGGCACCTGATGAAGCAGGGCCCTCTCCCCTCGGTCGACTCGCCGGACGACATGACCGGCCCGACCGACCTACCCGTCTGCGGTCCGCTCCCCACCCGGGTCGGCGCGGCCGGCCCCGCCCCGGACGAGCCGCTCGGTGTGGTCGCCGTCGGCCCGGCCGGTGCCGAGCGGCGTGCCGTGCTCGCCACCCTGCTCGGGCTCGACCCGGTCATGCTCACCGTGCCGGCCGGCAGCTGGTTGGTGGTGCGCAACGCCAAGGTGCCCACCCGGGCGGCGTTCGTGCCCGGTTACCGCCTGCCGCACTCGTACGGCGCGGACCGGGACGCCGCCGGTCCGGCGTTGGCCCGCCCGCCCCGGCGTGTCGAGCTGAGCGTGCCCGAGCCACTGCTGCGGCACTTCACCCTGATCGACGTTCCGGACACCGCCACACTTGGCGTGTCCGGCACCCGGGTGCTGCTGGAGGCGGCGGGCCGGGCCGGCGCGCTGCTCTTCGTGATCGCCGCCGACCAGGCTTTCACCGCCGCCGAGTTGAATCTGCTCGCCGAAGTCGCCCCGACCTCGGTGGAGGTCGTCTTCGCGGTCACCCCCGGCGCGGCGGGTTGGGCTCCGCTGGCCGACGGCGCGGCGACTACGGAGGGCGCGGGGGCGTCCGTCCCGCCGGTCGGGGGTGCGGAGACCGAGGTGGATGCGGTCGCGGTGACGGTGGAGGCACATCGGGCGGCGCTCCTGGCCGCGGTGCCGGCGCTGGCCGGCGCGCGGTGGTTCCCGGTCGACGACGCCGACACCGCCGCCGACCTGCGGCGGGCGCTGGTGGGTTGGGCGTCGCGTGAGGGGTTGCAGCGGGCCAGCGTCGACCCACCGGTCCTGCCGGGCCAGCAGGGCCGCGTCGCGGTGGTTGCCGATCCGGGCGACTGGTCCGAACGGCTCGACCGCCACGCCCGCTCGTGTGCTCAACGGATCCGCCAGCATCTCGCCCTGGAGTTGGCGAACATCCACCTCCGGGCCGTTCAGGAGATCGTGTTCGGAGTCGGCTGTGCCGGCCTCCCGGATCTCCTCGATCGGGAGATGGCGGCGTTGTCGTTGTTGGCGACCGCGCAGTGCGATCAGGCGGTGCGCGGCATCGTGACCGACGTCGCGTCCCGGGTGCTGGGCGCGCCGCCGGCCGAGGGCGTGCGCCGTCGCATCGCGGCCGCCGTGCAGTACGGCCTGGCCGATCACCGGCCCGGCCACGAATTGGACAAGGTGCTGTTGATCACCAGCACGGCCGGCGTGGCCGAGCTGACCGGCGCGGAAGCGATCGACGCTGCCGCCAGCTATCCGTCGGCGTCCCGTGACGAGGTGCTCCCACCGGTCGCGGTGGCGCTCTCCGGCGGGTGTTGGCAGCAGTGGCGTGCCCCCGGCAACGCCGACCACAGCGCGGCGCGGGCCTGGTCCCAGCGGGCGGTACGCGAGGTCGAGCTGGGGCTGTCCAGGGAGATCTCCCGACGGTTCGAGGTGATCCGCCTCTCGCTGGGCGTGGTGCTCTCCGATGCAGTCGATCACGGCATCCTGCTCGCCTGACGGCGCGCCCACCGGTTGGTGCGGGTCCGGGCCGGACCCCGGCTCCGATGGCGTGCGGGGCGGGTCGGGAGTGCCCGGGGTGGGCGATCCGCGCCGGGCCGGCGTTCCGGTTCCTCGGTTCCGGGAAACCGGTGGCACGATGGGGGGCATGGCGGCTCCGCAGGTTGTACCGGTCGAGACGCCGGACACTGACGAGGTGCCGGCGTCCGACCGGCAGTGGGTGACCATCGTGTGGGACGACCCGGTCAACCTGATGACGTACGTGACCTGGGTTTTTCAGAAGCTTTTCGGCTACAGCCGGGAGAGGGCCGAACAGCTGATGCTGGACGTGCACCACAAGGGCCGTGCCGTGGTTTCCACAGGCGCCCGGGAGCGGATGGAGCACGACGCGTCGCAGCTGCACGCGTACGGGCTGTGGGCGACGGTGGACAGATCATGAGCATGTTCCGGCGCCAGGCCGGCCACTACGTCGCCGTCTTCGCCGTCGACGAGGTGCGCGTGCTGCGCAAGGTCGCCTCCGAGGTGGTGGGTCTGCTCACCGATGGCTTCGACCACACCGACCCGGTCGTCGGTCGGCTCTTTCCGGCGGTCTACCCGCAGGATGCTCCGGGCACCGCCGAGTTTCGCCGCTACACCGAGGGCGACCTGAAGACCTCGAAGATCGATCAGGCGGGGGCGATCCTGGCCGCGCTGCCGGACGACGCCGGCGGCGAGGTGCGGCTGGACGCCGAGGCCGCCGAGGCGTGGTTGCGGGCGCTGAACGACGCCCGGCTCGCGATGGGTGTCCGCCTGGAGATCAAGGACGGCACGGATCTGGGCGAGGAGTTGGACGACGCGGTCGCCGAGGACCCGGGTTCCAGCCGGGTGTTCCAGCTGTCGGTCTACGCCTATCTCGGGTATCTACAGGAGTCGCTGCTCAACGCCTTGATCGACTAGGGGTGACCGGCGCCACTTCGGCAGGTGCTCGGCAGGCGTTAGGCTGGTGCACGTGCTGAGCATCGACCGGTCGATCATCGACGCGATCGTCGCCCACGCGCGCCGGGATCACCCCGATGAGGCGTGCGGCGTGGTCGCCGGTCCCGTCGGCAGCGACACCCCGACCCGGCACATTCCGATGGACAATGCCGCGCGGTCGATGACCTTCTACGAGTTCGACTCGATGGAGCACCTGCGCGTGTGGCGGGAGATGGACGACCGGGACGAGGAGCCCGTCGTCATCTACCACTCGCACACCGCCACCGAGGCGTACCCGTCACGGACGGATGTCTCCTTCGCCGGTGAGCCGGGGGCGCACTACCTGCTCGTCTCGACCCGTGAGCCCGACTCGGAGGAGATCCGCTCGTTCCGGATCGTCGACGGCGTGGTCGCCGAGGAGCCGGTCCGTGTCGTCGAGGCCGGCGTCGACCCGCACGCCGTCCAGTCCTACATGTTCGGGCAGAGCCCGGCGACTGTCGATTACGAGTGTTCCGGCCGCTGACCTGTCAGCGCCGCAGCCCGTCTCGTCCCGTCACCGTAGGCACACCCGATCGAGGAGTTCGACGTCATGGCTATTGAGGTTCGCATCCCCACCATCCTGCGCAGCTACACCGGCGGCGCCAAGGTCGTCGACGGCGCCGGCGACACGCTCGCCGATCTGCTCACCGACCTGGATTCCCGGCACGGCGGTCTGCGCGGCCGGCTGATCACCGACGCGGGCACGCTGCACCGCTTCGTCAACGTCTACGTCAACGACGAGGACGTCCGCTTCCTCGGCGCGCTGGACGCGAAGCTCTCCGACGGCGACAGCGTCACCATCCTGCCGGCCGTGGCCGGCGGCGCGTTCGGCTTCGCCGCGGCAGCGGCGATCAGCTCGCACAGCGCCGCGGCAGCGGCGATCAGCTCGCACAGCGCCGCCGCCGTGGTGGCCGGCGACGCCGTCGCGGCTCGCTGAGGTCGGCCGCCATGGCGCGGTACGACAGCCTGCTCGACGCCTGCGGGGGCACGCCGCTGGTCGGCCTGCCCCGACTCTCCCCGACGGTGCCCGAGGGGGCCCCTCCGGTGCGGCTCTGGGCCAAGCTGGAGGACCGAAACCCCACCGGCAGCATCAAGGACCGCGCGGCGCTGTTCATGGTCCGGGCGGCGGAGGAGGCTGGCCGGCTCCGCGCGGGTGACACCATCCTCGAACCGACGAGTGGCAACACCGGCATCTCGTTGGCGATGGTGGCCAAGCTGCGCGGCTACCGGCTGGTCTGCGTGATGCCGGAGAACGTCTCCACCGAGCGGGTCCAGCTGCTCCGGATGTACGGGGCCGAGATCATCTTCTCGTCGGCGGCGGGTGGTTCCAACCAGGCGGTCGCCACGGCCAAGCAGATCGCCGTCGAGCACCCCGACTGGGTGATGCTCTACCAGTACGGCAACGAGGCGAACGCGCGGGCGCACTACGAGACGACCGGGCCGGAGCTGCTGCACGACCTGCCCAGCATCACGGACTTCGTGGCCGGTCTGGGCACCACCGGCACCCTGATGGGCACCGGGCGTTACCTGCGGGAAAAGGTCGAGGGCATTCAGGTCGTGGCCGCCGAGCCGCGCTACGGCGAGTTGGTCTACGGCCTGCGCAACATCGACGAGGGGTACGTGCCGGAGCTCTACGACGCCTCGGTGCTCTCCCGGCGGTTCTCGGTCGGCACCCGGGACGCGGTGTTGCGCACCCGCCAGCTGGTGGAGGTGGAGGGCATCTTCGCCGGGTTCTCCACAGGTGCCATCCTGCACGCCGCGCTCGCTGTGGCGCATGAGGCGGTTCGCGACGGCCGGCGGGCCGACGTGGCCTTCGTGGTCTGCGACGGCGGATGGAAGTACCTGTCCACCGGCGCGTACGGCGGCACGCTCGCCGATGCCGAGGACGCTCTGGAGGGGCAGCTCTGGGCCTGACCGATCTGGTCTCCCGACTACGGGCCGTCGACATTCGTCGACGGCCCGTTCGCTGCCCGGCGTACCGCGAGCAGGTGTCACGTTCGTGACAACTTCCGTTGGATGATTCTTGCTGCCGGGCGTGCCAGCGTAGGCTGCGCAGCGTGGCGTACGCGTCGGTAGAGATCATGGCCGGGACCATCGCCGGCACGGATGCTACTGATAGTGACAGCGAGACCACTCGATGCGACTGACCGTTCTGGGAAGCGCCGGCAGCTTCCCTGGCCCCGAGTCGCCCTGCTCGGCCTACCTCGTCGAGGCCGACGGCTTCCGGCTCCTGGTCGACTTCGGCTCGGGGTCGCTGTCCAGCCTCCAGCGCTACGCGGGGTTGCACGCCCCGGACGCGATCCTGCTGACCCACCTGCACTGCGACCACATGTTCGACGCCGTGCTGTACGTGGTGGTGCGCCGGTACGCCCCGGACGGTCCCTACCCGGCGCTGCCGGTGTACGCGCCCGCCGGCGCGCCGGACCGGCTCAGCGCCGCGTACGGCGACGACGGCTCGGTGGAGGACGTGTACCAGTTCTACGCGCTCCAGCCGGGCACCTTCCCGATCGGCCCGTTCACGATCACCGTCGACCGGGTCAACCACCCCGTCGAGACGTACGGCGTGCGGCTGGAACACGACGGCCGTTCGCTGTGCTACTCGTCGGACACCGCGCCCTGTGAGGCGCTGCTGCGGCTGGCCCAGAACGCTGACGTGTTCCTCTGCGAGGCCAGTTACCTCGACGGCATGGACAATCCGCCGGATCTGCACCTGACCGGTCGGGAGGCCGGCGAGGCGGCGACCAAGGCCGCGGTGGGCCGACTGCTGCTCACCCACCTGGTGCCGGCCTGGGGCAGCGAGGCGCACACGCTGGAGTCGGCCGCCTCCGCGTACACCGGGCCGCTCGAGGTGGTCCGGCCCGGCGCCAGCTACGACGTCTGACGCGACGCGTCCGGTTCGCGGGGCCGGACCCCGGTCTTGTGCCGTACTGTTCGCCGGCCGGTCAACGGACTGTCGTCTGGCGCACCCGTGGCACCCGCACGGTGTGGGCATGCGGATCGCCATCGTGACCGAGTCGTTCCCACCGGATGTGAACGGCGTCGCGCACTCAGTGGTGCGGACGGCGGAGCACCTGCTCGACCGGGGCCATGAGCCGGTGGTCATCGCGCCCTCCCCGCCCGGCGGCCGGCAGGGCGTCGACCGGCTGCCGTACCCGGTGGTGCGCATTCCGAGCGTGCCGCTGCCCCGCTACCAGGGTTTCCGGCTGGGCGTGCCGACCAACGCCCGACTGACCGGGGCGCTGCTGTCGGCCGAGCCGGACGTGGTCCACCTCGCCAGTCCGTTCGTCCTGGGTGCCCGGGCGGCCACGCTGGCCAGCCGGCACGGGCTGCCCACGGTGGCCGTCTACCAGACCGATGTGGCGGCGTACGCCCGGGCGTACCGGGTGAGTTGGGGCGAGGCGGCGGCCTGGCGCCGGATCCGCGAGATCCACAATTCGGCGCAGCGCACCCTCGCCCCCTCGACCCGGGCCGCCGCCGACCTGATCGCCAATGGAGTGCAGCGGATCTGGCTGTGGCGGCGCGGCGTGGACGCCGTTCGCTTCGATCCGACCAAGCGGTGCGCGGCGCTGCGGGACCGGCTGGCGCCCGGCGGTGAGCTGCTGGTCGGCTACGTCGGTCGGCTCGCGCCGGAGAAGCGGGTGGAGTTGCTGGCGGCGACGTCCCGACTTCCCGGCGTACGGGTGGTGGTGGCCGGCGACGGTCCGACCCGCCGCCAGTTGGCGCGGGAGCTGCCCGGGGTGACCTTCCTGGGCGTGCAGCAGGGCGAGGAACTGGCGCGGCTCTACGCCAGCCTGGACCTGTTCGTGCACACCGGACCGCACGAGACCTTCGGCCAGACCATCCAGGAGGCCCTGGCCTCCGGGGTGCCGGTCGTGGCGCCGGCCAGCGGCGGCCCGGTCGACCTCGTCGACCACGGCGTGACCGGGCTGCTGGTGCCGCCGAACGACGGCGACGCGCTCGCCGCGGCGGTGGCCGAGCTGACCGGCGACGCCGACCGGCGGCGGGCCTACGGGCTGGCCGCCCGGGTCGCGGTCAGTCGCCGCAGCTGGGGGGCCGTCGGCGACGAGTTGATCGGGCACTACCACGCGGTACGCGCAGTTGCCGCCACCGTCGGCCTGCCGGCCGCGTCGTGACCGAGGCCGCCGGCGGGCTGCGGATCGTGCGGCTCGCCAACTTCGTCACGGAACGCTCCGGCGGCCTGCGGACCGCGCTGCGGCATCTCGGTGCGGGCTACCGGGCGGCCGGGCACGATCCGGTGCTGGTGGTACCCGGTCAGCGGGCCGCCGACGAGACGTACCCGTGGGGGCGGGTGATCACAGTGCCCGGGCCGCAACTGCCGGGCAGTGGCGGCTACCGGCTGCTGGCCGGCCGACGCCGGTTGGCCCGACTCCTCGCCGACCTGGCACCGGACCGGTTGGAGGTCTCCGACCGGTCGTCGCTGCGCTGGACGGGCCGGTGGGCGCGGGCGCACGGGGTGCCGTCGGTGATGGTGTCGCACGAGTCGCTGACCGGGCTGCTCGGCCAGTGGGGCGTGCCGGACGCGCTGCGCCGCCCGACCGCCGACCGCCTCAACCGGGCGACCAGTCGGGCGTACGACCGGATCGTCTGCACGACCCGATGGGCTGCCGAGGAGTTCGACCGGATCGGCGCCGACAACGTGGACCTCGTGCCGCTCGGGGTGGACCTGGACACCTTCTCCCCACACCGGGCCGACCCGCGGGTCCGCGAGCGGTACGCCGACTCCACCGAGTTGCTGTTGGTGCACTGCGCGCGGCTCTCCCCGGAGAAACGACCGGAGTTGGCCGTGCAGACCCTCGCCGAACTGCGCCGGGCGGGCGTACCGGCGGTGCTGGTGTTGGCCGGCGACGGCCCGCTACGCGGCGCGCTGGCCCGACGGGCGGCGGGGCTGCCTGTCACGTTCACCGGCTTCCTTCCGGACCGCGCCGCGGTGGCAGCGTTGCTGGCCAGCGCGGACGTGGTGCTGGCGCCGGGCCCGGTGGAGACCTTCGGCCTCGCCGGCCTGGAGGCGCTGGCCTGCGGCACTCCGGTGGTGGTCAACGCGGCCAGCGCGCTACCCGAGGTGGTCGGCGAGGCGGGGCTGGCGGCGTACGGCTCGGGGGTGTCGATGGCGGCGGCGGTGACCCGCCTGACGGCTCGGCCGGAGGCGCAGCGGCGGCGGGCCGCCCGGGCACGAGCCGAGGAGTTCGGCTGGCCGGCAGCGGTCGCCGGGTTCCTCGGCGTGCACGACGCGGACGTTCTCCGGGGCACCCCGAGCGAGGTGGATCGCCGCACCGCATAGGGTGCAGGCATGGCGCGACCTGACGGGCGAGGGCCCTCTCAACTTCGACCGGTGACCCTGACCCGTGCCTGGAGCACCCATCCGGAGGGCTCGGTGCTCGTCGAGTTCGGCGGCACCCGGGTGCTCTGCACGGCGAGCGTCACCGAGGGGGTGCCCCGCTGGCGCAAGGGCTCCGGGCTCGGCTGGGTGACCGCCGAGTACGCGATGCTGCCCCGGGCCACCAACACCCGCTCCGACCGGGAGAGCGTCAAGGGTCGGGTCGGTGGCCGCACCCACGAGATCTCCCGGCTGATCGGCCGCAGCCTACGGGCCAGCATCGACCTCAAGGCGCTCGGCGAGAACTCGGTAGTCCTCGACTGCGACGTGCTCCAGGCAGACGGCGGCACCCGCACGGCAGCGATCACCGGCGCGTACGTCGCGTTGCACGACGCGGTGGGCTGGCTCGCCGCTCGGAAGGCGTTGGCCGGCAAGCCGGAGAAGGTGATGCACCGCTCGGTGGCCGCGGTCAGCGTGGGGATCATCGCGGGGGAGGCCCGGCTCGACCTCTGCTACGAGGAGGACGTCGCCGCCGAGGTGGACATGAACGTGGTGTGCACCGGCGCGGGCGACTTCGTCGAGGTGCAGGGCACCGGCGAGGCGGGCGTGTTCGCCCGCGACCAGCTCGACGCCCTGCTCGACCTGGCCGTCGCCGGCTGTGCCGAGTTGGCCGAAGCCCAGCGAAAGGTTCTGGCATGAACAGGGTCCTGCTTGCCACCCGTAATCGGAAGAAGCTGGTTGAGCTGCAGCGGATCCTGGACGGCGCGCTCGGCGCGCACCGGATCGCCCTGCTCGGGCTGGACGACGTCGAGCAGTACGCCGAGCTGCCGGAGACCGGCCTGACCTTCGGCGAGAACGCGCTGATCAAGGCGCGGGAGGGTTGCCGGCAGAGTGGGCTGCCCACCATCGCCGACGACTCCGGGCTCGCTGTCGACGCGCTCAACGGGATGCCTGGGGTGTTCAGCGCCCGCTGGTCCGGCCAGCACGGCAACGACGGGGCGAACCTTCAGCTGGTGCTGGATCAGATCGCCGACGTGCCGGACGAACAGCGGGCGGCCTCGTTCGTCTGCACTGTGGCGTTGGTGCTGCCCGGCGGCAAGGAGCACCTCGTCGACGGCCGGCAGTCCGGGCGGGTGCTGCGCGCACCGCGCGGTGACGGCGGGTTCGGCTACGACCCGATCTTCCTGGGCGACGGGCAGGACCGGACCAACGCCGAGCTGACCCCGGCGGAGAAGGACGCCATCAGCCACCGGGGCAAGGCGTTGCGCGAGTTGGCCAAACTGGTCGCCAAGGTGCTGCCGCCGTCCACAGACTGAGACCGGGCTTGTCCGGTTGTCAGTGACGGGTGGCGAAGCGATCGGTCGATGACATGTACTGATCTCGGGAGTCCGGAGCATCCGGGTAGGCAGCTTGTCGGGGAGACGGGATGGCATGGGCCGGTAGGCGCGGCGTGCTGGCGGCACTGATGGGCCTCGGCCTCCTGGCCGTCAGCGGTGGTCTCCTGGCCTTCTCGGCCGACGAGCCGGAGAGCGAAGCGGCGCGAGCCGCCTGGCTCGTCGACCCCATTCCGCCGGCGCCACCGTTGACCGAGTCGCGCGATCCCCGCAGCGGGTTCGTCCATCCTGGTGTGTTGGTGAGCAGCGAGCAGTTGAACTTCGTGAGCCGCAAGGTCAGGGCTGGCGAGGAGCCCTGGCGATCGGCCTGGCTCGCCATGCAGCGCAGCCAGTACGCCGAGCTGTCCTGGCGCCCACGACCGATGTCCACGGTGGACTGTGGCTTCTACTCCCAGCCGGACGCCGGATGTACGGCAGAGGCCGAGGACGCGGTGGCCGCGTACACGCATGCGTTGATGTGGTGCTTCACCCGTGACCGCAGGTACGCGGAGAAGGCCATCGACATTTTGGACGCCTGGTCGGGCGTGCTCAAGAAGCACACCAACTCCAACGCGCCGCTCCAGGCGGGTTGGGCGGGGGCGACGTTCGCACGAACCGCAGAGCTGATCAAGCACACCTACACCGGCTGGGATCCCGCATCGTTGGCCCGCGCCCAACGGATGCTCCGGACGGTCTACCTGCCGGCCGTGCTCGCCGGCACCAACGGCACCAGGGCGGGGAACTGGGAGCTGATCATGCTCGATGCTGCGGTCGGCATCTCGGTCTTCCTCGACGATCGCGCCTCGTTCCTCAAGGCGACTGAAAAGTGGCGGCTACGCCTGCGGGCGTATGTCTACCTGAGTGGCGACGGACCCATGCCGTACGCGCCGCCCGGTGATGCCTTCACGAAGTCGCAGCTCACCGACTACTGGGGCGGGCAGACCCCGCTCGTCGACGGGCTCGCACAGGAGACTTGCCGAGACTTCCTGCACACCGGTTGGGGTCTCGCGGCGGCGGCGCACGTTGCCGAGACGGCGTGGATCCAGGGCCGCGACCTGTATGCCGAGGCGCGCGAGCGGTTGACCCGTGCTTTGGAGTTCCACACCGGGTTCGAGCTGGGCAAGTCGGTGCCGCCCTGGCTGTGCGGTGGTCGGCTCGTGACGGGGTTGGCGCCCTCGCCCGAGATCGCCTTCAATCACTACACCACCAGGATGAAGCGCGACCTGCCGAACACCAGGCGGGTGGTGGAGGCGGACCGGCCCGCCGGACCGCCCGCCTACTTCTACGCCTGGGAGACGTTGACCCACGCCGGAAACCCGAACTGACCGCACCGCGGATCCCCGCCACCGCGACCAGCTCGGATCGCTGTGACTCCGTCAACGCGCCCTGGTCGGCCCGGGTCGACCAGCGGCACCCCGTGGCTGATCCCGTCCGAGGGCGTCTAGGCTACGCAGCTGCGAGCCACACCCCGGACGGCGCCCGCCGTGCCGGCAAGCCCGATCCGAAGGACCCGGACGCATGGTCGAGTTGGCCCCCCTCGCCAGTTCGCCGGAGGTGACCGCCGCAGACCCGGTACGCGCGGAAGCACGGCGTCCCGCTGCCCTGCCGGATCAGGTGGCGCGCTGGATGGTGCCGATCGTGCCCGCCCTCGCCGCGTTCCTCATCGCGCTCTACGGTGTCGGCCGCCGGCAGCTCTGGCGTGACGAGATCGCCACGTGGGCGGCGTCAACGAAGTCCCTGGAGGGGCTGCGGGGTCTGGTGGAGGTGACCGACGCGGTCATCGCCCCCTACTACCTTCTGATGCACGGGTGGATCGCCGTGTTCGGCGAATCGGAGGCGTCCCTGCGGATGCCGTCCGTTCTCGCGGTGGCGCTCACCGCCTCGCTGGCCGCGGTCATCGGCCGGAAGCTGTTCGACCCGACGACTGGACTGCTCGCTGGTCTGCTCGTCGCCGTGATGCCAACCATCTCCCGGTACGCCCAGGAGACGCGCCCCTACGCTCTCGCCGCCGCGGCGGTGGCGCTGGCGACCCTGCTGCTCCTGCGCGCGACGGAGCGGCCGACGTGGTTGCGGTGGCTCGCGTACGCCCTCGTGGTGGCCGCGGCCGGGTTGTTGCACATGGTCGCGTTGCTGTTGTTGCCGGCGCACCTGGTGTACGTGCTGAGCCTTCGCCAAAAGAAGGTCATCGTGCGCTGGTTCCTGGGGGCGACCGCGGGTGTCATCCCCGTTCTTCCCCTCGCCTGGAAGGGGTCTGAGCAGGCCCAACAGGTGTCGTGGATCCCGGAGGCCACCTGGGAGAGCACCGGCAACGAGATCGTGCGGGTGACGGGCAGCGTCACGGTCAGTGCGCTGATCGTCGGGCTGGCCCTTCTTGGCGCAGCGACGCTCGGCCGTCGCGGTGCTCTGCTCGGCACCTGGGCCGTCGCGCCGTTCTACGTGCTGCTCCTCATCTCGCCGGTGGCGGCGCTACTCATCCACCGGTACGTGCTGTTCACCCTGCCGGCATGGTGCCTGCTGGCCGTCGTGGCCGTGACCCGGCACGTGCAGCCAGCGCCCGATACGGCGACGTCACCGGCGACCGGCGCGGCGACGGCACCCTGGCGGCGACGCGTGGTGCCGGCGATGCTGGTCTTGCTGTGTGCCGCTTTCGCGCTGCCGACGCACGTGGAGAACCGAGGCAACGTCGTGCCGGGCGAGCCAGATCTGCGGGGCGCGGTCGCGGTCCTCGCGACGGACGCCACCGTCGGCGACGCGCTCGGAATCCATGCCGCATACGCCAGCCGACTACAGGACGGCGTGAACTACTACCTGCGCCGGACCGCGGGTCCGAGACTGGACACCGTCTTCACGGCTTGGCCCGGCGGCGTCCCAACGTACGCCCAGACCTGCCGAAACGGGGAGTGCCTCAGCTCCGCCAAGCGGCTGTGGCTGATCAGCGGGCCGACCCAGGTTGACCTGCATCCGTCACTGAAGCCGCAATTGGCCGGCTTCGAGCAGGCCCGGGTGGTTCAGCTCACCGGGGTCACGGTGTCGCTCTGGCTGCCCACGGGACGCGTCTGACCACGGTCGGGACAGCGTGTCCGAAGGGGACGCACATCGGACCGACGCTCCCCGGATAGAGGAACGGCCCGACAACCGTATACCCTCGCCGTCGCCACCACCCGTGGCGGTGTGGCCGCTGCACGCCACCCTTACCCCTACCGACGCGGTGAGGCACAGTGACGGATTCGAAGCAGACCGCTCGTGGGCTTCTGCGACCGGAGATCCAGGCATTGCGGGCGCTCGCGGTGCTGCTGGTGCTGCTGTTCCACTTCTGGCCGCACCGGATCCCGGGCGGATACGTCGGCGTCGACGTCTTCTTCGCGATCAGTGGCTTCCTCATCACCGCCCACCTCGTACGGGAGGTGGAGAAGAACGGCTCGGTCCGCCTCCGTACCTTCTGGGCGCGCCGGATCCGGCGTCTGCTGCCGGCCTCCCTGCTCGTGCTCGTCGCCACCGCGGGGGCCGTCTTCATCTGGGTGCCGCAGCTCTACTGGCCACAGATACTCCGGGAGATCGCGGCAGCGACGGTCTACGTCGAGAACTGGCAACTGGCGCACGACGCCGTGGACTACCTCGCCGCGGAGAACGTCCGGTCGCCGGTACAGCACTACTGGTCGCTGTCCGTGGAGGAGCAGTTCTACCTGGTCTGGCCCCTCCTGATCGTCCTCGCCGTCCTGGTCGCCCGCCGGGTCCGGCGGACGGACCCGATCGGCGCGATCCGGGTCACGCTGGGTCTGATCCTCGTGGCCTCGTTCGCCTACTCCGTCTACGAGACGTCCGCGAACAGCGCCGCGGCCTACTTTGTGACGCCCACCAGGGCGTGGGAGTTCGGGGCCGGCGCGATGCTGGCGACCCTGCCGGGGCTCGGACGGTCGGCGAGTGACAGTACTCGGGCGGCGGTCTCCTGGCTGGGGCTGCTCCTGATCGGCGCCGCCGCTTTCGTCCTCCATTCCGGGACACCG
The DNA here is from genome assembly GCF_018070365.1 of Micromonospora sp. D93. NCBI lineage: Bacteria > Bacillati > Actinomycetota > Actinomycetes > Micromonosporales > Micromonosporaceae > Micromonospora > Micromonospora sp. D93. Next base: position 18,760 of record NZ_JAGPXW010000046.1, on the reverse strand, counting down.
TTCCCGGGCTACGCCGCGGCGCTGCCCGTCGTCGGCACGCTCGCCGCCATCTGGGCCGGCGCCCCCAGCCCGCGCTGGTCTCCGCTGCGGCCGATGGCGTCGACGCCGGTGCAGAAGCTCGGCGACTGGTCGTACTCCATCTACCTCTGGCACTGGCCGCCAATCGTGATCTTCGAACTGGCGACCGGCGACAAGATGACCTGGCCGGTGAAGCTCGTCGTCATCGCCGGTGTGGTGGTGTTGGCCGCGCTTACCAAGCGTCTCGTCGAGGACCCGGTGCGGTTCGGCCTGTTCAGCGGTGGGCGGCGGCTGTGGCCGCAGTACGCGGCTGCCACTATGTCGATGGTGCTGGTGCTGTCCGTCGTCGTCGCCGGTAACCAACTGCTCGAACAGAGCAGTCAGGCGAACAAGTCGCGTCTCGAGCAGTTGATGGCCATGGGCACGCCGTGCCTCGGTGCGAACGCCATGGTCGAGGCGCAGCGTTGCGAGGACGGTGCCCTCGGCCAGGAGTTGTTCCCCGAGATGTCGATGCTCACGAAGGACACGGGTTCCGCCTACGGATGCTATGACCAGGAGCCGGGCGCCACGCTCACGTCGTGTCGTGTCGGTTCGCAACGGGCCGACGCGACACGTGTCGCGCTCGTGGGCGACTCGCATGCTGCCATGCTCATCCCCGCCATCGAGGGGCAGCTCAACTCCCGGAACTGGGCGGTCGACACCTACGTCGCCCGTGGCTGCATCTGGGCGAAGGTGGATGCGGCAGATCAGTCCGACTCGTGCTACGCGCGACGGCACGCGATGATGGATCGGCTCGGCGGCGGCCCGAAGTACGACTTCGTCATCGTGACCGGCAAGCGCAATATGAGCGTCAACCCCCAGGCGGCGGCCGGCCAGATCCGCAGGTACGTCGAGGCGTGGCGTCCGGTGCTGGAGCGGGGAACCAGGATCGTCGTGGTGGTGGACAACCCGGCGCTCGGCGCGACAGACCTCGGCTGCCTGGTGGACGACACGGCCAACGGCGGGGACCCGACGCGGTGCGCGGTCGACCGGAAGGGCGCGCTCGGCACCCGGGACGCCCTCGAGGAGGCCGCGAAGCGGACCGACGGCAAGGTGCAGATGGTCGACCTGACCGATCTGTTCTGCACCGAGACCCAGTGTCCGTTGGTGATCGGTAACGTCATCGTCTACCGCGACGCGCACCACATGACGGCGACCTACGCGCGGACCCTTGGACCCCATCTCGTCGAGCGTGTCGCGGCACGTCTCGCGCCCTGACGCGCAGCCCGCGAGGCAGCACACCGCGCGCCGCGTGCCGACGGTCCAGAACGGTCGGCCACTGTCGCGCGACCGCCCGCGCAGGGTGGGCGAAAGAGGGGAAGTCGACCCGGTGTCCGGAGGGTCAACGGGCGGGTCCGGCGCCGACCGAGGCGGCCTCTATCGGTTATGACGCTCGCGTATAGTGCCCCGAGGGATAGCGCTGAGAGGATCATGAAATGGACATAATGCCTCGAAAGGCGGCGACGGCCCCGACCGAGGGCAGTGGCCGGCGACTCGGGCGTTATCCGTGGGCCGCTGCCCAAATCATGGCCGCGCTCGCCATGGCAGTTATCGGCGTGAAGTCATTCTTCGACATTTTCGGCGAGAAGGTCGCGGCGGACACCGTGGACGCCGGAATGATCGTGACGGTGATTGGCGCTCTCCTCATGGTCGGTTCTTTCGTCGCCCTGATCATCGCGATGAAGCGATTTCCGACCACATTGGCGCCCTCGATCCTCGCGGTGCTGATTATCGGCCTGTTCTCGGTCATCGGCCTCCTGGCGATATCTGCACGGGAGGACTTCGTCCAGGTCTTCGCCACGGCCGACGTGCGCGAGATCTTCGGGCCACACGTCGCGCCGAAGAGTGGGGTCATCACGCAAGGCGCCCAACTCGCGGTCGGGTTCGCGCCGATCGCGTTGTTGGCGGTCATGTTCTTCAAGCCGGACTGGTTCCCCCTCGATCGGCTGCGGTGGGTGCTCCTGCTCGTGATTCTCGGTGCCGTCGCGCACTCGGTCATCGCCTGGCTGCAGGTCGTCGGCGTCGTTCCGTACACCTACTTCTTCAACCTCATGAGCGGCAAGGTCGGGCGTGCGTCGGGAGGCTACTTCCATCCCGCCTCGCTCGGTCGGCTCCTGCTCTTCGCGGTTTTCATCCTCTACGCCGCTGGTAACCGGCTACGGCTCAGCGCGCTGGCCCGGTACGGCATCGTCGCATTCCTGGCCGCGACCGCGGTCGTCAGTACGCACCGGATCACCATCCTCTGTGTGGCGTTGGTGATCGTCGCGTTCGAGTTGCGCCGCCTCCCCGAACTCCTCCGGCAGATCTCCGACCTGCCGTTCCGCACGGCCGTCTGGGGGGCCGCCGTCCTCGTCGTTCTGATGGTCCTGGCGGCGATCCGCTGGGGAGCCTATCTGTGGGATCGTGCGCTATTCCTGCTCACGCAGGTCGGTTCGCTCAATCCCACAAACGACGAGTTCCTGCACGGTCGCGGTCAGATCTGGTTCCGTGTGGTGGATGTGTGGCAGGACGCGCCGTGGGACGTCTGGCTCATCGGACTCGGCTACGAACCGTGGAACACCCACGCCGACCCGTTGCGGATATTCGTGGTGTGGGGATTGCTCGGGCTCGCCCTGATGGCGATTATCTTCATCAACCTCTGGCGCGTGACGAAACGGGCCATCGCGGTCGAAGCCCGATGGATGCTCACGATCCTCTACGTTCTGACGATCATCTCCGCCCTGACGCAGAAGCCAACCTCATACTCGTACTTCATGTGGTTGTTCTTCCTTTCCCTCCTGCTTCTGGTCAGGTTCTTCCCCGTTCCGAGCGCGCCGGTCGGTGTGCCCAACGATGCTAGTGGTGATCCCAGATGAGTGCCCCCCTATTCATTTCGTGGAAGCGTTATCAGCGTCGTTCCGACGTGCTTGCGGAGGCGTTGGGCGCGGAGGTGGCCTGGCGGCCGTCCAAGGCGACACCGAAGATCCTCCGGCCCTTCGACTACGTGGCCCACACGAGGAACGACCTCAAGCTGATCCGCTCGCGTCGGCCAGCGTTCGTGGTCGCGCAGGCGCAGCCGCACCTGTCCGCACTGGCGCCCTACCTCGGCCGTGTTCCGTACATCGTCGACGCGCACAACGGGCAGTTCCAGTCGTGGTGGCGCCGGGTACCCAGCACCGCCTCGATCCTGCGTGGCGCGCAGCTGGTCCTGACCCACACCGCGGAGGCCGATGCCATCGCCCGCGCGGAGTTCCCGGGCCTGCGCACGCTCGTCGTGCACGACCCACTTCGGGAGATCCCACCGGCACCGCCACGGGGCTGGGTGTTCGTCGTGGCCACCGTCGCCCCGGACGAGCCGATGGACGTCCTCATCGACGCCATCGAGGCCATGCCAGACGTCCCCTTCGCGACCACCGCACCACTGCACCGGTTGCCACCGCCGCTGCGTGAGCGCGCGGAGCGACTGCCCAACCTCACCACCCTGGGCTTCCTCGACCTCCCCGACTACGAGGCGGCTGTCGCCGCCGCGCGCGCGGTCGTCGTACTGACCGACCGGGACGCCACCCAGCCCAGTGGCGCCTGTGAGGCCCTGAGCGCGGGTCGGCCGCTGGTCCTGTCCCGCACCCAGACGACCGAGGCCCTGTTCGGAAGCTTCGCCACGCTCGTCGCCAACCAGAGCGACGCCCTGGTCGAGGGTGTCCGGCGGGCCATCGCCGAGGACCCGGCCGCGGCCGGGCGGATCGCGACGGCCCGCGAGGCGTGGATGCGGCGGACGGATGCCGAGTTGGAGACGTTGCGATCGCACGTGCCGGCCAGAGCGACAGCGTGACTGTCGAACGATGACCGGAGTCCAGGTGCAGGCCGATACGGCGACCGCCGGCCGGTCCGGCAGCGGTATGGCCCGCCGCCTTCGTCAGCTGGGACTGCTCGGGGTCAGCCAGGCCGGCGTCACCGTGCTCGCGTTCCTCACCCAGGTGCTGCTTGCCCGTAGCCTGCCCAAGGCCGACTTCGGCGCCTTCATGGCGGTCATCTCCCTGGTGACGCTGGCCGGGCCGCTGGCCATCTTCGGGGTCGCCGAGTTCTGGCTGCAACGGTTCGGGCGCGAGGGCGAACGGGCGTTCCGTTGGGTACGCCCGTCCATCGCGTTGGTCGTCGTCACGTCCGGTGTGCTGGTCGCCGCGCTCGTCGTCTGGGGGTTGCTCGACCGGCACGACCCCCACGGCGGCGACCTGCGGATCGGGCTCGCCCCGATCATCCTGTCGCTCGTCGCCATGGCGCTGTCCGGGTCCGCTCTCCAACTGCAGGGCGCCTACGGGCGGCTCGCGGCGCTGCAACTGGCACCGCAGGTTGGTCGGCTCCTCGTGGCCGTCCTGACTCTGGCCTTCGGGTTGTCGGCGCTCATGGTGGTGCTGGGGTACGCGCTCGTGGCAGCTGTCACGGTTGCCATGAGTGTCCTGGTGATCGCGCCGTTCTGGTACGGGCGAGCGACGCTGGAGGGTCACCCGCCGGTGCTCCGTCGGTCGACGCGGCCACCCCGGGCGCGCCATCTCGTCGCCGCGACGTGGTTGTTCCTGCTGGGCAGCCTGTTCTACCAGCTCGGCATGCAGCTGGGCGTCGTCGTCTCGGCGGAGTTCCTGAGCGCGGAGTCCGCCGCGGTGCTCGCCGTGCCCATGACGCTGCTGACCGCGATCTACCTTCTGCCGCGCATCGTCTACCAGCAGTACTTCCTGGCGAAACTGCACCGCTGGTCCCGCTCCAACCGCAGCGCGGTCCTGATCGCGTACCGTGCCGGCACGGTCGGGATGATCAGTCTCGGGCTGCTCCTCGGCGCCGTCGTCGCGGTTGTCGGCCGTTACGCCATTCCGCTGATCTTCGGCGCGGAGTACCGGACGTCCGTTCCGGTGATGGCCATCCTCGCGCTGGCGATCCCCCTGCGCTTCGGTTCGGCCAGCGTCGAGTCGCTCCTGATGAGCGGCGGCCTGGTGCGGCAGAAGGTGCTGTACCAGGGGCTGGGCTCGCTCGCCTACCTGGCCGGGCTGGCCATCGCGATCCCACTGTTCGGCGTGGCTGGCGCCGCATGGGCGACGGTGCTGTCCGAGGCGATCATCCTCGTCCTCTTCTGGTCCCGAGCGAAGCGTGACGTCGTCGCGGGCGCCGACCTCCCCTCCTGGGCGGAGATCCGCCGGATGGTCCTCAAGAGCTAGGGCCGTCCGGCGGCCCCGACGCCGTGCGCCGGGGCCGCCGATGGTCAGGCCAGCGGCCCGATCTCGCGTTCGATTGCGGTGCGCAGGTCACTGTCGGACACCGTACGGCGGGCCGCCTCCATCACCGGGGCGAGGAACACGTCCGGGCCCGGCTCGCCGGCTGCCGCGCCGAGCGCGGCGACGGCCGCCCGGCCGGCCGGGGACGGCTCCAGCGGGGCCCGCAGTTGCAGGCCGCGTACGCCGGCCAGCAGCTCCACCGCGAGCAGGCTGGTCAGGTTGTCCAGCACCGTGAGCAGCTTCTTGGTTGCCGCCCAGCCCATCGAGACGTGGTCCTCCTGCATGCCGCTGGTGGGCAACGAGTCCACCGAGGCGGGGGCGGCCAGCCGACGGTTCTCGGCGACGATCCCGGCCGCCGTGTACTGGGCGATCATCAGCCCGGAGTTGACCCCGGCGTCGGGGGAGAGAAACGCCGGCAACTCCCGGGAGCGGGTGACGTCGAGCAGTCGGTCCACCCGCCGCTCGGCGATCGCGCCCACCTCGGCGGCGGCGATGGCGAGGAAGTCCGCGGCGAAGCCGAGCGGCGCGCCGTGGAAGTTGCCTGTCGACTCGACCCGGCCGTCCGGCAGCACCACCGGGTTGTCCACCACGGACACCAGCTCCCGGGCCGCAACCGTGCGGACGAAGTCCAGGGTGTCGCGGGCCGCGCCGGCCACCTGCGGCGCGCAGCGCATCGAGTACGCGTCCTGCACGGCGTGCGCCAGGTCGTCGCGGTGTGAGTCCATCACCCGGGAGTCCTGCAACAACCGGTGGATGTTCGCCGCCGACGCCGCCTGACCGGGGTGCGGCCGGATCGCGTGCAGCTCGGGCAGGAACGGCCGCTCCGAGCCGAGCATCGCCTCGATGGCCAGCGCTGCCGTCACGTCGGCCATGGCGAACAGGTGCTCCGCGTCGTGGATGGCCAGCAGCAGCATGCCGAGCATGCCGTCGGTGCCGTTGATCAGCGCCAGCCCCTCCTTGGCGGCCAGCTCGATCGGCTTGAGCCCGGCGGCGGTCAGCGCGTCGGACGCGTCCTGCCGCTCACCGGCCGGGCCGAGCACCCAGCCCTCGCCGAGCAGCACCAGCGCGCAGTGCGCCAGCGGCGCCAGGTCGCCGGAGGCGCCCAGCGAGCCGTGCTCGGGCACCCACGGGGTGATGTCGTGGTTGAGCAGGTCGACCAGGGCCTCCGCGACCAGCGGCCGGACCCCGGAGCGGCCCAGGGCGAGGGATCGGACCCGCAGCAGCATCATGGCGCGGACCACCTCGCGCGGCATCGGGGCGCCCACCCCGGCGCCGTGCGAACGGATCAGCGCGTGTTGCAGCTCGGCCCGTCGCTCCGGGGCGATGAAGGTGTTGGCCAACGCGCCGAACCCGGTGGAGACCCCGTAGACGGGACGGCCGGACGATTCGATGCCGTCCACGATGGCCCGGCTGGTCGCCATCGCGTCGATGGTGGCCGGGGCGAGGACGACAGTGGCGGTGCCGCGGGCCACCGCGAGAACGTCGCCGGCGGTGATCCCGGTGGGCTGGATGGTCACGTTCGTCATTGCGGTACTCCGTTGCGTATTACCTGGCGGATCAGGGGGACACCGGGCCGGTAGGCCAGGTGCAGGTGCGACGGCGCGTCCAGGACCACGAGGTCGGCCCGCGCGCCGGGGGTGAGGACACCGATGTCGTCGCGGCGCAGCGCCCGCGCGCCACCGGCGGTGGCGGCCCAGACCGCCTCCGCCGGGGTCATCCGCATCTCGCGGACCGCGAGGGCCACGCAGAACGGCATCGACGAGGTGTACGACGAACCGGGGTTGCAGTCCGTCGCCAGCGCCACTGTGACACCGGCGTCGAGCAGCCGGCGGGCGTCCGGGTACGGCGAGCGGGTGGAGAACTCAGCGCCGGGCAGCAGGGTCGCCACCGTGCGGGTGCCCGACCCGTCGCTGTGGGCCGTGTCGGCCAGCGCGGCCACGTCGGCGTCGCTCAGGTGGGTGCAGTGGTCGACGCTTGCCGCGTCCAGCTCCACGCCCAGCTGCACCCCGGGGCCGGGGCCGAGCTGGTTGGCGTGCAACCGAACGCCCAGCCCGGCGGCCTGACCGCAGGCGAGGATGGCGCGGGCGTGGTCCACGTCGAAGGCGCCCCGCTCGCAGAACACGTCGATCCACTTCGCGTACGGAGCGGCGGCGGCCAGCATCGGCCCGCAGACCAACCCGACGTAGTCGTCGGGGCGGTCGGCGTACTCGGCGGGCACCACGTGCGCGCCCAGGAAGGTGGTCTCGGTGCTGCTCTCGGCGGCGATCCGCAGTGAGCGGGCCTCGTCGGCGACGGTCAGGCCGTACCCACTCTTGATCTCCATGGTCGTGGTGCCCTGGCGCAGCGCCTCCCCGCGCAGCCGGCGCACGGTGACCCGCAGCTCCTCGTCGGTCGCGGCCCGGGTGGCGCCGACAGTGGTCCGGATGCCGCCGCCGGTGTAGGGCTGACCGGCCATCCGGGCGGCGAACTCGACGGCCCGGTCCCCGGCGAAGACCAGGTGGGCGTGGCTGTCCACGAAACCGGGCAGCACGGCGGCCCCGCCGGTGTCGACGTGATGGTCGGCGGCCGGCGCGTACGCGGACGGCCCGACCCAGACCACCCGGCCCTCCTCGATGAGCACGGCTGCGTTGCGGCGGATGCCGAGCGGGCCCTCGCCGACACCGTTGGTGACCAGCTCCCCGATGTTGTCGACCAGCAGACTGCTCATGAGGGGATCACCGCCTCGATCGCGGACGACAGCTCGGCCGGCACGTCGACGGTCAGGTGACGGCCCTCGGCCACCACCACCCGGCCGTCCACCACTACCTGCTCGACGTCCGCCGCGCCCGCCGCGAAGAACGCGCCCACCGGCGGCACCCCGGCGGTGCGGGCGCTGTCCAGGCGTACGGTCACCAGGTCGGCGCGAGCGCCCACCGCGATCCTGCCGGCGTCGGCCCAACCCAGCGCGGCGTGCCCGGTGACGCTGGCCGCGTTGAGCAGGTCGAGCGGCGCGAAGTGGCCGCGCCGGCGGGTACGCAGCCGCTCGTCCAGCTCCACCGCCCGAGCCTCCTCGAACAGGTCGATCACGGCGTGGCTGTCGCTGCCGAGGCTCAACCGGATGCCTGCGTCGGCCATCAGCCGGGCCGGCGCGATGCCGTCGGCGAGGTCCCGCTCGGTGGTCGGGCAGAGGCACACACCGGTCCGGCTGTCGGCGAGCACTGTCAGGTCCGCGCTGGTGGGGTGGGTGGCGTGCACGGCGGTGGTGTCCGGCCCGAGCACGCCGTGCTCGGCGAGCAGCGCGGTGGGCGAGCGCCCGTGCACGGCCCGGCACTCGTCGTTCTCGGCGGGCTGCTCGGAGAGGTGCACGTGCAGCGGCGCCTGCCGCTCCCGCGCCCAGTCGGCGACAGTGCGCAACTGGTCGGCCGGGACGGCCCGCACCGAGTGCACTGCCGCGCCGACCCGGGCGTGCGAGTCCGTCGGCTGGAACGCCGCCGCCCGCTCGGCCCAGCGGCCCGCGTCAGCGTCGCCGAAGCGGCGCTGTGGCCCGGCGAGGGCCCGACCGTCCACGCTGGAGGTCAGGTAGGCGGTGTCCAGCACTGTGAGTCGGACCCCGGCGTGCGCGGCGGCCTCCACCAGCGCGGCGCCCATCGCGTTCGGGTCGTCGTACGCGCCGCCGTCCGGCCTGTGGTGCAGGTAGTGGAACTCGCCCACACCTGTGATCCCGGCGAGCGCCATCTCGGCGTAGACGGCCCGGGCCAGCGCGAGGTAGGTGTCCGGGTCCAGCCGGTCCGCGACGGCGTACATCTGATCCCGCCACGTCCAGAAGTCACCCCGCCCGCCGTGGGTACGCCCGCGCAGCGCCCGGTGGAAGGCGTGCGAGTGCGTGTTCGCGAGGCCGGGCAGGGTCAGGCCGGGCAGCGGCACCGCGTCGGCGTACACCTCGACCCCAGCGGGTGGCCGGCTGCCGGGGGTCAGTGGCGTCACCGCCGTGATCCGTCCGTCCTCGACCTCGATCAGCACGTCGGGGGTGGGTTCGGCGTGCTCGGGCAGCCAGGCGTACTCGGCGACCCAGCGGGTGGCGGTCATGCTCCTCGCCTCCTTTGGAGCCTTTGGAGCTGAATCGTCTGCGACATCAGCGGCCCAGGTGACACCGGCGGTCGTGATGACATCGGCGGTCGGGGCGACGCCGAGAGTTGGGGCGCTCCGGCTGATTCGTTTACGACATCAGCTCCAAAGGACGCGGGCACGAGGTGTCGACCCCCGCGCCGGAGCCCTCGCACCCGCGGACGTCGCAGATCCGGGCCAGCCGGCGACCGGCTCGCCACCTCGTTCACCGGCATGTCAGCTCCTCCAGCATCCGGGCCAGCGCTCGCACGCCGGCCGCGCAGTCGTCGTCGGTGGCGGCCTCGGCGGGGGAGTGCGAGACGCCTGTCGGGTTGCGCACGAAGAGCATCGCGGTGGGCAGGTGCGCGGCGAGCACCCCGGCGTCGTGCCCCGCGCCGGTGGGCAGCACCGGAGCGTCGAGCAGCGTCGCCAGTCGGTTGGCCAGCCCGCCGTCGAAGGCGACCACCGGAGTGGCCGACTCCTCGGTGACGGTCACCGTCGTACCGTCGCGGCGGGCCCGCTCGGCGAGCTTGCCGCGCACCGCGTCGACCAGCCCGGTCAGCGTCTCCGGATCGGCGGCCCGCGCGTCCAGCCAACCGGTCACCTTCGACGGGATCGCGTTCGTGGCGTTGGGCTCGACGGCGACCCGGCCCACTGTGGCGTGCGCGCCGCGCAGCCGGGCCTCCTTGTTGGCCGCCAGCACCGTGAACGCGTAGGTCAGCATCGGGTCGCGCCGGTCGGCCATCCGGGTGGTGCCCGCGTGGTTGCCCTCGCCGACGACGTCGAAGCGCCACCGGCCGTGCGGCCAGATCGCGCTGGCCACCGCGACCGGCGCGTCCGTGTCGACGAGCGCGCGGCCCTGCTCGACGTGCAACTCCACGAAGGCGCCGAACCGACCCAGCAACTCCGGGCGGGCGCCCGCCGGCCGGTCACCGAGCGCCTCGGCGAAGCTCACCCCGGCCGCGTCGCGTAGGCCGGCCGCACGCTCGGCCGACAGCGCCCCGGTGAGCAGCCGCGACCCCAGACACGGTACGCCGAAGCGAGCCCCCTCCTCCTCGACGAAGGCACCCAGCACCAGTGGCCGGCCCGGGGTGACACCGGCGGCGCGCAGCTCGTCCACGGCGAGGAACGCGCTCACGATGCCGAGCGGCCCGTCGTACGCCCCGCCGTGCGGCACCGAGTCGAAGTGACTGCCGGTGAGCACCGCGTCGGACGCCTCCGGGTCGCCCCAGTGGGCGAAGAGGTTGCCGTTGCCGTCCTCGGTGACCGGCAGGGCACGGCGCTCGGCCTGCGCGCGGAACCAGGCGCGCAGCTCCCGCTCCGGCTCGGTCAACGCGTACCGCAGGTAGCCGCCGCTGTCGGCGTCCCGCCCGACCGGCGTGATCTCGTCCCACAGCGCCCGGAACCGGGCGGAAAGGTCGTCGCTCATGCGGGTGCCCCCTCCGTCATGGGCACCCGGACGCCGGTGCGGTCGGCTACCTCGCGGGCGCTCTCGTAGCCGGCGTCGACGTGCCGGATGACGCCCATCGCCGGGTCGTTGGTGAGCACCCGCTCGATCTTCTGCCCGGCGAGTGCGGTGCCGTCGGCCACGCACACCTGCCCGGCGTGGATCGACCTGCCGATGCCCACCCCTCCGCCGTGGTGGATGGACACCCAGGATGCCCCGCTGGCCGTGTTGACCAGAGCGTTGAGCAGCGGCCAGTCGGCGATGGCGTCGGAGCCGTCGGCCATCCCCTCGGTCTCCCGGTACGGGCTCGCGACACTGCCGGTGTCCAGGTGGTCCCGGCCGATCACCACCGGGGCGGAGAGTTCGCCGGAGGCGACCATGTCGTTGAACCGCACGCCCGCCCTGTCCCGTTCGCCCTGGCCGAGCCAGCAGATCCGGGCCGGCAGACCCTGGAAGGCGACCCGCTCACCGGCCAGCTTGATCCAACGGGCCAGCGACTCGTTCTCCGGGAACAGGTCGAGGATGGCCCGGTCGGTGGCTGCGATGTCGGCCGGGTCGCCGGAGAGCGCCGCCCACCGGAACGGGCCCCTACCCTCACAGAACAACGGCCGGATGTACGCGGGCACGAACCCCGGGAAGTCGAAGGCGCGCTGGTATCCGCCGAGCTGCGCCTCACCCCGGATCGAGTTGCCGTAGTCGAACACCTCTGCGCCGGCGTCGAGGAAGCCGACCATCGCCTCCACGTGCTTCGCCATCGACGCGCGGGCCCGGTCGGTGAACTCGGCCGGCTTCGCGGTGGCGTAGTCCCGGGCCTCGGCCAGCTCAACCCCCACCGGCAGGTACGCGAGTGGGTCGTGCGCGCTGGTCTGGTCGGTCACGATGTCGATCTCGACGCCTCGGTTCAGCAGTTCCGGGAAGACCTCGGCGGCGTTGCCGACCACGCCCACGCTCAGCGCCCGGCGATCCCGCTTGGCCGCGCGGACCCGAGCGATCGCGTCGTCCAGGGAGTCGGCGACCTCATCCAGGTAGCGGTCGCGCACCCGGCGGTCGAGCCGGCTGCGGTCCACGTCGACGATCAGGCAGACGCCGCCGTTCATGGTGACCGCGAGTGGCTGCGCGCCGCCCATTCCGCCGCAGCCGGCGGTGAGGGTCAGCGTGCCGGCGAGGGAGCCGTCGAACCGTTTGGCGGCCACCGCGGAGAACGTCTCGTAGGTGCCCTGGAGGATGCCCTGCGTGCCGATGTAGATCCACGAACCGGCCGTCATCTGCCCGTACATGGTCAGGCCGAGCTGTTCGAGGCGGCGGAACTCCGGCCACGTCGCCCAGTCACCGACCAGGTTCGAGTTGGCCAGCAGCACCCGGGGCGCCCACTCGTGGGTGCGCATCACCCCGACCGGGCGGCCCGACTGCACCAGCATCGTCTCGTCCTCGCGCAGGTCGGTCAGTGTGCGGACCAACGCGTGGTACGACGGCCAGTCCCGCGCCGCCTTGCCGGTGCCGCCGTAGACCACCAGGTCGTCGGGGCGTTCGGCCACCTCGGGGTCGAGGTTATTCATCAACATCCGCAGGGCGCCCTCCTGCTGCCACCCGCGGGTGGTGAGCTGGCTGCCCCGTGCGGCACGAATGGGCTGGGTCATCTCTGGTTCTCCTCCGGTCAACCGAGGAACAACTGTCGGCGGGCCGCGGAGGCTTCGAACGCCTCCAGTCGGCGCTGGGTGTCGGCCGGCGCGGCATCGCAGATCGCCTGCAACAGCACCATGGCCAGGGTCATCGGGGCGGTGTGCAGGTCGAAGACGAGCTGCGCGCCGACGGCGGCGGCGAGCACCACGTGGGCATGTTCGGTGGCCGGGCTGACCGGCGAGTCGGTGATCGCCACCACTGTCAACCCGGCGTCGCGGGCGTCGCGCAGCGCGTCAAGGGTTTCCCGGGGGTAGCGGGGCAGCACGAAGGCGAGAACGGCCGACGCCCCGGCCTCGGCGGCCTGCTCCAAACGGTCGGTGAGCAGGCTGCCGCCGTCGTCGAGGACCCGTACGTCCGGGTGCACCTTGGCGGCGAAGTAGGCGAAGTACGCGGCCAGCGGCGCGGCGGCGCGCAGGCCGAGCACCGGCAGTGGGCGACTCTCGGCGAGTATTCGCCCGGTCTCGGCGATCCGGTCCCGGTCGGCGAGCTGACCGGCCAGTCGGTCCAGGTTGCCCATTTCGGCGCGTACCGCCTGCTGGAGTTCGTTGCCGGCGTCCGTCGATCCGCCCGGCGTCGCGGTGGTCAGGTCGCGCAGACGGCGGCGCAGCGCCGGGTAGCCGTCGTGGCCGAGCGCGACGGCGAACCGGGTGACCGACGGTTGGCTGACCCCGGCCAGCTCGGCGACCTCGGCGGCGGACAGGTAGGCCACGGTGGGGGCGTGCTGCACCAGACAGTGCGCGATCCGGCGCTGGGTCGGGGTGAGCCGCACACCGTCGAACAGGTCGAGGACCTGCTCGACCGACGCCCCGACAGCTCCTTCATTCACGCGATGACTCTATGCATGAAAACTTTCAGAGGGCAACAGTTCGCGTCGAGCCACCCGATCCGCGGAGCGGTCGGTTGGTCGACCGGCGGGCGACCAGGCGAGCGTCCCCTCTGTAGGATCCGCACGGCGGTCGAGCAGAGGAGTGCGCATGCAGTCGGTTGGCCCGTACCGGTTCACCCACATGTTGGGCACCTGCCCCGTGGGCAAAGCCTGGGCCGCCATCGATGAGCAGGGCCGGTTCGCGACCGTCGCCGTGCTGAACGCCGTGGCGGCGAACACACCCGGCTGGCGGGAAGCCTTCGCCGGAACTGCCAACGCCATGTCGCAACGGCCGGACGGCCAGGCATTCACGTACGCCGACTTCTACGCCGACGAGCCGTGGGCGGCCTACCCCGCTGAGGCGGGCCCGGGTGCCGAGAAGCTGTTCCGCGCGCTGGGTCAGGAATATCACCCGGTGCCGACCGAGCAGGCTGGCTCGCCGAAGCAGGGCGACTCCCCGGAGCCGGTCAGCGGGGTGCCGCGTCAGCCGTCCGGGCCTCCACAGTCGGTGTCCGGCCCGCCGCATCCGGTCTCCGCGCCGCCACAGCCCGTCTCCGGTGCGCCACAGCCCGTTTCTGGTGCGCCACAGCCAACCTCCGGAGCGCCGATCGCGCCATGGGCGTTGCATTCCGGCGCGCTGCCCACCGTGCCGCCCGCCCCGATGCCGCCGCCCGCCGACGACGCACCCCAGTCACCCGCACCGGTGTCCGCCGCTCCGGCGGATCCAGCGCCGTACGATCCGTTCCGCGCCCCGGTCCGGCGGATCAAGCCGTCGGAGCCGCCGCCGCGGCGTACCGGGCTCTGGGTAGGGCTCGCCGCGGTTGTGCTGGTGGTGGCCGTGGCGAGCGGCGTGGGCATCTGGGCGATCGCCGGCAACGAGCAGCCCGATCCGTACGTTCCGCCGACCGGCGCCTCCACCACGGGGTCCTCCACCGCCGCTCCGATCGAGCCGGCGTTGAAGCCGTGGGCGCAGGCCCCCCTGTACAGCCCGGAGGAGAAGGCCCTCGCTGTCGCCGCGCCGTCGCTGGTCTTCGTCGAAGCCGTCTTCACCGGGTACGTCCGGGACGCCAGGACGAACGCCCTGGTGCACCCCCAGCCCGTATCGTTCATCCGTCGGTGCAGTGGTTTCCTGCTGACTCCGGACGGCCACGCCGTCACCAACGGATCCTGCGTCAAGCCCGCCGAGGGGCACGCCCGGTGGCTCGCCGTCGACGCATTGGCCAGGATGCTCGTGCAGGGAAAGCAACTTCCCGCCGCGCAGATCTCCTCGTATATCGCGGCCAACCTTCCGAAGGTTCGCTTCACGGGCGTCGAAGCGGGTACTGAGCCGACGAGTGCGGTCTACGGTCAGCTCAACAGGGCCAAGGGAAACGCGGTGGAGGAGCCGGCCATCAAGGCCGAGGTCGTCCGGAGCCTGCCCGAAGACAGCGGCAACACCGCGCTGATCAAGCTCGCCCGGGGCAACCTGCCCGCGGTGGAGCTCAATCCGTCGGCGAGCCTCGCCGAGGGTTCCCCGGTGCGCATCCTCGCCTACGCGACCTCCGACGTCGTCTTTCGTAACGCCGAGTACCGGCCCCAGTCGACGATGGTGACGATCACCGGAACGAGTCAGCGCGGGCCGATCTCTATCTATCTCGTCAACGAGGACCTCGGGCCCGCCTCGCACGGGGGTGTCGCCCTCGATTCCGCCGGCCGGGTCGCTGGCCTCATCTATCAGGACCAGGCGGCGCCAGATCGCGCCAACCGAGCGATCCTGCCGGCGTCGACGATCAGCGCGCTGCTGGGCGAGGCCGGTGTCGCGTACACGCTCGGCGACACCGACAGGGTTTACCGCAGCGGGCTGGACGCGTACTTCCGCGGTGACTCGTCCAGTGCCATCACCCAGCTCCAGAAGGCGGCAGCCGCGACGCCCGACAACCTGCTCGCGCAGGCATACCGGCAGAACGCCACCGAGCGGCAGCGGTTGGAGGACGCGTCGCGGCAGCAGTCCAGCACCCTCGTACTCGTGTTGGTCGGATGCGCTGGCGTGTTGCTCGTCGCCCTCGTGATCCTCGCCGTGCTGCTCATCCGTCGGCGCGACCGGTGACCATTGGTCACCAATTTCGCGGATCGGACACATCGGAATATAGAACGCTAAGTTTCCCCGTTGGTGATTGCCCTCATTGGTCACTCACCCACAACAAACAATCCGTACCGGGGGAAAGAGTAGATGTTCGGTTGAGCCGATTCACCGGAGGGTGCTACTCGGCTTGCCGGCTTCGACGAAGTGTTCACCCTGTGTCAATCCTGGTGTTGGCCAGCGAATCCGCTTGCTGAGTCAGCGTTTTCGATCGACATCGAGGGCGCCGCCAGGTGATGGTGCCCCGGTGCGGCGATCGCTATACTCCGTCTTGTTGCGCGATGGATCTTCATTGTCGTCGATCGAGGGAACGGTCCTGCGAACGCGTCGCTGAAAATCGCTGCGAATGGTGGCTTTTCATGGGGGTGGCGAAGGTGGGCGTGTTGAATCGTCGTGTCACGTGGACCGACGGAGACGGTCTCTTGGAGGGCCTGGGCAGTTCTGGCGGGCTACGCGGCGGCTTCCGTCCGTGACGAACCACCCCGCATACTCGCCCCCCTCCTTGCGGCATGACTCCGCTGGCAACACCCTCTCGTCCGAACAGGACACCAAGCCGCCGATGATCGACGGGCCGACGGTGCCGGCGATGCCGGCTGTCGACGCCGCGACGCTCCCGACGATGCGTGCGGTGGAGCAGGTGACCCCCGCATTCTCGGTGTGCATCGCCGTCCGGGACCGGCCCGAGCTCCTGGTCAAGTCCATCCGGAGTGTGTTCGCCGGCACTTTCAGCGACTTCGAGCTCATCGTTGTCGATGATGGCTCGGCGGTTGCCGTACGGGACGGGCTGGCCGCCGCGGGCCTGCTCTCCGACCGTCGGATCCGTGTCGTCCGCCAGGACCCGACGGGGATCAGCGCGGCGCGTAACGCCGCCCTGCGCGTCGCCCGCGGCAGAGTGGTCACCGTGCTCGACTCGGACGACGAACTGGCGCCCGACGGCCTGGCCAGGCTGCACGAGTTCCTCGCTCAGACGGGTGCACGTTGGGTCTACACCAACTACGAGGAGATCGTCGGCGATTCGGCGAAGGTGATCAGGCTCCCCTCGTTCCCCGATGCCCGTCGAATGCTCTGGTCGGTGCTGACTCGACCCCGGCTGCCCTTCAAGCACTCCGGCATGACCATCGACCGCCTGTTGCTGCTTGAACTCGGCGGGTACGACGAGCAGATGTCGATCAAGGTGGATGTCGAGCTGGTGCTGCGCGCCCTCAGCAACGGGGTGCACCTGCAACGACTCGACGACCCGATCGTTCGATTCCACCGGCACAGTGGCAGCATCAGCCGGCGACGCATCGCCGGCCTCATCGCCTGGCGCAAGATGATCAAGAGGTACGTCCGCCCACGTGTTCCGGGCCTCGCGCTGTGCATCGTGACGGTGCGTGCGGTGAGTGAGATCGGCAAATGGGCGGTCACCGCCGCCGGTCGGTGATCCACCGTCGGCGAGTCGCAGCGGAGCGGCTGACCAGGCCATAGCAGGAGCACCCGAACCGCCACTAGGCAGGACGCCTTTCCGACGCATAGGGTGCACGTCGCGATCTCCCGACGGGGGCGACATGGGAAAGGAAGGTCGTGTCCGCACATACCGAGTTCCTCGCGGTTGTCACGTCACAGCAGCGGCCGAGTTTCGACCCCGACCTGGGGGTGATCACGCCCCCCTCCAACGGCATGGCCCGGTCGGTGTTCGCACGTCCGGTCGCACCTCGGGCCAACTGGCGGCGCCACTACGTGGCCTGGCTGGTCCTGCTCGACATAGTCGCGGCCCTGGCCGCCAGCCGCACCGTCGTCAGCCTGCTGGCCGACGCCGACGCCGGTTTCTGGGACCAGCGTGTGCTCGGGAACGTCAGCTCCTTCAGCCTCGCGGCCTTTGTCGGCGTCCCGGTGGGCTGGCTGATCATGCTCGTTGCCGCCGGAGCGTACGACCAGCGTGCGCTCGGGTTGGGCACCGAAGAACTCAAGCGGGTCGCCCGGGCCAGCCTCGCGATGGCCGCCGCGGTCTCGTTCCTGGCGCTCGGCTTCAAGAAGGACCTGTCCCGGGCGACGGTCGCAGCCATCATCATCTGCCTGCTGCTCTACACGCTCGTGGTGCGGTTCGCCGCCCGTGTGGTGCTGCGGCGGATCCGGCGTACCGGCCAGGCATCGCAGAAGGTGCTGCTGGTCGGCCGTCTCGCCGATGCGCTCGCGGTGCACGAGGTGGTGACCCGTAACTACGGGGCCGGGCTGCACCCGGTCGCCATCCACCTGCCACACCACCCCCGCCCGGGCGAGCGGGTGAACGCCCCGGTGCCGGTGTACGTGGGCTGGGATCTGGTGCCGCTGGTCCAGCAACTCGGCGCGGACACCATCGCGGTCTGCGGCCCGGCCAGCCTGGAGTCGTACGAGCTTCGCAAGCTCGCCTGGCAGTTGGAGGGCACCGGCCTGAACCTGGTGGTGGTCCCCCAGGTCACCGACGTCACCGGCCCCCGCATCCACGTCCGGCCCATCGAGGGCCTTCCCCTGCTCAATGTGGACGAGCCGACCATCTCCGGTCTCTCGCTGTTGGCCAAGAGCGTCCTGGACCGGGCGACCGCGCTGGTCGGGTTGGTGCTGCTGAGCCCGGTGCTGCTCGCCATCGCCCTGGCCATCAAGTTCAACGACCCCGGGCCGGTGATGTTCCGGCAGACCCGGATCGGCCACGAGGGTCGTGCGTTCAAGGTCTGGAAGTTCCGGACGATGTACACCGACGCCGAGCAGCGGCTGGCAGCCCTGCAGCACCGGAACGAGAGCGACGGCCTGCTCTTCAAGATGAAGGACGACCCTCGGGTCACCCCGATCGGCCGGCACCTGCGGGCGCTCTCACTTGACGAACTGCCCCAGCTGATCAACGTACTGCGCGGGCAGATGTCGCTGGTCGGCCCGCGTCCGCTGCCCACTGAGGACGACGACTACCGCGGTGACGTCCGTCGGCGGCTGCTGGTGCGGCCGGGCATCACCGGCCTGTGGCAGATCTCCGGCCGCTCCGACCTCACCTGGGACGACGCGGTCCGACTGGACCTGCACTACGTGGACAACTGGTCGCTGGTGTACGACCTCGCCATCCTCTGGAAGACGGCCAGCGTGGTGCTGGCCCGGCGCGGGGCGTACTGACCGACCCGATCCACCGGTGGTCCCTGGCAGGGCCACCTACCTACAGCGACGGGCGGCGGACCATCCGTGACTTCTCTCTCCCGGTGTCCCCGCAGAGGTGGTATGAACCTTCCGTGGACGCCACCCAGCTGCGCCGAGCCATCGCCCGTAGC
>NZ_JAGPXW010000045.1:0-43005 GCF_018070365.1 Micromonospora sp. D93 | reverse complement strand
TTTGGGCGGCGCGGTCGATGTCGGCCTGCTGGACGGCCGCTACCGAACCGAAGATGTTGACCGCCTGGTAGTAGGTCCAGGCCAGGCTGTAGCAAGCTGGCCGGACGACCGAGTTGTACGTGGCGCAGACGCGCTTCAGGTCCGCGTAGAAGGCGCTGTCGACGCGGGACTTGTTGGCGGGGAACTGGCCGACGGCCTTGTAGTTGCGGTAGCCGAAGTCGTGCCGGTAGCAGCCCAGGTTGAAGGTGAACCCGAGCGGGTTGTCCGGGCTGGACGAGCAGTAGTCGGTGGACCAGTTGAAGTTGTACTCGGCCCAGGGTGCCCGGTTGACCCGGGCGCTGTTCCACGAGTTGTAGCTGGATGCGCTGGTCTGGGTCCAACTGGACAGCACGGAGAGCCGTTGGGCGGGGGTGACGGCGGCGGCGGGGGAGGCGATGGTGAGGGTGGCGAGCAGCGCTAACGCGCCCGAGGCGAGCAGGGTGGCGAGACGTCGGGGCACGGTTTACCTCCGCGGGGGTGGGCGGGTGGAACGGATGTTACCGGCGGGTTACCGGATGTCGATGAGTGTCGATCAGCTGATCAACTGGGCGGTATGCGCATCGCCAACTATTGGTGACATGCGTCGAAACAGACCAATGCCCCGGACGCGCGAGGCGTCCGGGGCATCCAGAAGAACGGGTCAGCGCAGTACGAACGCCGGCGGGCTCGCAGGGCTCTCGTTGGCCGACCGGTCCAGCGCTGTCAGCTGGTAGGTGTAGCGCCGACCGGGCTCGGCCGAGGTGTCCACCCAGGACTGTGCGCCGCCGGGCGTGGCCCGGACGGTGCCGATCAGGTGCGCGGCGTCGGCCGTTTCACACCGGCCGGGCAGCGTGGTGCCGTCGAACCGGTAGATCGCGTACGAGGTGGCGGTGCCGAGCGGGCCGACGCCGTCGGCGGGCTGCCGCCAGGTGAGCCGGACCCCGTCGGTCTGCCGGGTCGCCTTGCTGACCACCGGGAAGAGCAGCGGCCGGGCCGGCAGGTGAGGCGTGGCCGGCACCAGCGCCGGGCGGGAGTAGTGCTCGGCCGCGTAGATGTCGGTGGCGCCGAGGCGGTTGGCCCGCACCTGCACCGCGGAGAAGTGCACGTTGCCCTGCACCTCCGGGTACGACCGGTTGAGCGTCAGGTGGTCGGACAGCTCACTGGGGTTCTGCCAGTACGACCCGTACGCCGGGTCGCCGCTCTTGTAGTCGGCCTGGCCGATGTAGAGCTGCACGCGGGTGCCGCGCACCGTCTCGGCCCACCACGGTACGAGGCGCGCGTAGTCGGCCGCCGGGTACTGGCCGATGTACCAGTAGAGCTGCGGCACCACGTAGTCGATCCACTCCTGCTTGATCCACTTGTGGGTGTCGGCGGAGATGATGTCGTAGGACTGGCTGCCGGTGGTGTCGGAGCCGAGCGGGTCGGCGGCCTTGTTCCGCCAGATGCCGAATGGGCTGACGCCGAACTTCACCCACGGCTTCGCCGCCTTGATCTTGCCGTTCATCTCCTGGATCAGCAGATTGATGTTGTCCCGCCGCCAGTCGGCCCGGTCGGTGAAGCCCCGGTTGTGGGCCGCGAAGGTCCCGTCGTCCGGCACCTGGTAGGTCCCGCTGGGGTAGGGGTAGAAGTAGTCGTCGAAGTGGACGCCGTCGATGTCGTACCGCCGGACCGCGTCCATCATTGCGGTCTGGACGAACTCGCGGACCTCGGGGATCCCGGGGTTGTAGTAGAGCCGGCTGCCGGCCACACCGGCAGGTGGGTAGGCGAAGGTCCAGTCGGGGTGCTGCTGGGCGGGGTGGCCGGGGGCGAGCTGGGCGAGGTCCGTGCCGGCGCCGCCGGGGGCCGGCATGGACACGCGGTACGGGTTGAACCAGGCGTGGAACTCCAGGTTCCGCTTGTGCGACTCGTCGACCAGAAAGGCCAGCGGGTCCCAGCCCGGGTCCTGGCCGCGTACTCCGGTCAGGTATTCCGACCAGGGCTCGTACGGCGAGGGCCAGAGCGCGTCGGCGGTGGGCCGGACCTGCACCACGACGGCGTTGTGATGCAGTCGCCCGGCCAGGTCGAGCAGTTGGCGGTACTCGGCCTGCTGGGCCGCGATCCGGTTCGGACTGGTCTGGGACGCCTTGCTGGGCCAGTCGATGTTGACCACCGAGGAGATCCACATGGCCCGGAACTGCCGTTTCGGGATGGCCGGGTCGGTGGCGCAGGTGGCGGTGGTGATGTCGGCCGCGCTGGGTGCGGCGCTCGCGGGGGTGGCGGTGACGAACGTGCCGAGCAGGGCTGCGACCAGCCCGGCGACTCCGAGTCGTGCGGCTTTCATGCGGTGTGTCCCTTCGTTGGGGCTCCCGGATGTTTCGCGCGGCGCGCGGCAAGATTCGCCACTGATGTCCGCGTTACTGGTAGGAAATTTTCACAGTCTGGCCGTTGCCGCAAGAGTTCGTGGTTGACCAATCGCGCCGCTGGGTAGCAACGGCGGTCACCGGCCGCCACGAAGGTGGTCGCGCGGTGGGAGGGGTGACCGGGTGGAGGGCAGCACTGTCAACGTGGGCGCCATCGCCATCGTGCTGATCCTCGGCATCGTGGCGATCGTCGGCATCCGGGAATCCGCGCGCATCACCAACCTGCTGGTGCTGGTCAAGGTCGCCATCTGCGTCTTCGTGGTGGTCGCTGGGCTGTTCTTCGTCAAGGCCGCGAACCTCACCCCGTTCGTCCCGCCGGCCGAGCCCGCCGGGAGCGGCGACGACGGCATCAAGCAACC
The DNA here is from genome assembly GCF_018070365.1 of Micromonospora sp. D93. Lineage (NCBI taxonomy): Bacteria > Bacillati > Actinomycetota > Actinomycetes > Micromonosporales > Micromonosporaceae > Micromonospora > Micromonospora sp. D93. The sequence continues at coordinate 40,229 of NZ_JAGPXW010000045.1, read as the reverse complement.
TGTCACGCAGGCGCTCTTCGGGCTGGAGCCGTCAGTCTTCGGCTTCGTCGGGGTGCTCAGCGCCGCCGCCGTGGTCTTCTTCGCGTACACCGGCTTCGAGGCCGTGGCCAACCTGGGCGAGGAGACGAAAAAGCCCAAGCGGGACCTCACCCTGGGGCTGCTCGGCACCCTGCTGATCTCCACAGTGCTCTACGTCGGCGTCTCGCTGGTGGTGGTCGGGATGGTGCCGTACACCGAGATCGATCGGGGCGCCCCGATCGCCTCTGCCTTCGAGTCGGTCGGCGCGGGCTGGGCGGCCGTGCTGGTCTCCATCGCCGCGGTCGCGGGCCTGACCAGCGTCATCCTGGTCGACCTGGTGGCGATGGGCCGAATCGGCTTCGCCATCGCCCGGGACGGGTTGATCCCGCCCTCGATCGCGAAGGTGCATCCGCGCTGGGGCACCCCGTACCGGATCTCGGCGATCATGACGGTGGCGGTCGCGCTGCTGGCCGGCTTCCTGCCGCTGTCCGCGCTGGCCGACCTGGTCAGCATCGGCGCGCTCTGCGCGTTCGTCCTGGTGTCGGTGGCGGTGCCGATCCTGCGCCGCAAGCGCCCGGACCTGGAGCGGCCGTTCCGGGTGCCGTTCTCACCGGTGCTGCCGATCGTCTCGGCGCTGGCCTGCTTCTACCTGATGCTCAACCTGTCGGTGGAGACCTGGCTGCGGTTCCTGGCCTGGATGCTGCTCGGCGCGGTGATCTACTTCGGCTACGGCTACCGCCGCAACCGGCTGGCCCGACACGAACCGGCGGTCGCCCCGGCCCCCCGTGAGCCGACCGCCGACAGCTGACCCGCCTAGTCGAAGAAGCGGGCCAGGTGGGACTGGGGTGCCGGGTCGGCGTCTGGGGGGAGGGGGGTCAGGTCGGCGAAGATCGAGGCGCCGTCGCAGCCGGCGTGCAGCGGGTACCACCGCGGCGCGCCAGGTGGCCGGAGCTGACAGATCCCCTTGAACGTCTGCACGTCCATCAGCCGGACGTGGGTCGGGTCGGCCACCGCGTTCACGTGCCCCCACCACGGGCTCATCACGTGCAGCACGCCACCGGGGCGGAGCACGCGGTGACACTCGTCGACCAGCGGCAGGAAGTCGATCAGGTGCTCCAGGATGTGCACCGCGAAGAGGACGTCCACCGAGTTGTCGGCGAGCGGCAGTGATCCGGACAGGTCCGCGACGGCGTTCACGCCGGGCGCCGGGTAGATGTCCAGCCCCAGGTTGCTCGACCACTGCTTGGTCGGCCCACAACCGAGGTCCACGACCACCGGCGCCCGCTCGCCGATGCCGACCCGGCACCAGACGCCGTAGACGCCGGCGAGCTGCCCCACCAGGCTCCGTACCAGCCGCAGCTGGGCGGGCTCGGCGACGTCACCGCTCAGGTGGGCCACCCCCCGGTCGAACCGCACCTCGACCGCCAGGTCCCGCAACCGATCATCGTGGCGGACCTGGTCCGCCCATGCCCGGGCGAGGAATTCGTCGATTGCCCGCAGCCGGTCGGCCGAGGGCGGAGTCTGTGCCAAAGCGACCATTCGGGCCACCTCCCGCCGCGCGTTACCCGCAATCGCGCCCGTTATGCCCCGCTCGTCCACCTCGTCGCCGACGCGGGGTGCGGCCGGCCGATGGACGTGTCGCAGGCTGCGGGGCAGGACCGCAGTCATCGTGATGCCACACAGGCATCACGATGACTCTGCGGCATCAGGCTCAACGCAGACATCGGCTCCGCACGGGCCGAGCCGCGCACGACCAACTCGGCTCATGCCACCGCAGTCGGCCCGGCGCGGTCGGGTCCAGCCGGAGAGGGTGCGGCGGCCGGCGCGGTCGGGTCAGCCGGAGAGGGTGCGGCGGCCCCCGCGCATCCGCTGGCGCGGTGGCGGGTCGGCGGGCTTCGGCCGCTTGAGGTGGTAGCGGTGCAGTTCGTGGTTGCCGGGTAGGGACGGGTCCTCGCTCATCGCGACCAACTCCCAACCCTGGTCGCCGGCCCGGTTCAGGTGGGCCAGCGAGGTGTCGCCGTACGGCGTCACGTCGACCATCGAGCCGTCCGGGCCGTACCAGACGAAGACGACCTCCCAGCCGAGGTCGTTGGTCGCCGCCTGGCGGCGGCGGACCAGCAGGGCGTACTCCCACTTGAGCATGGCGTCATTCTCACCCCGCGCCCGCCCACGGGCACGGATCAATCCTCGGCGATCCGCCCGGCGTCGACCCGCAGTCGCCGGTTGGTCTCGATGGCGGCCAGCATCCGCCGGTCGTGGGTGACCAACAGCAGCGTTCCGGGGTAGCTGGCCAGCGCCGATTCGAGCTGCTCGATGGCGGGCAGGTCCAGGTGGTTGGTGGGCTCGTCCAGCACCAGCAGGTTGACCCCACGGCCCTGCAACAGGGCCAGCGCCGCCCGGGTCCGCTCACCGGGGGAGAGGGTGGCCGCCGGCCGGGGCACGTGCGCCGCCCGCAGGCCGAACTTCGCCAGCAGCGTCCGTGCGTCCGCCGGCGACAGCTGGGGTACGGCCGCCTCGAACGCGTCGATCAGCGGTACGTCGCCGAGGAACAGCCCGCGGGCCTGGTCCACCTCGCCGACCACCACGCCGGGCCCGAGCGAGGCGGTGCCGGCGTCCAACGGCAGCCGGCCCAGCAGCGCGGCCAACAGGGTGGACTTGCCCGAACCGTTCGCCCCGGTCACTGCGACCCGGTCCGCCCAGTCGATCTGGAGATCGATCGGACCGAGGGTGAAGCCTCCCCGGCGTACCACAGCTCCGCGAAGCGTGGCCACGACGGCGCCGGCGCGAGGTGCGGCGGCGATCTCCATCCGCAGCTCCCACTCCTTGCGGGGCTCCTCGACCACGTCGAGCCGTTCGATCAGCCGATCGGTCTGCTTGGCCTTGGCGGCCTGCTTCTCGCTCGCCTCGGCGCGGAACTTGCGGCCGATCTTGTCGTTGTCGGTGGCCTTGCGGCGGGCGTTCTTCACGCCCTTCTCCATCCATCCACGCTGGGTGCGGGCCCGTGCCTCCAGCCCAGCCTTGGTGTCGGCGTACTCCTCGAAGTCCGCGCGGGCGTGCCGGCGGGCCACCTCCCGCTCCTCCAGGTAGGCCGCGTAGCCGCCGCCGTAGTGGTTCACCTGCTGCTGCGCCAGGTCCAGCTCCAGCACCCGGGTCACCGTGCGGGTGAGGAACTCCCGGTCGTGGCTGACCAGCACCGTGCCGGCCCGCAACCCGGTGACGAACTCCTCCAGCCGCTCCAACCCGGCCAGGTCCAGGTCGTTGGTCGGCTCGTCGAGCAGGAACACGTCGTACCGGCTGAGCAGCAGAGACGCGAGCCCGGCCCGGGCCGCCTGGCCGCCGGAGAGCCCGGTCGTCGGGTGATCCAGGTCGACCGCGAGCCCCAGGTCGGCGCTCACCTGCTCGGCGCGTTCGTCCAGGTCCGCGCCGCCCAGGGCGAGCCAGCGCTCCAGAGCGTCGCCGTACGCGTCGTCGGCACCGACCGCCCCGGCGGTCAGCGCCTCGGTCGCCGCGTCCAACGCCGCCTGCGCGGCGGTCACCCCGGTCCTGCGGGCCAGGAAGTCCCGTACCGTCTCGCCCGGTCGCCGTTCCGGCTCCTGCGGCAGGTGTCCCACGCTCGCGGTGGGCGGGCTGAGCCGCACGCTGCCGGCCTCGACCGGCAACAACCCGGCGAGGGTACGCAGCAGCGTCGACTTGCCGGCCCCGTTCGGCCCGACCAGCCCGACCACGTCGCCGGGGGCGACCACCAGGTCCAATCCGGCGAAGAGCGGGCGGTCGCCGTGCCCGGCGGCCAGGTCCTTGACGATCATCGTGGCGCTCATCAGGACGGCAGCCTATCCGGCCCCACGCATACGACCGGCCGGCAGCGGGCAGACTCAACGACGTGGTGACCACACTGGCGATCGACTGTGGCGGCGGGGGCATCAAGGCGTCCGTGCTCGACGAGGCGGGAACGATGCGGGCCCGGCCGTTGCGGGTGCCGACCCCGTACCCGTTGCCGCCCGCGTTGTTTGTCCGGACCCTGGTGGATCTGGGCGGGCGCCTGCCAACGGCGGACCGGCTCACTGTCGGCGTACCCGGGATGATCCGGCACGGAGTGGTCGTGAGCACGCCGCACTACGTCACCCGCAGCGGCCCGCGCAGCCGGGTCGATCCGGACCTGCAAGCTGAGTGGTCCGGCTGGGACGCGCGCGGCGCGTTGGCCGACGCGTTCGGGGTGCCGGCGTTGGTGCTCAACGACGCCGAGGTGCACGGCGCCGGAGTGGTCGCCGGCACCGGCTGTGAGCTGGTTCTCACCCTGGGGACGGGCCTGGGCAGCGCGCTCTTCGACGGTGGGGTGCTCGCACCGCACCTGGAGCTGTCGCACGCGCCGGTGCGCTGGGGCACCACCTACGACACGTACGTCGGCGAACCGGAACGGCGGCGGCTCGGCGACGCCTTCTGGTCCCGTCGGATCCGGCAGGTGGTGGACGGGCTCCGCCCGGTGTTCCGCTGGGACCGGCTCTACCTGGGCGGGGGCAACTCCCGGCTGATCCGGCCCGAGCAGTTGGCCCGGATGGGCGACGACGTCGTGGTGGTGCCGAACACCGCCGGAATCGTCGGCGGTGTCCGCGCGTGGGAACTCGCCGCCGGACGCCGGGGCGCCCGCACCTGACCCCCTCTCTGCCCGGAAGTGACCCGATCTCGACCGCGGGAACAGTCGCCAAACGTCCGGTGTTGTGCCAGCGTCGGAACAGGTGACGGTGCGACCCGAGGAGGTGGCAGATGGATCTTCTGGCGGACTACCGGCGGGCGACCATGTTCTTCGAGACCGGTGACCCCAGCGGAGCGGCCCGACTGCTGGAGCCGATCATCGACGCCGAACCCGGCAACGCGGCCGTTCGGCAGTTGCTGGCCCGGGCGTACTTCCAGTCGGCCCAGCTCAACCGGGCCGAGGAGCACCTGCGCGAGTTGATCGAGCGGGACCCGAGCGACCACTACGCGCACCACGTGCTCGGCCGGACGCTGGAACGGCTGAACCGACACAACGACGCGCTGCGGCACCTGCGGATCGCCGCCGCGATGTACGCGGCCAACGACGACTACCGGGCCGCGCTGGAGCGGGTGGAGACCCGACTGGGCGGCCGGCGCTGAGCGTGCGGCGTGACGTGGCAGGGGCGGTCCTTCGGGGCCGCCCCTTCCGTCGCCTCGCGGGTGACCTGCCGGACGTGCCTAGGATGGCGGACATGGGACCTGACCGGCCGGGGGCTGCGGCATGAAGCTCAAGCTGGACCTGCACGAGATCTTCAACAAGGGCCAGGACATCGACCGCGCGTTGCGCGGGATCATGGACGAGGCGGTGGCGAAGAAGGCCACCCTCGTCGAGATCATCCCCGGTAAGGGGTCCGGCCAGCTCAAGAAGCGGGTGCTGCGGTTCCTCGACCAGAAGGACGTCAAGCAGCTCTACCACCGCGTGGAGAAGGACTCGAAGAACTTCGGCCGCCTCTTCGTCCACTTTCGCTGGAAGTAGCGACGGCACAGCCTCTGACCTCAGGCCCCGATCTCAGCGACCATCGTGTCCGCGTCCTCGAACGACTCAACCGTGCGGAACCCTTCGGCGGCGTACAGCCCCGCAGCGAAGTTCGCCCGCTCCACGCTCAGCGACACGGTGCGGATGCCACGTTCTCGTGCGGCGTCCAGAACAGCGCGCAAAAGCGCCCGGCCCACACCCCGACCCCTCCAGGTTTCCACCACGCCGATAGTCAGCTCTGGCACGTCGTCACTGACGTACCCGTAGCCCGGATCAGCGGCGGTCAGGTATCGGAACCAGGCCGCGCCGACTGGCCGATCAGCCGGGTCCACCGCAACCAGGCCAAAGTCGTTTGGCTGCATCCACCCGGTGACATAGTGAGCCAGCGCGGGATTCGCCAGTATCTGCTCGCGAGACCAGTTGCGCTCAGGCAGCCAGTTCATGGCCTCCACGAGCATGTCAACCAGGAACTCGGAATCGGCCGAGGTGGCTGCGCGGATGCCGAGGTCGGTCACCGCCGAAGTCTCGCACACGGCTCCGACCAGGTCAGCCCTGTGGGTGCTGGGCCCAGAAGAGGGCGTGCCCGCTGCTGCCTTCCGGGACGAAATCCTCGGCGGTGATCGTCAGCCCCGCCTGCCGCAGCCATGCCTGTGACGCGGTGTCCAGCGTCGGCGAGGAAGCGGGCGACCGGCACCCCACAGCCGCATCCGAGGTCGAGGATTGCTGCTGAGGCAGGTAGGCGCTGGTGTAGGCCGGCGAGCCAGGGAGCGTACTGACCGTCGTCAGCGTCGTCCGATCGATAGTGGTAGGAGAGCGCGTCGTACCCGCGTCGGACCATGTCACGCTCGTCCCTCAGGCTCACTCCGGGAACGCTAGGCTCGGTGCCGCTTGCCGATCCATTGATCGCGGTACGGCTCCGTCCTGCCAGCGGTAGAGGTCGCGCAGCAGGGAAATCTCGGCGCCGTGATGGATCAGTTCCCTGTTGATGTGCAGGACGATGCCTTCCATGGGAAACCGCTCGGGACCCACAGTGGGCGGGTTCTCCAGGTCGGCGTCCGAGAGTTCGCGGACTCCCGCGTTCCACCTCCCGTACATCTCATCGAGCTGTTTCAGCGCCTCGTCAGCGGTCCCCGCGTAGGCGAACGTCTCGGAGTCGACGTCCTGGCCGCCGAAGTGCCATCCGACCCGGTAGCCCAGGCAAGAGACGATGATGTGCGCCAGCCGCCAGGCAATCGTGGTCACCGGCGCCGGCACCGGGTCAGGGGACGCGAAGTCCATCGTCCATTCCCCCGAACCTGCCGACATCGGTGCAGCCGACGTGCCACGTGGCCGGATGCTCCAGCAGCCATGCACCGGCTCCCAGAAGTACTCCTCATCGGCAAGACCGTGCAGCCGCGGCCGCAGGTTCTTGTGCCAGTGCCGGTCCAGCTGGTCCGCGATCCGCTCGCTCCTTGTCATTTCCGCACGGTACCTACAGCGAACACCTGGCGGTGCCCCTCGTGGACGCCGATGCCAGCTGGGCGTCGATGGTGATCGTTGGCCCGTAGGGTGTTCTGATGTCGACGGTGAATCTGCGGCGATCGGCGCGTGGGGTCGTCGTCGATGAGGACGACCGCGTTCTGCTGCTCCGACTCGCCATTCCCGATCCGGCTGGCACGATCGCCGTTTGGATCACTCCCGGGGGTGGCGTCGAAGACGGTGAGACGCCACTGGCCGCCCTGCGGCGAGAGCTGTGCGAAGAGGTTGGCCTTGCTCTCGATGCCGACCCGCCGCAGGTCTGGCGCCAGGAAATAGTCGCCTCCGGGTTCGCGCCCGGCCACGACGGCGTCGTGAACGATTACTTCCTGGTTCGGACCGCATCGTTCACGCCGCGGGGTTCGATGAGCGATGAGGAACTCGCCGCCGAGCACGTCATCGGCTGGCGTTGGTGGTCGCTGTCGGAGATCAGGGGGCACCGTGGCCCGGAGTTGTTCTCTCCCCGCGATCTCTCCACACCGTTGGCCGCGTTGATCGCTGACGGAGCACCAACCCAGCCTGTCCCGCTTGGCCTCTAGGCAGAGCCGAGCGGCCCCAGCGACGACAACGCACGGAGCACGAGGGTGGGCTGCCCCTCCTCCGCGATCTTGCGTTTTCTGTCGCGACATAAGTGCGCATTCGGTGCAATTCGGCGACCGAAACTGCAAGATCGACGCTGGTGGGGCGTTACTGGAGTGACGAACCCGGGTGTCGGGAGATGAGGACCGCCAGCGCCGCCACGCTGACCAGCAGCGCGAGGAACATCGCCGGCAGGGCCACGTAGAGCCCGAAGAAGAGCGCCCTCGACCGTTCCGAGTCGCACATCTCGCGGCAGTCCGCCGGGACCGACCCGGAGAGCGTGCCGAGGAGGAGGGCGAATGCCACGACGACGGCCACGTACCAGCCGGCGAGCACCAAGAACGAGGAGCGTGCGTCGATGCGTGGCGGTGACAGTGTCATCGCCGGAGTATCCGCTGTTGCGCGAGGAAGCGTCAGCCCGCGAGGGCGTCGGCGCGGGCGGTCGGGCGGCGGGACCAGCACTGTGGGCGCTGCCGGACGGCGAGCTCCAGAGCCTGATGGTCGGACTCGATCATTTCCCGGGCTATTCGACGCGCCATTTCCAGGCGGTCGGCGTGCATATCAAGATCCGTCGGGCCGGCGCCTGCCATCTCGAACTCCTCGTCAGTGTTCGAACTAGTCGCATCATGCGTCACGCCGAGAATCGTCACCATTCCCCGATCGGTGGAAAGCTTCCGCCGTACGGCTCGGGGTCACTTATCCCGGTTGCGCCGATGGTAGCGGTAGCCGCGCCGCCCTGCCCGGAACTGCGGATACCCCGCCTTGCCTGCGGTTTGTACATTGCACGGTGCGCGGATCGGGGGCCGCGACAAGTCCGGTGAGGGATCTTCGTTACGGGAGGACCGCCGTGCAGAATTCGAGCAGAACCGACCCCTTGTTCGTTGCCGTCGAAGCAGAGTCGATCACTCGTGTGGATGTCGCGGGGCTCGTTGCGGGCCGGCTGGCCGCCGTCCGGGTGCCGGGAATGCTGTCCGCGGCCCGTTGTCAGGCGATCACCGCTGCCCTCGCCAACGCGCCGATGGACCGCTACGACGAGAGCCGGGTCTTTCCCGTGGTCGCCAAGTTCGGCCCGGCCATCAACGACCACCGGTCCGTCGGTGAACTCCGCGAGGACTACTGGGACGCCGCCCGCGCGGCTGAGAAGAGCTGGTCGACGCTGGGTCTGTCGGATTCGCCCCGGGACCTGTGCCTGGCCGCGTTCCGGGACGCCTGGCCGGACGTCGCACCCGGGCGGCGGCAGCGTCGGGAGATGCACGTCGGCATCGTCCGCGAGATCAACGCTGGGCTCCAGGTGCACTACGACGACGCGGTCCGGGAGTACGCGGGCCGGCTGCTCGACGGCGAGGTGGTGGCACAGTTGGCGTTCAACATCTACGTCCGGGTGCCACCGGCCGGTGGTGAGACAGTGCTGTGGCGGCGGCGCTGGCAGCCGGACGACGAGTCTCGGCGGATTCCCGGCGGGTACGGCTTCCAGGAGGCGGTGGTGGCCGACACGCAGTCGTTGACGCTGCGACCCACGCTCGGGGAGGGCTTTCTGTTTGATCCGCGGCACTATCACACGGTGCGTCCCGCGTCGGATGGCCGACGGATCTCCATAGGATGTTTCGTCGGGCTCACCGACGATGGCCGACTGGCCCTCTGGTCGTAGTGAAGGGCGTTTCCCCATGGTGGACAGAAGCGACGTCGAGGCGGCCGCGGCCCTTGTCGAGGGGCGGGTCCGGGAAACCCCGGTCATCGCTGTCGACGGTGCCGATCTGGGTGTGCCCGGGCAGCTCAGCCTCAAGTTGGAGCTGCACCAGCACACCGGCTCGTTCAAGCCGCGTGGCGCGTTCAACCGGATGCTCCAGGGGTCGTTGCCCTCGGCCGGAGTGATCGCCGCATCGGGTGGCAACCATGGCCTCGCCGTGGCGTACGCGGCCCGATCGCTTGGCGTGCCGGCGGAGGTCTTCGTTCCGGTCACCGCCTCACCGGTGAAGGTGCAGCGGTTGGCCGGGCTGGGCGCCCAGGTGCGCCAGGTGGGCCAGCACTACGCCGAGGCGTTGGGGGCGAGCACCCAGCGGGCCGGGGAGACTGGCGCGCTTGTCGTGCACGCGTACGACCAGCCGGAGGTGGTGGCCGGTCAGGGCACCGTCGGCCGGGAGCTGGAGCGGCAGGTGGACGGGATCGACACCGTGCTGGTGGCGGTCGGTGGCGGCGGGTTGGTGTCCGGCATCGCCAGTTGGTTCGGTGGGTCGGTGCGCGTCGTCGCGGTCGAGCCCGAGCAGATCCCCACCCTGCACTCGGCCCTGAAGGCGGGCCGGCCGGTCGACATCGAGGTGGGTGGCATCGCCACCGATTCGCTGGGTGCCCGGCGGATCGGCGAGATCGCCTTCGACACCGCACGCCGGACCGAGGTGGTGTCCGTGCTGGTCCGCGACGAGGACCTGGTGCGGGCGCGCCGGTTGCTCTGGTCGGAGTTGCGGGTCGCGGCCGAGTTGGGTGGCGCGGCCGCGCTGGCCGCGCTGGTCGGTGGCGCGTACGTGCCGCAGCCGGGGGAGCGGGTGGCAGTGATCATCTGTGGTGGCAACACCGACCCGAGTGATCTGGGCCCGGTCGCGCCGCACTGACAGTTCAGGCGCCGTCACGCAGCCGGCGCAGCGCGTGTTCCACCTGGAGGGTGTCCAGGTGGGTGTCTCCGAGGAGTCGCCGGCGGTCGGCCAGCAACTGTTCGTACACCTCGATCGCCGCGTCGACCTGCTCCTCCAGCAGCAACACCAGGCCCAGGGTGGACCGGATGGCGAGCACCTCGCTGCGGTCGGCGTGCCGGGGTTCCACGGTGGCGAGGGTGGCCAGCAGTTCGGCTTCCGCCTCGGCGAGCCGGTCCTGTGCCTGCATGCAGCGGGCCAGGGTGTGCCGGGCCTGCCAGGTCTCCGGTTGGTTGAGCGGCCACAACCGGTAGCGGACCTCCAGGATGGCGTGCAGCATCTCCTCGGCCTCGGGTGCCCGTTGCTGGGCGAGCACCGCCAGCGCCAGGCTGTGCCGCACGATCATGGTGTCCCAGTGTTCCGGGCCGCGGACCTGGTCCTCGGCGGCGACGATCTGCCGCAGCTCCAACTCGGCCTCCGGCCACTGGCGCTGCGCCATGATCGCCTTGGTGAGCTTGTGCCGGCTGGCGAGGGTGTCGGCGTCGTCGCTGCCCAGCACCCTGGTCCGGTCCGCGATCACCTCGCGGAGCACCCGGTCGGCCATCTCCGGCTGGTTGCGCTCCAGCCAGGTGCGGCCCAACTCGTGACGCAGCGCCAGGATCTGCGGCCGGTCCAGGTCGTGGTCGTACGCGGCGCAACCGCGCACGATCGGCTCCAGGATGTCGAAGGCCGAGCCGGGTAGACCGATCGCGATGAGGTATCGGGCGGTGAGTCGGGTCAGCTCCAGTGCGCGGCGTACCGTCTCGGGGTCGTGTTTGTGTTTCTGCGGCACGAGGTATTCCCGCACTGCCTCGACCAGGTGCGGCACCAGCACGTCCCAGTTGGTCCAGGCCGCCGAGTCGTCCGGGTTCTGCCCCTCGGTGGCGGCGAGCAGCAGCTTCATGACCAGCCCGTGGTATTCGGCGATCTGCTCACGGACCTCGTCGCGGTCGCGGAACATGGCGTGCACCAGTGGGTGCAGCGACAGCACGTGCGCGAACGCCGGGTCGGTGACCTCCTCCTGGACGTCGAAGTCGACAAGGGCGAGGTTGCCGATGCCCTCCAGCACCTTCACCCGCTGCCGGCCGGTGAGCCCCTTGAAGAGTGGCGACTCGGCCAGGATGGCCGGCTTGAGGACCACCTCGTAGGGCACCGGGGAGATGCTCAGGCAGGCCAGCACGTTGAGCAGTGGCCGGCTCTGTTGGAGCTGGCGGCGGGCCAGCAGGTCCAGTGAGATGTCGTCGACCTCGCGGACGATCTCCAGGCCGAGGGACTCGTCGAGGTCGACGTCGGCGGCGTCGCGCGGTGAGCGGAACCGGCGCTGCACGGCCACCCGGTAGTCGGCGAAGGTGGTGATTGTGGATGAGCCGCGCCAGACCGGGCTGGCGTTGACCGACCGCAGGTAGTTGCCGGCCGCGCGTAGGGCGAGGGGCAACCCGCCCAGCTCCCGGGCGAGCTCTCGGGCGTCGGCCGGGCCACCGGCCTGGGCGCCGGCCCGGTCCATCAGCACCTGCGCGCCGGCGTCGGCGTCGAGCGGGCGCACCTGGTGCAGCGTTGACCAGGTGCCCCAGGTGGCCCGGTTGCCATCCCGGCTGGTCACGATGACCGTGCCGTCGTCGGCCTCCGGGCTGCGTAGCCAGCCGGTGCCGTCGGCGAGCACCCCGTCGGTGGGGCCCAGGCCGGCGGGCTCGTCAGCGCTGTCGAAGATCAACAGCCAGGGCTGCGCGGCCTGGTTGAGGTAGCGCCACACCAGGTCGGTTGCGCTGATCATGCCGGCCCACGCCTGGTCGACCTGGGTCTCCGACGCGCCGAGTTGGCTGACCACCTCACGCATTCCGGAGTTGAGCCGCCCGGCCTGCACCCACCAGACCGTCCGGCCGTCGGCCCGGGCGCGGCGGGCGATCTCCAGCGCGACGTGGCTCTTGCCGGAGCCGCCCATGCCGCACAGGATGTGCACCGAGGACCGGGCCTCGGCGACGTCCCCCGGTCGCACGATCTCGTCGATCAGGTCGTCGCGCCCGTGCAGTGGGCTGTCCAGTCGTCCGAGTGGTGGATCGACGGAGACGCGACTTGGCCGGTCGTACGCCGGCCGAGGCACGCCGGCATCCTCGGGTGGAACGTCCGCAGTCAATGCGGTCCCCCTTCGGTGGCGAATTCGAAATGGGCCGGCGGGGAAAGATCCTGTCCATCTGGTGGACAGTCGGAGGGATTGCCACCCGCACCATGTCGACAGCAAGCGTATCCACCGCCGTACTGGGTTGCACACTCTCCGTTTAGGCCGCCCGGCTGACCGGAATCGGTGCCGGAATTCCCAATTCGCGGTCGATTCCGGCCGATCCGCCGTGCGGGGCGCTCGACAGCTACATCCACGATGGACCCATGAACCGGTCGCCAATCCAGGACGTCGTCGACTGGGGTTCCGTACCGGATTGGTTCGGGGCGGTCGGCTCCATCGTCAGCGTGCTCTTCGTCTATGTCGGATTGCGACGGGAAATTCGCGCCCGCCGCAGCGACGATCTGCGGATCCGGGCCACCCAGGCCCGGTTGGTCTCGGCGGTGGCCGAGATTCGCGGTACCTCGGTGCTGCGGGTCGCCGTGGCCAACGAGAGCGACGCCCCGGTGCTGGACGTGGTGGTGCTGGCTCGGCTCGTCCCGCCCGACGACCCGGACGGTCCACCGATCGGTTTGGCCGCGGCGAAACAGGTCCGTCGGATACCGGGCCGCGACTCGCACGACCTCTTCGTCACCGTCGCGGCGGAGCACCGGCTACGCACGACGGACACCGTTCTGGTGGACCTCACCTTCACCGATCACGACGGTAATCGCTGGCACCGGGTCGGTGCCGGCCAACCGGAGCCGGCGGGCTGACCGGAAGACGTGCAACGGTGGTCCGGCGGGAAGGACCCTCCGCCGGACCACCGTTTCGCTCAGATGGGATAGGTGCGGGCGACCGCCAGCATCTCCGAGCTGTGCGACCCGACGACGCCGACGGCCGGCGGTCGGGGGAGGAAGCCGGGCAGTGCGTTCAACCCGTCACTGGCGTCCATCACCCGCAGTGCCACCTGCCCGCCGATGGGCCGCAGGGTCAACGTGACCTCGATGCCTTCCGTCGGCGGGGCGTGAAACACCAGCCCGAAGCCCCACTTCCCGGCACGGGGCTCCACCGGCACCGACCGCCCCGCCACCTCGGCGCGCAGCACGCTGGCGGTCGACGTGTCGACGTGCAGGGTGGCGAGCCGGGCCGCTCGCTGCGGGGTGAGCCGCAGCCGCAGCGTGCGTTCACCGCCGGAGGTGGCGTCCGCCACCACCTCCAGCTTCGGCGCCGGCAGGTTCGCCGCCTGTGCCGGGCCGACTCGCAGTTCCCCGCCGCCGAGCCCGGGGAACTCGTCGCCGACGTCGGTCACCCCGTCCACGTAGCCGTCCGTCCACGGCTGCGGGTCGCTCTCGTGGCTGAGCCAACGGGCCTGGCCGGTGTCGGCGTCCATGGCGTACATCAGGTGGGTCGGGGCGGGGTGGGCGGCGTCGAACCGGTCGACGCCCAGCCCGACCCCGGCGAGCACCACCGCCGCCACTGCGGCGGCACCGGCCGGCAGCGCCGCGAGCCGGCGGGCCCGCAGCGCGAGCAGGCCGCGCTGGCCGCCGGCCTGCGGGTGCAGCAGGTCCACCACCGGCAGGGCGGTCAGGCCGAGCAGCACCGCGACCAGCGCGGCCACCCCGCCCATGGCCATCCCCAGTGCGGGGAAGAGCAGCACCACTGTGGGCAGCAGGATGACCACACCCACGGCCGCGGCGGCCGTCACCGCCACCACCGGCCACGGTCCGTTCTGCCGGGTACGCAGCGCGACCAGCCCGCCGAGGGCACCGGCCAGCGCCGGCAGAGTGGTGAGGTACGCCCCGCCCGGCACCGCAACGGCGAGCAGCACCCCGAGCACTGCCAGCCAGGCCAGCCCGCCGACGGCGAGCGCGGCCGGGCCGATCCGGCGGCGGGTCAGCGCGTACCAGGTGAACAGGATGGAGGTGGCGAGCGCCAGGACGGCCAGCCGGTACCAGATCGGTCGGTACGGGTCGAGCAGCTCCGCGTACCCGGGTCGGATCGTGCTGATCGCCAGCCACAGCAGTTGGGCGGCGACCGGCGCGACCACGATCGGCACCAGCCCCAGCGCGAAGCCGGCGGCCAGCCGGCCGGTGCTGGCCCGGCCGCTCCGGCGGGTCAGCCAGCCCAGGGCGGCCACCGCGACCACCGCGAGCAGGGCCAGCGGCACTGTGAGCCAGCCCGGGTAGCGGACCAGCCCACCGGGGACGGGGAAGTAGGTGGCGTCGTGCCCGGAGCGCAGGTCGGTCAGGTCGGTGCCACCGAACGCCCGGGCCAGGCCCAACGCGTTGTCCCCGTGCTGCTGGAGGCTGCCCCGGTCCATGGCGGCCGGGGTGTCCAACGGCGTGTGGTAGATCGCGCCCCCGTCGATGTACGCCGAGTTCAGCCCGACGAACTTCTGATCGAGGAAGGCGGTGAAGTCGGTGTCGTTGGGCAGCGCGCGGTAGATCTCCACAGCGAACGAGGTGCCGACCGGGTGCGGGGCGGCCCGGCCGAAGATGTCCACCAACTTCGCGTTGTTCCGGGACGTCTCGAACATGATCACCGGTCCGGTGGAGCCCCGCGCCTCAAGATTGAGCACCACGCCGCCGTCGGCGGCCAGCGGGTGGCTGGCGGCGAACGCGGCCGCGCCGCACAGGCACGCCTCCTCGGCGTCGGTCAGCACGAAGACGATGTCGTTGCGCGGCCGGGGGCCGGTGGTCAGCGCGCGGGCCACCTCCAGGATGGTCGACGTGCCGGCCGCGTCGTCGTTGCCGCCCGGCCCGGTCTGTACCGAGTCGTAGTGGGAGACCAGGAAGACCCGACCCGTCGAGTTGGTGCCGGGCAGCCGGGCCACCACGTTGCGGACCCGGGCCACTGTCGCCCCGCCCGCCGCCCCGCTGAGCTGACCGGCCTCCGGTGCCACGGTGTCCTGCACCTCGGTCTCCAGGCCCAGCCCCCGCAACTGCTGCTCCAGGTGCGCGCGGACCTGCTCGTTGGCCGGGCTGCCGGCGACGTGCGGCCGGGCGGCGATCACCTGGACGTCCTCGTACGCGCGGCCGGCGCTGAACGCGCCAGCGGGCGCGTCGGCCGGCTTCGGGGCCGGGGTGCGCAGGTCGAGCAGACTGCCGGCGCCGACCGCGGCCAGCGCGACCAGCGCCGCCGCGGCGGCCACGAGCCGCCGGCGCGGTCGGGTCAGCGCGCGGTTGGCAGGGGGTACGCCCGGAATCGGACGCGGCGGTTTGCCCGTCGTGGCCGGGGTGGTGGGTGCGCCCACGGGAACTCCTCGGGGGGTGGTGGGGCCTGGGGTGGGATCATCCTGCCCGTCAGCGGCCACGGATGGGATGGCCGGTCCGTCAGGCGTGCACCAGCCGCCCGGTTTGTCCTCGGGCGGGCAGTGATGCGGCCCATCCCCGCCCGCGCCGCCGGCATCGTGTTGTGTGCGACCGTTGTCTAATACAGGATCAGCAGGGCACTCGAAAGGAGCCCGACATCACCAGCGAACTCCCGCGTCTCGCGGCGGTGACCCGGCCGCACCGGGGGGCCGGCTTGGCCGGTTCCCCAGTTGTGCCGTACCCGCACGGCGGCCTGGCGCGGCACGCCAACCTGCCGCCGGGTGAGCGGTTGCGGGTGCTGCTGGTGGAGGACGACGAGGGCGACGCCTTCCTGGTCGGTGAGCTGCTCGCCGAGACGAACTCGATGATCGACCTGCTGGTCGCCACCAGCCTGCGGGAGGCGCGGCAGCGGATCAACGACGTCGACTGCGTCCTGCTCGACCTTGGCCTGCCCGATGCGCAGGGCCTGGACGGGCTGCGCCAGGTGCTGGAGATGTCCAGCGGCGCCGCGGTCTGCGTGCTGACCGGCCGCACGGACGAGCACCTGGGCGTCGTGGCGGTCGCCGAGGGTGCACAGGACTACCTGGTCAAGGGCCAGGTCGACGGGGTGCTGCTGACCCGGGCGCTGCGCTACGCCGTGGAGCGTAAGCGCGCCGACGAGAACGCCCGCCGGTTGCGCGAGGTCGAGCTGCGCCAGGCCGAGTCGGCCCGACTCGAACGCGGCCTGCTGCCCCAACCGCTGATGACGACCGACCAGGTGGCGGTGCACACCTTCTACCGGCCCGGCCGGCACGCCGCGTTGATCGGCGGGGACTTCTTCGACGTGGTGCAGACCCACCCGGACCGCCTCGACCTGATCGTCGGCGACGTCTGCGGGCACGGGGTGGACGAGGCCGCGCTCGGGGTCGAGCTGCGGGTGGCCTGGCGCGCCCTGGTGCTCGCCCGAGTGCCGGACGACGAGGTGCTGCCAGCCCTGGAGCAGGTGCTGATGAGTGAGCGCCGCCTCCAGGAGATCTTCGCGACGGTGGCCACCGTCAGACTGGACCTGGCCGCCAACCGGGCCACCGTCCGACTGGCCGGGCACCCGCCACCGCTGCTGCTCTCCGGCGGCCGGGTCGTCCCGGTGCCCGCGCCCGGCGGCCTGCTGCTGGGCGTACGTCCTCGCCGGCCGATCGCCTACGACCTGGAGTTCGACACCGATGACTGGTCCCTGCTGATGTACACCGACGGCCTGATCGAGGGGCGGGTGGGTGCCGGCAACGAACGGCTCGACGTGCCGGGCCTCAGTGGGTTGCTGGACGAGCCGGCCAACCGTTCGGTGTCGCTGCCCGAACTGCCGGCCTGGCTGGTCGGCCGGGCCGAGCGGCTCAACGGTGGCGCGCTCGCCGACGACGTGGCCATGCTGCTGGTCAGCCGGGGTGGTGGCCGGTGAAGCCGGTTATCGGCGGCTGGAGTCTGCGCCGCCGGGTGATCACCCTGCTCACCGTCGTGGGCGTGTTGCTGATCGGCCTGGCCACCGCGGAGGCGGCGATGGCCGCCCGCAACCGCACCCAGATCGACGCCGTCCTGAACGAGACCGGCCCGTTGCGGGTGCAGTCGCAGGAGCTGCTCAACGCGCTGCTCGACCAGGAGACGGCGATCCGGGGGTACGCGGTCAGCGGCGACCCGGACGACCTGAACCCCTATCGGGAGGGGCTGGAGCAGGAGAAGAGCGTCGTCGCCTCGATGCGGACGCTGCTCGACGACTATCCACAGATCAGCCAGGAGCTGCGGACCGTCGAGGAGCGTGTCACGCGGTGGCGGCAGTCGGTTGCGCAGCCGGTGATCATCACCACCGAGCAGAGCGGCACCAGCGCCGGCCAGGCGTTGGTCACCGAAGCGGCCCGGCAACAGTTCGACGAGGTGCGCTTGGCGGTGAACGACCTCCAGGAGGAGGTCCTGGCCGCCCGGGAGCAGACCGCCAACAACGTGCGTACCAGCAGCAACGTGCTGGTTGTCCTGCTGATCGTCGCCGCCCTGGTGGTGGTCGTGGCCGGTGCCGTGCTGCTGCTCTCGCTGGATCGGATGGTGGTCCGGCCACTGACCGGCCTGGCCACCCAGGTCCGCGAGGTCGCCGAGGGCGACTACCAGCACCGCATCGCCACCGTCGGCCCCCCGGAGTTCATCCGGCTCGGGGAGGACGTGGACGCGATGCGGCAGAAGATCGCCGCCGACCTGGCCGAGGTCCGGGCCGCCCGCGAGCGGATCGAGTGGGTCAACAGTCAGCTCCAGAAGCAGGCCGAGGAGTTGACCCGGTCCAACCGTGACCTGGAGCAGTTCGCGTACGTCGCCTCGCACGATCTGCAGGAGCCGCTGCGTAAGGTCGCCAGCTTTTGCCAGCTGCTCCAGCGCCGTTACGCCGGGCAGCTCGACGAGCGGGCCGACCAGTACATCGCCTTCGCGGTGGACGGCGCGCAACGGATGCAGCGGCTGATCAACGACCTGCTCGCGTTCTCCCGGATCGGGCGGCTCACCACCGGCTTCGTCGAGGTCGACCTCAACAAGGTGATGGGCGACGTGGCCGGCCAGACCGAGGCCGCCCGGCAGTACGCGGACGCCGAGCTGACCTGGACCGAGCTGCCGGTGATCTCGGGTGAGGAACCGCTGCTCACCAACCTGCTGGCCAACCTGGTCAGCAACTCGATCAAGTTCCGCCGTCCGGACGTACCGTCGAAGGTGCACGTCTCGGCCCGGTTGGTGGGCGCCGAGTGGGAGATCACCTGTCAGGACAACGGCATCGGGATCGAGCCGGAGTTCGCCGACAAGATATTTGTGATCTTCCAGCGGCTGCACTCGAAGGACGCGTACCCGGGCACCGGCATCGGGTTGGCGATCGTCAAGAAGATCGTCGAGTACCACGGCGGTCGCGTCTGGGTGGACACCGACGTGCCGGAGGGCACGGCGATCCGGTTCACCCTGCCGGCGCTCCCCGGGGACGTCGCGGCGGCTGCCGCTGCCGACTCCGAGCAGGAGGCGAACGCCGTGACCGTGGGCGATCCGACGCCCTCGACCGAGGCTCCGGCAGCGCTGACGGAGCAGGCCGACGAGTCGGACCAGCCGGACCGGGCCGGTGAGGCGCCGGAAAGCGGTAGAACGGGTGACATGAGGGAGACGGTGGGATGACCGCGCCGGCGGATGGCAAGAGCCCGATCGAGGTCCTGCTCGTGGAGGACGACCCGGGTGATGTGCTGATGACCCAGGAAGCTTTCGAGGAACACAAACTGCGTAACCGGCTGACCGTCGTCTCCGACGGCGCCGAGGCGCTCGCCTACCTGCGCCGGGAGGGTCAGTACGCCGACGCGGTGGCGCCCGACCTGATCCTGCTCGACCTCAACCTTCCCCGGCGCGACGGCCGGGAGGTGCTGGAAGAGATCAAGAACGACCCGGAACTGCGCCGGATCCCGGTGGTGGTGCTCACCACCTCACAGGCCGACGAGGACATCCTGCGCAGCTACCAGCTGCACGCCAACGCCTACGTGACGAAGCCGGTGGACTTCGAACGCTTCATCTCGGTGGTCCGTCAGATCGACGAGTTCTTCGTCAGCGTGGTCAAGCTGCCGCCGCGTGGCTGACACCCTGCTGGACGACGTTGGCGACCTCCTCTGGGAGGCCGCCGACCAGGTCGTGCTGCCACTGTTCCGCAAGCTCGACGACGACGACGTGTCGGAGAAGGCGCCCGGTGAGGTGGTCACCGTCGCCGACCGCCGGGCCGAGGAGCTGCTCGCGGCGGGGCTGCGGCGACTGCGGCCGGGCTCGATGGTGGTCGGGGAGGAAGGTGTCGCCGACGATCCGGGGTTGCTGCGGCACCTGCGCGACGGCGGGGACGTCTGGCTTGTCGACCCGGTCGACGGCACCGCCAACTTCGCCGCCGGTCGCCGGCCGTTCGCCCTGATGGTGTCCCTGCTGAGCGACGGGCGGCCGACCGCCGGCTGGATCCTCGACCCGCTCGCCGACACCCTCGCCGTCGGCTCGGCGGACGAGGGCACCCTGCTCAACGGCCGGCCGGTGGACAGCGCCGGCTCGGTGCCGCCGCTCGGCGAGCTGCGGGGCGCGGCGATGACCCGGTTCCTGCCGCCGGAGACCCGCGACCGGGTCCGCGCCGGCGGTCAGCGGCTCGGTGAGCTGCTGCCCGGCCAGCACTGCGCCGGCAGGGAATACCTGGACATCCTCACCGGCGAGCAGCAGTTCGTCCTCTTCTGGCGCACCCTGCCGTGGGACCACGCCCCGGGCACTCTGCTGGTCCGTGCCGCCGGGGGTGTCGCCCGCCGGTTCGACGGCGTCGACTACCACCCCGCCGACGACGGCCACGGTCTGCTCGTCGCGGCCAACGAGAGGGTCTGGGGCGAGGTGCACGACGCTCTCCTCAGCACCTGATCCGCGCGCTGCGCGACCGCGTCGGGACGCTCCGTCGACATCGAGGCGGCCCGGGGGTCAGGGGGCTGGTCACCGGCCCACAGTCCGGTATCGTGACCGGCGGTCTCCGCCAGCAGGCCGCCGACCGGCGCCGCCGTGCAGTGTTCATTCGGGGGCCGGCGGTCGACGGAAGGACGCTTTCGTGCCCAGGACCAGGCTCAGCCCGCGGCTCGGTCGCCGCGCTCTGTTCGCCGTGCTCGCCGCCGTCGCGTTGGTGCTCGGCGGTGCTGCCGTGCCCGCGTACGCGGAGCCTGGCGAGGGCGGCAGCAAGAAGCTGCAGGACGCGTTGGAGCTGACCGCCAAGGGGCACATCGAGGCCAAGGCCAAACTGGACAACTCCAAGCGTCGCCAGACGGCGCTGACCGGCGAGCTGGCGACGCTGGAGGGTCGGCTGGTCGGGCTCACCAGCCAGGTGGGTGAGGTGGCCGCCCAGTCGTACCGGGTGGGTCGGCTGAGCGCGGTCTCGATGCTGCTCAACACCGCCACGCCGGAGGCGTTCCTGGAACGCGCGGGCGACCTCGACCTGATGGCCCAGCGCGACAGCAAGCGGCTGCGTGACCTCACCGCGGCCCGGCAGCAGGCGCAGCAGGCCAAGGTCGCCATCGACGCCGAGGTCCGCGAGCAGCAGAAGCAACTCGCAGTGATGGCGAAGAAGAAGAAGGAAGCCGAGGAGGCGCTCGCCGAGGTCAGCTCCGGCGGCAGCAACGGTTTCAGCGGCGGCAGCTCCACCTCGGCGAAGCCGGCGCCGCGTAACTCCGACGGGTCCTGGCCGTCGGAATCCTGCTCGGTGAAGGACCCGACCACCTCCGGATGCATCACCCCGCGCACCCTCAACGCGCTCAAGCAGACCCAGGCGGCCGGCTACAAGCGGCACGTCTCCTGCAAGCGCAGCGGCGGCGGCGGCGAGCACCCGAAGGGGCGGGCCTGCGACTTCTCGGCCGCCACCAACGGCTTCGAGGACAAGAACGCGACGGGCGGCGACAAGTCGTACGGGGACAGCCTGGCCGCCTGGCACGTGCGCAACGCCGACCGGCTGGGCGTGCTCTACGTGATCTGGTACCGGCAGATCTGGCATCCCGGCACCGGGTGGCGCTCGTACAGTGGTAGCGGCAGCCCGGCGGCCTCCCACACGAACCATGTTCATCTCTCGATGTACTGACCCGAAGCACCAGCTTCGCTGCGTACCATCGCGACGATGAGCTCCCCACCGTCCGACGTAGCGGCCCCGCCGGCTTCCCCGGCCCTGCCCGTGCCGGTCACCGGCCGGGCGCTGCCCAATGGCCTGGCCGCCTTCCTGGTCTTCTTCTCCAGCGGTGCCGTGCTGGTGCTGGAGACCGTCGCGCTGCGCCTGGTCGGCCCGTACGTCGGGGTGACCCTCCAGGTGACCAGCTCGGTGATCGGCATCGCGCTGGCCGCGATCGCGTACGGGGCATGGTCCGGTGGTTGGCTGGCCGACCGGCGCAACCCGCGGGGCCTGCTGGCGCCGGCATTGGTGCTGGCCGGCATCGCCACCGCCATCACCCTGCCCGTCGTCAGGTACGCCGGCGAGGTGCTGCGGGGTGGTGCCGCCAGCGGCATCCTGCTGCTGGTCGCGCTGGCGGTGTTCGTGCCAGCCGCGCTGTTGGCCGCTGTCACCCCGTTGGTCGTGAAACTCCAGCTCGCCGACCTGCGCCGCACCGGCCAGGTCGTCGGTCGACTCTCCGGGATCGGCACCCTCGGCGGCATCACCGCGACCCTGCTGACCGGGTTCGTGCTGGTCGCCGCCCTACGCAGCACCGTCATCCTGCTGGCCCTGGCGATCGCGCTCGGGCTGGTCGGCATCGGCCTCGGCTGGTACCTGCGCCGGCAGGAGCCCACCGAGCTGCCCGGTCCGGCCCGGGCCCGGGCCGCGCTGGCCGTGCTCGGCCTGGCCGGGGCGGGACTGACCACCGTGGCACCCAACCCGTGCGACATCGAGACGGCGTACCACTGCGCCCGGGTCACCTCGGACCCCTCCCGACCCAGCGGGCGGACGCTGCTGCTCAACTCCGCCCAGCACTCGTACGTGGACCTCGCCGACCCGAAACACCTGGAGTACGCGTACACGAAGTGGATCGGCGCGGTCGCCGACGTCGCCGCGCCGGCCGGTCAGCGCCTGGACGCGCTGCACCTGGGCGGCGGTGGGTTCACAGTGCCGCGCTACCTGACCGCCACCCGACCGGGCACCGACAACCTGGTGTTCGAGATCGACGGCGGGCTGGTCGAGTTGGGCGAGCAGGAACTGGGCGTACGGCCGGGGCCGGACCTGCGGGCGGTGGTGGGTGACGCTCGGATGCTTGTCGCCGGCGAGCCGACCGACAGCCGTGACCTGGTGGTCGGTGATGCGTTCGGGCACCTGGTGGTGCCCTGGCACCTGGCCACCCGGGAGATGGCCGCCGACGTCCGGCGGGTGACCCGCCCCGGCGGCGTGTACGTGCAGAACGTCATCGACTACCCGCCGCTGCGGTTCATCCGCGCCGAGCTGGCCACTGTGGCCGCTGAGTTCGGGCACGTCGCGTTGATCGCGCCACCGGAGGCGCTCGCCGAGGAGCAGGGCGCCAACTTCCTCATCGTCGGCTCCGATGCTCCGCTGCCACTGGAGGCCGTCCGCGCCCGGCTGGCCGAGGTGGACCCGAGGGTCAGCCTGCTCTCCGGCGCGGCCCTGACGGACTTCGTGGGCGGGGCGATGGTGTTGACCGACGACTACGCCCCGGTGGACCAACTGCTGGCCACCGCCTAGGCACGCCCTGAACGGGTGACAATCCTGACCGATTCCGATACTCCAGGTGTAGGCCGGCTGTTCCTGGGCAACAACGCTCACCATGGGTGGTGGGGACCGAAACGGCGCGCAGTTGCTCGATGAGCGGTACCGGCTGATCGAGCAACTCGGCGCGGGCGGGATGTCGGTGGTCTGGCGTGGGTACGACGAGGTGCTCGGCCGCCAGGTCGCGGTGAAGGTGCTGGCCTCCCGGCTGGCCAGCGACCGGGCCTTCCGGCACCGCATCCGGATCGAGGCGCAGGCCGCCGCGCGGCTGTGCCACCCCAACATCACGAACGTGTACGACTACGGCGAGTCCGAGCAGGTCGGTCTGACCGTGCCGTACGTGGTGATGGAGCTGGTCGACGGCGCTTCGCTGGCCAGCCGGTTGGGCCGGGAGAGCCGACTGCCGTGGCGGGAGGCGGTGACCATCGGCGCCGAGGTCAGCTCGGCGCTGGCCACCGCGCACGCCCGCGGTGTGGTGCACCGCGACGTCACCCCGGGCAACGTCATGCTCACCTCGACCGGGGTCAAGGTGGTCGACTTCGGTATCTCCGCGCTCGTCGGGGAGAGCGAGAAGGGGCCGGACGGCGCGCTGTTGGGCACTCCCGCCTACCTCGCCCCGGAGCGGCTGGACAACGGCCAGGTCTCCCCGGCCACCGACGTGTACGCGGTGGGGCTGCTGCTCTACCGGATGCTCACCGGCCGACTGCCGTGGCTGGCCAGCACGACCACCCAGATGCTGCGCGCCCACATGTACAACGACCCGGAGCCGATGCCCACCGTCCCGGGTCTGCCCGACGGGGTGGCCGAGCTGGTCGGACGCTGCCTGGCCAAGCGGCCCGCGGACCGACCGGCCACCGCCGAGCTGACCCGGACGCTCGCCGAGGCGGCCGGCATGCTCGCGGCGGTGCCGGTCTCCCCGGCCGCCGGACCTCTGGATGAGGCCATGCTCGGCAGTGCGCGCACCACGATCCTGCCCTGGTCGGCGGCGACCGACGCGTTGCCGTTGTCGCGGACCCGCAGCCGGGATCGTCGGACGCGGCAGCGGGTGACCCGGCGTCGGCGGGTGGAGGCCGGCGTGGCCGCCGTCGGGCTGATAGCGGTCACCGGGGCGATGTGGGGGTTCACCTCACGCAGCCCGGCCAGCGGCGGGGACCGGCCGACGACCGAGGCTCGGATGGGCCTGCCGGCGGCGGCGCCCTGCGAGGTGGCGTACGCGCTGCGCACCGACTCCGGCACCGAGTTCGCCGCCGAGTTGACCCTGACCAACACCGGTGGCCGTGAGCTGCGGGACTGGACGATGAGCTTCACCTTCCCCGGCCAGCAGAAGGTGACGAAGTCGGAGCCCGCGCCGGTGCACCAGCAGGGGAGCACGGTGCTGATCCGGCCGGCGGCCCAGCGCACCACGCTGGCCCCCGGTGGGGCCGAGAAGGTGACCCTCACGGGTAAGTACACCGGGGCGAACCCGTTGCCTGTCGAGTTCCGGCTCGGCGAGGCGACCTGCGGGGTTCGGGTGTCCGGGGTTGCCGGCAGTGCGCCGTCCACGGCCCCGCCGGGCAAGGCCGCCACGACGAAGGCACCGCCCAAGGCCGCGAAGGTGCCGAGCGGCTCCGGTTCGGGTGGCGGCGCGGCGAAGGCCAAGCCGCCGAAGCCTCCCAAGGCTCCCGCGAAGCCGAAGGCCGGGGGCGGTGGTCCGGGAAAAGCGGGAAGGTGACCAAGGGGCCGGGTGGTCACCGGAAGAAGTGAGTAGGCTGTCTCGTTGCAATGAGACGCGCTGAACGCTCCGCTGTTCGGCTGGCGGGTCGTGGGTCAGCGCATCCCCGCGAACCGCTGCACCTGGTCGATCCCACCCTCGACGATGAGCACCCCGCCCTGGGGGAGCGCCGTGTCGTCGGAGGTGTACCGGAAGCGTTCGCCCGGCAGCTTGGCGCCGACCACGCGTACCCCGTAACGCTCCTCCGGTCTCAGGTCGAGCAGCGTGCGCCCGACCAGGGACTCCGGCACCCGGACGGTGGCGATGGCGAAGTCATCGTCGAACTCGATGAAGTCGAGCAACCGGCTCACGATCAGGTGCGCGACCCGGTCCCCGGTCTCCGCCTCCGGGAAGATCACGTGGTGCGCGCCCACCGACGCCAGGATCTTGGCGTGCTTCTGCGAGGTGGCCCGAGCCCAGATCTGGGGCACACCCAGCTCGACAAGCGCCAACACGGTCAGCACACTCGCCTCCACCGAGGCCCCGATGGCGACCACCGCCCGTCCGAAACTGGTGATGCCCAGCTGCCGCAGCGCCCCCTCCTCGGTCGCGTCCGCCTGAACCACCCGGTCCAGCTCGGCCGACCAGCGCTGCACCTTCGTCGGGCTGCGCTCGATGGCCAACACCTCGCGGTTCATCCGGGTCAGCGACCCGGCCAGGTGACAACCGAACCGACCCAACCCGATCACCACGATGCCGCCGCTGTCCGCCCGTCTAGCCGACACCTCGGCCCTCCCTGCTACTAGCCGACAATGGGTTGCTCCTGGGGGTAGCGGTAGAGCCGGCGCCGGGTGTTCAGGGCGATCGCCGACCCCAGGGTGAGCGTCCCGACCCGGCCGATGAACATGAGCACGGTCAGCGCGAGTTGGCCGCCGGCCGGCAGTTCGGCGGCCAGACCAATGGTCAGACCTGTGGTGCTGAACGCCGAGGTGATCTCGAACAGGGCCGCGACGAAGCTGGCGCCCTCGGTGAGCAGCAGCAACAGCATGGTTCCGGCCGCCACCAACGCGACGCTGAGCAGCGCGACGGTGACCGCCTGCCGCTGGCTGGCGGTGGCCACCCGCCGGTGCCCGATCGTCACGTCGGGCTCACCCCGCAACTCGGCCCAGATGGTGAACGCCAGCAGGAAGAACGTGGAGACCTTGATGCCACCCGCCGTGCTGGCGCTGCCGCCGCCGATGAACATCAGCACGATCAGCAGGGGGTAGCTCTCCTCCTGGAGGTCGGCGATGTTCAGGACGCTGTAGCCACCGGTGCGGCTCAGCGCGATCTGAGTGAACGACGCGAGGAGCTTTCCCGGTACGTCGTACTGGCCGATCGTGCCCGCGTTGGTCCACTCGGCGGCGAGCAGCCCGGCGAAGCCGACCAGCAGCAGCGCCGCGCTGCCCCAGATGGTCAACTTCGTCGCCACCGCCCAGTGTGCCGGCTGGCGCCACTCGCGGACCGCCTCGAACAGCGCGGGAAACCCGAGACCGCCGATGATCGCGCCGATCGCCAGGGGCAGCGACACCCACGGGTCACGACTGAAGGCCAGCAGGCCGTCGGTGTAGAGCGCGAAGCCACCGTTGTTGAAGCCCTGCACGGCATGGAAGGCACCCGACCAGAGGGCCCGCCCGAACGGATAGTCGTAGGCCAGCCAGAGCCGACCGGCGATCAGCGCGGTCATCACCGCCTCGCAGGCGAAGACGGTCAGCGCGATCCGGCGGAGCAACCGGCCAACCTCGCCGATGCCGAACTCCGCCGTCTCGGCCTGCACCAGCAACCGGTTGCGGAGCCCGAGCTGACTGGAGACCACCAGGATGACCAACGCCGCGACGGTGAGGATGCCGAGGCCGCCGAGCTGGGTGAGCAGGGTGATCACCAGCAGTCCCCAGCCGGACCAGTAGTTCGGCGTGTCGGTGATCGCCATGCCGGTGACCGACACGGCCGAGGTGGCGGTGAAGAGGGCGGTGACCACGGGTGGCCGTTCGTGTTCGGCGGTCGCCCAGCGCGCCATGAGCAACCCGGTACCGAGCAGGATCGGCACCAGGAACGCGAACGGCACCAGCCGCACGGGATTGCGGAAAAACCGGCGCACCAGACAATCTTCCTTTCCGCCCGCGACCCTGGAGTGGGAACGGGCATTCCGGAGGTTCATCTGCCGGCCAGCCATCGACCAACTCCTGGCAAATCGCGGACGGTCTGCTTATCCGGACCATCGATGACAGGAGACGGCGTTGCGACGTACCCTCTCGACCCTCGGCGTGGCCGGCGCTCTGCTCGCTGCCGCCGTGGCCCTGCCGACCATGGCCACGGCCGAGCCGGCCGCGAACGCCGACAGCACCCGTGCGAACGACCGGCCAATCGTGATCGGTCACCGTGGTGCCAGCGGCTACCGCCCGGAGCACACGCTGGAGGCGTACCGGTTGGCGATCCGGATGGGTGCCGACTACATCGAGCCGGACCTGGTCTCCACCTCCGACGGCGTGCTGGTCGCCCGGCACGAGAACGAGATCTCCGGCACCACCGACGTGTCGACCCGCCCGGAGTTCGCGGCCCGGAAGACGACGAAGACCATCGACGGCGTCGCGGTGACCGGTTGGTTCACCGAGGACTTCACAGTCGCCGAGCTGAAGACACTGCGTGCCAAGGAGCGGCTGCCGCAGGTACGCGTCGCGAACACCGCCTTCGACGGCCGCTTCGAGGTGCCCACCCTCCAGGAGGTCATCGACCTGGCCCGGACCGAGGGGCGGGCACGGGGCCGCACCATCGGCATCTACCCGGAGACCAAGCACCCGAGCTACTTCGCCTCGATCAAACTGCCGTTGGAGGAGCCGCTGCTCCGCGTGCTGCGGCAGAACAAGCTGGACCGGAAGAACTCGCCGGTCTTCATCCAGTCGTTCGAGACGGCCAACCTGCGCCGCCTGAGCCGGCTGACCGAGGTGAAGCTGGTCCAACTGCTCGACGCGACCGGCCGCCCCTACGACTTCACAGCCGCCGGTGACGCACGCACCTACCTGGATCTGGCCACGCCGGCCGGGCTGAAGTGGATCGCCGGGTACGCCGACGGCATCGGCGCGAACAAGAACCTGATCGTCCCCCGGAACGCCGCCGGCGCCCTGCTCGCCCCCACCAACGTGGTACGCGACGCGCACCGGGAGCACCTGCTCGTGCACTCCTGGACGTTCCGCGCCGAGAACCAGTTCCTCCCGGTGGACTTCCGGATCGGCACCGACCCGAACGCGCGCGGCGACATCACCGCCGAGTACGAGCTCTTCCTTGGCCTGGGCCTCGACGGTGTCTTCAGCGACCACCCGGACACTGCCGTCGCCGCCCGCGCCGGCCTCTGACCCAGACCCCGGCCCGGAGCTGATCCGCTTCGAGCCGACCGCCGGGCCGACACGCGCCCGGCCCACACGCTGGCCCGTCGTCCGCCACCCGGACGACGGGCCAGCGTCACGTCCGACCTCGCTCTCCCGGGCATCCGCCGTTACCTAAACAGACGCTTTGGAGCTGATGCCGTAAACGAATCTGGCACCCACGCCCGCCCCTACCTGCGTCCACCCTCCATCGAAACCGGACGCTCGGTCCTGCGTCGGGGCGGTCTTGAGGCAGCAACTTCGGGGAAGTTGCTGCCTCGATGCGAGTTGAGGCAGCAATATCAGGGTTGTTGTGACGATCTTCGACCGCCCCGACGCGCCGACTCGCACAATTTCCGCAGAGTTCCGGACCGGCCTGTCAGGGAGTGTTGGTGGCATGTGCCTATGCCGACGCAGGGCCAGCGGCAGCGTAGACAGCGAAGATGGCGGGCCGACACGCCCCGCAACCCTTCCCATGCGTACGGTTGTTCGACAGTATTGGCCCGTCGAGTGGAAGGAGGGCGCATGGCGGACAAAAGCGCCATCGAGTGGACGGAAGCAACCTGGAACCCCACCACCGGTTGTGACCGCATCTCGTCGGGCTGCGACAACTGCTATGCGATGACTCTGGCCAAGCGGCTCAAGGCGATGGGCTCGATCAAGTACCAGACGGACGGAGACCCGCGCACCTCCGGCCCGGGTTTCGGCGTCGCCCTGCACCCTGATGCCCTCGATATTCCTCGTCGCTGGCGTGACCCACGGACCGTCTTCGTCAACTCCATGTCGGATCTGTTCCACGCTCGGGTTCCTCTCACCTATGTGCAACAGGTGTTCGCCGTCATGCGCGAGACCCCGAGGCACACCTTCCAGGTGCTCACCAAGCGCGCCTCAAGGCTGGCGAAGGTCGCCCATCAGATCGACTGGCCAGCGAACGTCTGGATGGGCGTGAGCGTCGAAGACCGCACTCAGCGGGAGCGGGTCGACCAGCTCCGCGAGGTGCCAGCTGCGGTACGGTTCATATCGGCTGAGCCGCTGCTGGGGCCACTGGTCGACTTGGATCTCGACGGCATCGACTGGCTGATCGCGGGGGGCGAGTCGGGGCAGGGCTGCCGCCCGATGGATCCGGCGTGGGCGCGCGACCTCCGGGATCAGTGCGCGGCTGCGGGCACCGCGTTCTTCTTCAAACAGTGGGGCGGGCGTACGCCGAAGGTTGGCGGCCGGCACCTCGACGGTCGGACCTGGGACGAGATGCCGGCCCCGCGCCTACTCGTGCAGGCATAAGGGCTGCCGCGAGTGCGGCGCCGGCTCAAGGTCGCCAGAGGACTTCCTTCCAGAAGTCACCCGTGCCGGGGCTGCTGATCCGGCCCTGCCGATGCAGCGACTTGACGGCCTGTCGTACATGTGGTGCCCAGGCATGCCCGAGCACGTCACCGTAGATCTCCGGCACGAGATCGACGATCTTGATCGTAGAGTTTTGTTCGAGCAGCTTGATGATGTTCCGCTCGATCGCACCTGACCACCGAGGGGCATTCTCGGCCTTGTACTGCTCGGCGTCGAAGACGGGACCGTCGCCGAACAACGTCTCCGTCACGTGGTCGCCCCGGCGGATCTGTTCCCGGACCCACGCCTCCTCCCATTCGACGCCAGCTTTCCCCAAGGTGTCGGCGAAATGCCAGGCACCTTCGCCATGGGTGGTGAACAGGGCAAGGACGTACTTCGGCGCGAGACCGGGGCGTGGCCGCACCGGCATCTGCACCGCCTGGTAGTCGGACCCCTGGGTGAGATCTCGGGCGTACCTGTCCGCAACCCGGAGCGCGACGTCCGTGGCGCGCTGGTCATCGCCCGCATCCGACACCTCGGCGAAATAACTGCGCCACCAGCCGCCACCCAGGAACCGGTCCAATCGCGCGGCGGTCCTCCGGTCGCTCTCCGACAGCCCACCCGATCGATTCTCGGCGACGTGAACGGCACGTCCCATCCGAGCCACGGTGGAGACGCTGAAATGCAGCAGCACTTCGGTCGGCGGCCAGCTCGGGCGCCCGAGCAGCCGCGTCCGGATCAGATCGAAGTCGAGCGCGGGACCGAAGGGATCGAGAAAGGCGAAGAGCGAGGCACCCTTGGCTCGGGCCAGCACCTCGGGCAGGTGCTGGTCGAGGGTGCCCTGGCGAAGTTCACGCCGAACTGCCCCACCCTTGTCGTGGAGCACCTGCTCCAGGTTCGCGTAGCTGTCCGGATCCTGCTCGACGAAGAACGCGAGCACGTCGCGGAAGCCTTGGACGAACTCGGCGCACCGGGACAACAGCAGTGGAGATCCGGGCTCGCCGCCGTCGTACTCGCCTCTGCCGGCGTAGCCGTCGAGGAAGACGATCGGGTTCCCCTGCCCCGTCTTGGAGGCGAACACCACGGGATAGCGCTTGAGGATGCCGTGCTTCAGCACGGCCGCAGCCTTCTTCGACCGGAAAAATTCGTCGTTGCTGGACAACGGTCCTCCCCGCGTCGCTCACTTCTGGTCATGAGAAGGTAGCGCTGCGTTGCAGGGCTCGCTGGCCGCAATAGGTCTGCTCGGAGGGGATTCGTCTGGTGGCAAGGCTTAATGAGCAGCACCGATGGCCGTCTGGCGGTTGATCGTCGCGCGGCCCGCAGTCCATGATCTGACACCGGCTCAGCCCTGAGGCGGAATTTCGGCGCGGGAACCCTCGTCGTCGGTCGGCGGGGTGGTGGAGCGTTATCGGGCAGGTCGTTCGGCCACGTAGGTGCCCCGGCCCGGCTGGCCGGTGATCAGCTCACGGTCGTGCAGCAACGACAGCGCGCGCGAGGCGGTGTTCATGTGGACCTCGTAGGCCTCGGCGAGTTCCCGGGTCGACGGAAGCTTGTCGCCCGGCTGCAGTTCGCCGCTCCTGATCTTGGCGGCGAGGTCGTTTGCGATTCGCCGGTACGGGGGTTCGGCTGTAGGCATGGGGAGACTCCGGTTGGTTCGGCGCCTCTGATCATGCCGGGCCTACACCAGTAACTGCAACAAGCTGTCGTGTCGCGATGACCAGGGGTCAACCTACACAAGTATTTGGGGTAGGTTTGCTGGTGTCCGGCTCCGGTTGGTTCGGCAAACCCCGGTTGGCGGACACCACAGTGGGCCGCGGGGCCGTACCGCCGATGAGGGCTGCGGTTGCGGGGCCGGCGGCCCGGCCTGCGTCCCCCTGTCTGCGGGCCGGGCCGCCTTCCAGTCCCACGCGACCGAGAGGTGGCCATGCGCACCGTCCTTGACAGGCTCCGCCGCGCCCTACGCCGTCGTCCCCGGCCCGAGCAGCGCGCCCTCCTCGCTGCCGAAGAGTCCCACCCGCCGCACTCCGGCTCGTGCCGGACGGAGTCCTGTCGCCTCCTGACTATCAGGCAAATCCGCGAACGCCAGTTCCGGCAGGTGCGCCGAGGGCTCGACCCGGTCGAGGTGCACGACTTCCTACACCGGCTCGCCGGTGACCTGGCCCGAGCGCGGCGCGACCTGGTGCTGACCAACGAGGAGAACATCCGGATCAAGCGGGCGCTGCGCCGCTGGCAGGTTCGGTTCGCCCCGGGCGCGCGGCGGTGAGCGGGGAGCGTTTCGTCGTACACCTGCCGGTGGTTGCCACCGACCTGCCCGGCGCGATGCGGCTGGCCCGGGCGGTCACCCGGGCACTGGGCTTCCTGCCCGACATGGACGGCGGCGGCGTCACTGTCTCGGCGGAGGACGCGCAGGGCGTACGCCACTGGGTATTCTGCGACCGGTTGCTCGGCGGTGGCCGGCGCTGCCCGCGGCCCGCCGGCCACGACGGTGACTGTCCACCGACCCCCTCGCGGCGCGGCGGCGGGTGACCGTCGGTGGCGGGTGCCGACACAGCGGCCGCCGGCGCGGTAGGGACGGTGCCCATCCGCTACCCGGGCTTCAGGCCGGAGCTACCCGGGTTTGTAACCTCCGGCCACCTCAATCCTGTTACTTGTGTGTTTCCGCCACATAGCTCGTGGGTGACGTCACTTCTAGCGTGAGCCGTCACGAAGAAGTTCTCTCCCTCCGAGTCCTCATGTGGAGTCGCAATGACGGTCCGGACGACGCGGCGGGTGTTCCTCTCCGCCGCCACGATGATGGCCGCGGCGCTGGCCGCCACGGCCTGTGGTAGCCCGCAGGACACCGCCACCGGCGGCGGCGACAGCGCCGCGCCGGTCAAGGTCGGCCTGGTGTACTCCCAGTCGGGAGCCCTGGCCAGCTACGGAAAGCAGTACATCGAGGGGTTCAAGGCGGGGTTGGACTTCGCCACCAAGGGCACCGGCAAGGTCGGTGACCGGAAGATCGAGGTGACCGAGGTCGACGACGCGGGCGACCCGGCCAAGGCGGTCTCCGCGGCGAAGGACCTGATCGGTAAGGGCACGAAGATCATCGCCGGCTCCACCGCCTCCGGCGTGGCGCTCCAGGTCGCGCCGATCGCGGCGCAGAACAAGGTCCTGTTCATCTCCGGCCCGGCCGCCACTGACGCGGTGACCGGCGCGAACAAGTACACGTTCCGCTCCGGTCGGCAGTCGTACCAGGACGTGGTGACCGCCAAGTCGTTCATCGGTGACCCGTCCGGCAAGAAGGTGGTGGTCTTCGCCCAGGACGGCGCGTTCGGCGACGCCAACGAGGCGGCCGTCAAGGCCGTCATCGGCACCGCGGGCGCGACAGTGAGCAGTGTCCGGGCCCCGGCCAGTGCCACCGAGTTCACCCCGTTCGCCAGCCAGATCAAGGCCGCCAAGCCGGATCTGCTCTTCGTGGCGTGGGCGGGCACGACCGCCCCGGCCATGTGGCAGACCCTCGACCAGCAGGGCGTGCTCTCGTCCACCACCGTCGTCACCGGCCTGGACATCCGCGCCTCGTGGCCGACCTTCGGCGCCGCCGGCGCGAAGATCTCCTTCCTGTCGCACTACTTCGACGGTGCCAGCGACACCGAGGCCAGTAAGGCACTGAAGGCCACTGTCAACACCATCGACCTGTTCCACCCGGACGGTTTCGCCGCCGCGCAGATGGTGGTTCGCGCCGCGCAGGACGGTGGGGACGACGTCGACAAGATGGTCACCGCACTGGAGGGCTGGAGCTTCGACGGGGTCAAGGGCAAGATGACCATCCGGGCCGCCGACCACGCGCTGCTCCAGCCGATGTTCCAGGCCAAGCTGACCGGCAGCGGCACCACCTTCACGGCGACCGCGCAGAAGAGCCTCACCGGTGACGAGACCGCGCCGCCGGCCGTGGCCATGAAGGGCTGACCCATGCTCGCCACCCGCGGTCTGACCTGGCGGATCGGTGAGGTCGCCATCGTCGACAGCGTCTACCTCGATCTGGCGCCCGGGGAGTTCCTGGGCGTCATCGGGCCGAACGGCGCCGGCAAGACCTCACTGTTCAACCTGATCACCGGCCTGCGCCGGGCCACCGAGGGCCGGATCGTCCTGGACGGGCAGGACATCGGGGCGCTCCCGCCGCACCGGCGGGCCCGCCTCGGTCTGGGCCGTACCTTCCAGGCGTCCTCGGTCTTCGGCTCGCTCAGCGTGCGGGAGAACGTCCGGCTCGCCGTGCAGGCGCACCGCGGGGGCTCGATGGCGCTGTGGCGGCGGGCGGCGGCCGACCGGGAGGTCGCCGCCGCCGCCGACGCGGCGCTCGACCGGGTCGGCCTCGCCCACCGGGGTACGGCCCTCGCGGGCACCCTGGCCCACGGCGAGAAGCGCAAGCTGGAGATCGCCCTGCTGCTCGCCGGTGAACCGCGGGTGATGCTGCTGGACGAGCCGATGGCCGGGGTCAGCGCCGAGGACGTACCGGAACTGGTCGCCGTCATCAAGTCGTTGACCGGCGACAGCGGCCGGGCGGTGCTGATGGTCGAACACCACATGGACGTCATCCTGGAGTTGGCCGACCGCATCGCCGTCATGCACCACGGCGCGCTGCTGGCCTGCGACACCCCGGAGACGGTGATGGCCAACCCCACAGTGCAAGAGGCCTACCTGGGGGAGCAGCTCTGATGGAACCCGTCCTCAGTGTGGAGGAGCTGTCGGTCCGGATCTCCGGGCTGCACATCCTCCAGGGGGTGTCCTTCACTGTCGCCCCGACCGGCGTGACAGTCCTGCTCGGTCGCAACGGCGTCGGCAAGACCACCACGCTGCGCGCCATCGTCGGCCTCACCCCGCCCGCCGGGGAGGTCCGCGGCACCATCCGGATGGGCGCGCAGAGCCTGCTGGCCCGGCCGACGCACCGGCTGGTCCGGGGTGGGCTCGGCTACGTGCCCGAGGACCGCTGCGTGTTCGCCGGGCTCACCGTCGCGGAGAACCTGCGGCTCGCCGAGCGGCGCGGCACCAGCCCGGCGTACGACAAGGTCTTCGCGCTCTTTCCGGAGCTGGACCGGCGCGGACGGCAACGGGCCGGTTCGCTGTCCGGCGGGCAGCAGCAGATGCTCGCCATCGGGCGGGTGCTGCTCAACGACAACCGGCTGCTGCTGGTCGACGAGCCGACCAAGGGGTTGGCGCCGAAGGTGGTGACCGAGGTGGCCGAGGTGTTGGAACGGGTCGCGGAGTCGGTGCCGGTGCTGCTGGTCGAGCAGAACCTGGCCGTCGTACGCCGGCTGGCCCGCGACGCGGTCGTGTTGGCCGCCGGCAAGGTGGCCTGGACCGGCGACGCCCACGAGCTGCTGTTGGAGACCGCGTTGACGAAGTCGCTGCTCGGGGTCGGCTCCGCGGAGGTGAAGCACTGATGGGGACCGTGATCCTGTTGGCGCTGACCGGGCTGGGCCTGGCGGCGCTGTACTTCCTGGTCGCCTCCGGCCTGTCCCTGGTCTTCGGCCTGGCCGACGTGCTCAACTTCGCGCACGGGCTGTTCCTCGGCGTCGGCGCGTACGGCACCTGGTGGGCGGCGGGCAACCTGCCGGGCGCCGGCCCGGACGGGTTCGGCTTCGTGTTCGCTGTCGCTTTCGGGGTGGCCGCCGGCACGCTTGTCGCGATCCTGGTCGAGCTGGTGCTGATCCGCCCGCTGTACTCCCGCACCATCGAGCAGGTGTTGGTCACCGTCGGGCTGTCGCTGGCCGGGGTGGCGTTGCTCCAGGCCACCTGGGGTGCGGACGCCCGGCCGTTTCCGCGCCCGGACTGGACCCGGCAGGTGACCGGGATCCTCGGCGCGCAGGTGCCCAACGGTGGCCTGCTGCTGATCATCGCGGCGGTGCTGGTGCTCGGTGCGATCCTGGCGTTCCTGCGCTGGACCCGGTACGGCCTGGTGATCCGGGCCGGGGTGGAGAACCGGGAGATGGTCACCGCGTTGGGCATCGACGTCCGCAAGGCGTTCACCCTCGTCTTCGCGATCGGTGGGGCGGCCGCCGCGCTCGCTGGCGCGCTCGGCGGCGTCTACTTCGGCACCGTCTCGCCCGGGCAGGGCGGCTCACTGCTGATCTTCGCGTTCATCGTTGTGGTGATCGGCGGGATGGGCTCGGTGGTCGGCTCCGCGTACGCGGCGGTCGTGGTCGGGCTGGTGCAGCAGTTCGTCAACTACTACGGCACGTCCGGGCTCGGCGACATCTGCGTGGTCGGGCTGCTGGCCGTGGTGCTGCTGCTGCGCCCGCAGGGTATCGCCGGAAAGGTGGCAACAGCATGACGGTGATCGACGCGCCTCCCGCGCAGGTGCCCGACGAGTTGACCCCGCAGCGGGGGCGGTGGCACCGGGTGCGCCCGTTCCTGCCGCTCGTCGCGCTGGCCGTGCTGGCGATCCTGCCGTACTCGACGATCTCCCTGCCGGGGATCTTCGAGGGGCCGGTCAACTCGCCCGGCACCCTGCAACTGCTCGCCATCTGCCTGATCTTCGGCGGGCTCGCGGCCGGGTACGACCTGCTCTTCGGCCGGACCGGGATGCTCTCCTTCGGGCACGCGCTGTACTTCGCCGCCGGTGTCTACGGCACCGACATTCTCATCACCCGGGCCGGTCTGCCGCTGTGGCAGGCGGCGCTGCTGACCATCACCGGCGGCACCATCCTCGCGGCGTTGCTCGGCGCGGTGGCGCTGCGGATCGTGGGCATCGCGTTTGCCATGGTCACGTTGGCGTTCGCCCAGGTGGGCGCGATCCTGGTGGCCCGGGACTTCGGCGGGCTCACCGGTGGCGAGGAGGGCCTGCCGTTGGACGTGTCCGGGCTGCCCGCCGGGCTGGTCGGGGTGACCAACACGGTCAACCTGTACTGGTTGGCACTGGCGTACCTGACCCTTGTGGT
This sequence comes from Micromonospora sp. D93, assembly GCF_018070365.1. Classification (NCBI taxonomy): domain Bacteria; kingdom Bacillati; phylum Actinomycetota; class Actinomycetes; order Micromonosporales; family Micromonosporaceae; genus Micromonospora; species Micromonospora sp. D93. Next base: position 3,986 of record NZ_JAGPXW010000045.1, on the reverse strand, counting down.
GTTCGTGGTGCACCGGGTGAGCGGGTCTCCGACCGGGCGGGTGCTGGCCGGGCTGCGCGACGACGAGCGGCGGATCGGCGTGCTCGGGCTGGACCCGTACCGCTACAAGCTGGTGGCGTTCACCCTGGCCGGCGGGTTGGCGTCGGCGGGCGGGGTGGTCTACGTCCTGATCGTCGGCGGCGCGTCGCCGCACATCACGTCCTCCGAGCTGACCCTGTCGCTGCTGGTCATGGTGGTGCTCGGCGGGCCGGGCACCCGCTGGGGTCCGGTGCTCGGTGGTGTCCTCTACATGTACCTGGACCACCGGCTCACCGCCTTCGGCACGAGCGACGCGGTGGACAACCTGCCGGCCATCCTGAGCCGTCCGCTGAGCCAGCCACTGTTCGTCCTGGGCACGGTCTTCATCCTGGCCGTCTACTTCTTCCCAGGAGGCCTAACCAGCCTGGCCCCCCGCCTGTCCCACCTAACCCGCTCCCTACGCCCCCGCCGCTGACCTCCCCCGCCCCGCCTTCACCCCGTCGATCATGAAGTTATTGCCACGACACGCCGCACCGGATGTCGCCAACTTCATGATCGACGGGGTTCTGTGCAGGGGGATGACGGACGGCGCTGGTAGACATGTCGGGTGGATGACGATCGAGCTGGGGTACGGGAGCGGGCCGAGGCGGTGCTGCGCCGGCTGGCCGGTGACCATGCCCGGCTGCGCGAGGATCAGTGGCGCGCCATCGAGGCGCTGGTCGTCGACCGGCGGCGGGTGCTCTGCGTCCAGCGGACCGGTTGGGGCAAGTCGGCTGTCTACTTCGTGGCCACCGCCCTGCTCCGGGACCGTGAGCAGGGCCACCAGGCCGGGCCGACAGTCATCGTCTCGCCGCTGCTGGCGTTGATGCGCAACCAGGTCGAGGCGGCCGCGCGGGCCGGCATCCGAGCCCGCACGATCAACTCGGCGAACCTCGACGAGTGGGACGAGATCACCGCCGAGATCCAGGCCGGCGCGGTGGACGTGCTGCTGATCAGCCCGGAACGGCTCAACAACCCGGACTTCCGCGACGGCGTCCTACCGAAGTTGGCCGCCACCACCGGCCTGCTGGTGGTCGACGAGGCGCACTGCGTCTCCGACTGGGGGCACGACTTCCGGCCCGACTACCGGCGGCTGCGGACGTTCCTCGCCGAGCTGCCCGAGCGCACCCCCGTGCTGGCGACGACCGCCACCGCCAACGCCCGGGTCACCCAGGACGTGGCCGAGCAGTTGGGCGACGCCCTCATCCTGCGCGGCACCCTGGACCGCGAGTCGCTGCGCCTCGGGGTGCTCGACCTGCCCAGCCCGGCGCACCGGCTGGCCTGGCTCGCCGACCACCTGGACCAGCTGCCCGGCTCGGGCATCGTCTACACGCTGACCGTGGCGGCAGCGGGGGAGACGGCCGAGTTCCTGCGCTCCCGGGGCTACCCGGTCGCCTCGTACAGCGGGCAGTCCGACGACGCCGACCGGCGCGCCGCCGAACAGGACCTGCTCGACAACAAGATCAAGGCGTTGGTCGCCACCAGCGCCCTCGGCATGGGCTTCGACAAGCCCGACCTGGGCTTCGTCGTCCACCTCGGCGCGCCGCCCTCGCCGATCGCGTACTACCAGCAGGTCGGCCGCGCCGGCCGCGCCGTCGAGCACGCCGAGGTGCTGCTGCTGCCCGGCGTCGAGGACGCCGCGATCTGGCGCTACTTCGCCTCGCTGGCGTTCCCACCGGAGCAGCAGGTCCAGGCCGTGCTGGCCGCCCTGCACACCGACCGTCCGCTCTCCACCCAGGCCCTCGAACCCCTCGTCGACCTGCGGCGGGCCCGGTTGGAGCTGATGCTCAAGGTGCTCGACGTGGACGGCGCGGTCCGCCGGGTGCGCGGTGGTTGGCTCGCCACCGGCGAGCCGTGGATCTACGACGAGGCCCGGTTGCGCCGCGTCGCCGAGGCGCGCACCGTCGAGCAACAGGCCATGCGGGAGTACGCGACCACGTCCGACTGCCGGATGCGGTATCTACGGGAACGCCTGGACGACACCGGGGCGACCGACTGCGGCCGGTGCGACACGTGCGCCGAGCCACTCTTCGCCGCCGACGTGTCGACGGCCGCGCACGCCGCCGCGCAGACCTTCCTGGGCCGACCCGGCGTGGAGATCGCGCCGAAGAAGCTCTGGCCGACCGGGCTCGACGCGGTCGGCGTACCCCTCAAGGGCCGGATCGCCCCCGCGGACCAGGCGCTGCCGGGCCGGGCCGTCGGGCGCCTCTCCGACCTGGGTTGGGGTGGCCGGCTGCGTGCTCTCGTCGGCCCGGACGCGCCGGACGCGCCGCTGCCCGACGACGTCGCCGGCGCGGTCGTGGAGGTGCTGAAGGCGTGGGCGCACGGCGACGACCCGTGGCCCCGCCGACCGGTGGCGGTTGTCGCTGTCGGTTCCCGGCGGCGGCCCCGGCTGCTCGGCTCGCTCGCCGAGCGGATCGCCACCGTGGGCCGGCTGCCGCTGCTCGGCGAGGTCGCCGCTGCCGGCCCCGGCGGCCCAGCCGGGCCGCGCGGCAACAGCGCCCAACGGGTACGCGCGCTGCACGACGCCTTCACCGTGCCGACCGACCTGGCCGACGCGTTGGCCGGGCTGGACGGGCCGGTGTTGCTCGTCGACGACCTCATCGACTCGGGCTGGACGATGACGTTGGTGACCCGGGCGCTGCGCCGGGCCGGGGCGACCGGTGTGCTCCCGCTCGCCCTCGCCGTGGCCGGCTGACGCGCTGCGTTCGCGCCGGTCCTTGGCGCTGCTCGGGTCCGCGGCCGTCGTCCCTGCTCGGTCGGGGTGTTGCTTGGTCCGCGTCGGTGTCCGTGCCTGGGTCGGGGTGTTGCCCGGCACTGCGGCGGTCGGGTGGGAAGTTCCCGGGCGGCGTCTAGTGCGACCGTCGCCACGCTGTCCGGGCGTCGGCCTGACGCGGCCGGAAGCGGCGGTACCGTGGGCGGCATGACCGACCAGCAGCCCGTCCGCCGCGCACACGCAGGCACGGACCTGACCGCCGCTGGCCAGGTGTTGGGCGTCGGCCGTGCCTGATGACGTCTCCGCCGGGCCGGACCGCAGCACTCTCCGGCTGGCGCTGGTGGTCGGTGGGCTGGTGCTGGCGGTGCTGCTCGGCTTCGGTCTCGGCCGGATGAACGTCAACGGTGCCGCCACCGGCAGCCCGTCGCTGGCCGCCGAGCACACCGATCCGCCCGGCGTCGCCCCGCACAACCACGGCTCCGCCACGGGCGTCGATCAGGGCGCGGCCACCGAGCCGGGCGGTCTGGCGGTCAGCTCGGCCGGGTTGACCCTGGTCCCCCTGGCCACCGAGTTCGCGGCGGGTCGCCCCGGTCAGCTCCGCTTCCAGGTGCGCGACGCGCAGCGCCGGCCGGTCACCCGGTTCGCCATCGTGCACGACAAGCCGATGCACCTCATCGTCGTCCGACGGGACCTCACCGGTTACCAGCACCTGCACCCGACCATGGCGGCGGACGGCACCTGGTCGGTGCCGTTGACCCTCGCGCAACCCGGCCTCTGGCGGGCGTACGCCGACTTCACAGTCGTCGCCGACAGCGGCGCGCAGACCGCGGTGACCCTCGGCACGGACCTGGTGGCGCCCGGCGACTACCGGCCCCGTCCACTGCCGGGGCCGGCCACCTCGACGACCGTGGACGGCTTCACCGTCGGCTACCAGGGCACACCGCAGACCGGGGCGACAGTGCCGCTGACCTTCCGGGTCGACGGCGCTGGCGGCGCTGCCCCGCTGGAGCGGTACCTGGGGGCGTACGGGCATCTGGTGGCGTTGCGCGAGGGTGACCTCGGCTATTTGCACGTGCACCCGGAGACTGAGCTGGTGGACGGTCAGATCAAGTTCTGGTTGACCACCCCCGGCCCAGGCCGCTACCGCCTCTACCTCGACTTCCAGGTGAACGCCGAAGTCCGAACCGCCGAGTTCACCCTGACCGTCCCCTAG
>NZ_JAGPXW010000044.1:0-45823 GCF_018070365.1 Micromonospora sp. D93 | reverse complement strand
GCCCACCCCACCCCATGATCAAGTGATGAAAAGTAGGTCTGGGAGGCCTCCAGGACCTACTTTTCGTCACCTGATCATGGGGTGGGGTGGGCGCGATTGGCGAGGATGGCCAGAGTCTCCCGGCGGACCTGGTCCGGGTCCGCCGTGAGGCGGCGGTGACTGAAGCGGACGACGAGGATGCCGACGGTGGCGAGCAGGGCGTCGCGGCGGAGGTCGATCTCACGTTCGGCAGGATCGCCATGGCTGGTCGCGCCATCCAGCTCGATGTTGACCCGTTCCGCCTCGGCGAACATGTCGAGATAGATCGTCCGGACGCCCACCCGCACCCGCGCCTGCCGAGTGAACGCCGGCATTCCCGACCCGGTGAAGACGTTGTCGTGGCCCCAGATCTCCAACGGGCTACGGCAACCGGCGGCGAGCCGGTCCAGCAGACCGCTCAGCGCCCCACGGTCGGGCATTCTCGGCACCTCGGCAAACGCGGCGGCGAGGCGTCGCGGCGTGGTCAGCCGATCGTTGACCGCACGGATGAGCAGACTCGATCGATCGACCGCCGGCAACAGCGGCCAACAGTCCACCAGGGTCCGGTCGAGCCGAGTGACCGGCAACCCTCCCCGGGCCACCACCTGCGGCGGCGCAATCGCAAAGCCGGAACGGTGGACTACGACGAGATGCCGCCGATCACGCAAGCCTGATCCTCGCGGCAGATCGAGATACACCGGCTCCCTCGGTGCCTGGCGGCGCAGGCCCCACACGTCGAGCGCGGTCAGGCGACTCAGCGCCCCGCGCCCGTCGGCGTACGCCAGCGCAGCGCGTCGGGCGACGTCCCGCTCGACGCGGGCCAGCATCGGCAGGTCGGCGTTGGTGTGACGGATCAGCGCGGCGTCGCCGTAGATCCCGGGGAGCAGCCGTACTAGCCGATCAGCCCGCCGGGCGGTCTGGATCGTCCAGGCCGGGGCCACCCGCAGTATGTCCCGCCGAGTGACCAGCCCATTGCCGCACACGAGCAGAGCATGCAACCTCGGGTCCACCGCCCCCACCCTGCCGCGGGGTGCGGCCGAGCACTGCCCACGTGGCGGCCGCTGTGGACAGCAGATGCACCTGTGGACCGCCTCCCAAGGCATCCCAATTGTGGTACGCGGACCCGTGGTGCCTCGCTGGATAAAACCCTGGACGTTGAAGGCTCACCCTTCCGTCCGGCCGGATGGACGCCCTCGTTGAAAGCAGCGACGCCGTCAGGGCCGCACGACACCAAAACGGCCGGGTATGCAGCTAGGACGGGGCACCCGACTGGCGGGGCAGTTAGGTGCACCAGTCGGTCAGGTTGGAGAGAGGTAGGTCATCTGCATTGGCTCGGCGAGAACCGCCTGGGCCGCCGGAATGTCCGCCAGTCGGGCGGCCAGGGTGGCGACGGCGAGCCGCTCCGGCAGAGCGGCACTGAACTTGAGACCGGCCGGGTCGGCCGGGTTCCCGCCGGCGGACGCCACAAGCCACCCTCATTTGGTGAGTAGGACGGCCAGGCCGTTCATCGAGGCAAAGTCGGGGTGGCAGAACCGTTCCAGCCTCGCGATGTCGTCGGTCAACCGGCGCACCGCCCAGGCGAAGGCGTGCTGGAAGTCCGTCTCCGAGTGGAACATGACCCGCTCCGCCCGCAACGCCTCTATCACCGCCACGAGCGGGACAGTTCCTGCGATCCGCGCGTCTTCCTGACCGTCCACCGGCGCTACTCGTCCTTCCACATCTCCATCGGTAGGACGTCCCCGTACTTCCGCAGTTTCCGGTCGATGGTCTCCGACATCATGCCGGCAAACTCCTGCAGCCCGGCGTGCACCCGCGGGTTCCAGCTCCAGAGAAAGTTGATCATGTCGTCCGGCACGTTGCCGAGCCGGTCCGCTTTGTAGTTGCTGGCATTGAACCGATCGTCGAACCGGCGCTCCGCGGCCGTGTCCCCCAGGGCCTGGAACCAGGCGTGAGCGTTGAGTGCCAGATTCCAGGCGGCGAACTCGGCGAGGGCGATAACGTTGCCCTCGGTCACCGGCTTGCCGGCCCGGCGTAGCGCCTCGTGATAGACGGTGGGGTGAAGCTGCGGCACCGCCCTCGGCGGGACGGCTGACGGCGCCGCGGGCTGGGAGCGTTTGAAGAAGGGCATTCGAATCCTCCGGTCGGCGGGGATGCCAGCGGTGGTTATGGGAGCCTGCAGCGGGGCTTGCCACCCACACCGCGGCAGCTGCCACACGTCTCGTCCACGCTAGGAGGATCACAAAGAGCCAGCAATACCTTCCCGGGGGTAACGGTCCGGAATGGACTGTCCCGTCCCGTCGATAGGACCGGACAGTGCCGGCGGGCGCGCTGAGTCGGCCAGGCTGAACCGACCGATCAGGTGGCAGGGGTGCCCGCACGGTCACGGACGCGTAGCGGGCCCGCTGGCCGCTCGGCGGCTTCCATCACCGCCTCGGCGGACTGCCCCGAAGCGCGACGGCTGACCGGATGGCGAGGTCTCCCGGCGCACCGGTGACCGACCGGCGGCTGAGGGCAGGAATGCCAGGTCCGGGCCACCCGTCGAGCAGGCGAGCCGCGACGAACACCTCGGGCAGCACCCGCACCAGGTCACACTGGGGTCGCCCCGCGATGATGAAGCTCACCAGGAGAGCTGACCAGCAGGGATGCCGTGCGCCCGGACCCCCGCGATGGCCGCCGCCGGTCTTTTCGACCCGGCGACGGCCATCGGGTCCGAGAGCGCCCGTCCGAGCAGGTAAGCGCTAGGAGGTGAAGCTCCAGAGGAAGTAGAAGCCGGGGGCGTTGGGGCCGTACTGGCGGTACTCGCAGTAGTACCGACTCCAGAGGCCGGTCCGAACACCCTCACTGCCATAGCTGTTGCAGAACTGACCGTCGGAGTAGACGTTGCGCAGCGTCCCGCCCGGCGGGTCCGCCGCAGCCGGAGCGGCGCTGAACCCGACCAATCCGCCCAGCGCCAGCGCCACCGCCGTCACCAGGGTCGCCCATCTGCGTCCGCGCATGAAGCCTCCTCATCACCGTCCACGGTGCATGGCGGCTCCGCGTTGAACCGAGACCGGGACATCGAAGTTCGTGAAAGTAGAGGCTTGCACGGGCGCGTGCGGTTCGGCTCCCGACAACGGGCGGCGCTACCGCGACGATCCGCCAGCGATCTCCGTCGAATGGGCATCCGCCCTGAACACGCGCTATCCGCCGAAGCTCAGCACCCGCCGCAGATCCACATCCAAGCTCTCGTTGTACTGCGGATCGGGCTCGGCCCCGGCAGCGCTGAGGACGGTGCTGAAAAAGCATCTGGCGCCAACGGCGAGGATCACATGAAAGATATCCGTGTCATCGAGACCGTGACCGCGCAGGCCCGCGACGTCGGCTTCGGTGACGGAGTTCGCATCGGCCGCGACCTTTCCGGCGAAGTTGACGACTGCGACCTCCTGCGCGGAGAGACCGGCGCTACCGTGGTCCGACGCGATGGCGGCGACGGTCGGCGCGTCGAAGAACTTGTCGCGTAGGACCTTTCCATGTGCCAGGCCGCAGTAGGACGACTTCAGGGCCCGGGCAGCGGCGAGGGTCGCCAACTCATAGCGGCGCAGCTCCATCCCGGCCTTCACCGCACCGTTGAGCTGCTGCCATGCCACGTACACCGCCGGGTTGTGGGCGAACAACCTGGTGAAGTTGGGCAGGTAGCCCATCGCCTTCGTATCCGTATCGAACATCCGCTCGGTGTCCGGTGACTGTTCTGCCTGCTGCAGGAAACTCATCCGACTCCTCCCATGCTTGACCCGGGACGGTACGCCGTTGGGACTGCGGACGCTGTCGGGAAATCGGCCGTGCACGGGGGCCCTGACACTCGACGATCGCCAGGTAACTTGACCCGTTTCCCGGCGCATCAATGCGATCCGCCTCCCGCGACGGCCCCCAGCGCTGGTCTCCCCGTCCAGGCCCACATTTCCAGCGCATCCCGGTCGACGAGCGTGATGTTGAGCTGCCGGGCTATCTGAATACCATCGCCCGCGGTGAAGAAACTGTTGGTCACGAGCATGCAGATCTCGCCACCGTGAATGTCTCGGCAAGTGCCGGCGAACCGCTGGATCGCGGCACTGCCGACCCGGTTGTTGGGGCTCTGCCGCTTGCACTGCACCACGACGCGTCGGCCGTCGGGGGCGATCGCCAGGACGTCCGCTCCCCGGTCACCGGAGCCACCGCACACCGTCACGTTCCGAAACTCGGACGCGACCAGGAGCCGGGCGAACCACTGCTCGAACTCGGGTCCACTCATCGTGTCGGTCACCGCGATCAGCGTGTCCCGCTGGGCCTGGTCGGCCCGCTCGCGGGCACGCTGCTTCGACACGACAAGACCCACCGTGGTCGCCGCCATGACGACGAGGCTCACCAGGAGAGCGGACCAGTATGGATGCCGCTGCACGAAATCGATGACCATGCGGAGGAGCACGAAAGCGACAACAGCACACAGCGCCAGAACCCAGCCGTTGGCAGATCTGCCGCCACCGGCCACGCGGCGGACCGTCGATCTGCGCCGAACGCTGCCAGTACGCCGCCTTCGGTAGTGCGCCCGAACCCGCGCGCCACCCTTCCTGGTGTGTGACCTGACATACGGCACGAGGCACCTCACCGATCGAGGAAACCTCAGTGTCGCGGTAGCGTGCGACAAACCCCCGGCACGGCCGTGGATGGTGTCCGGTACCCGTCGGCCGTCGGGACGCCGCGACCGCCAGGGAACCCCTCCGGCACCACCGCACTCAGTTGGCGGGCAGCTCAGACGCTGCGGTGGAACGGTCGACCAACGCCTGCCGCAACGTCGCGGACTGCTCCACCGACCCCCCGCGTACTCCGAGACTGTGCCGGGCGGCCCGGTAGTACCCGTCGCGGGCCTCGTCGACCCGGGTCAGCATCTCCACCACGTCCGACGGCCGCTCGACGATTCCCCGGGCGAGCCGTTCGACCTGCCAGATCGCGTCCCGCCAGCTGGCGGCGGCGACAACCGTCGGCTCGTCGCCGAGCAGCAGCAGGTTCTCCCAGACGATGGTGCGCCGAGCGTCCGCCTCAGCCAGCCGGACCAGCCCCTCCTCGCGATCGATGGGGTGGCTCCGCGATCCCGGCCGGTGCTCGGCTGTCAGTCGCAGCGCCATCGCGTGACTCTCCTTGAGGGCGTGCGCGTAGTCGACGTACGCGTCGAGCCGGCGCTCGTCCCAGCGGACGCTCTGACTGCGCCGCCACCGGGCGCGGTCGCCGAGGGAGGTGGCGAGGATCGTGCCCAGGGTGCCAACCAGTACGCCGAGGAGAGCCGGAAGCTGCGTCAGAAGGTCGCTCACGCGGTCGAGGCTGCCAGCCCCAGGCAACCCCGGTCCTGCCCAGGCCATCGCGTCAAGTTCGCCGGGTCGCCAAGATGGCAAGGGTTTCCGGCGCACTTCGTCGACGTCGTGCACGAGGCGGCGGTGGGCGAAGCGGACAACCAGGATCCCGATGGCCGCGAGTAGCGCGTCACGGCGCAGGTCGATCTCCCGCTGACCTGGACTGCCGTGGGTGGTGGCCCCGTCGAGTTCGATGTTGACCCGTTCCCGCTCGGCGAACATGTCGAGGTACACCAGGCGACGCCCGACACGGACCGGCACCTGTCGGCGGAACGCCGGCATCCCCTGACCGGTGAAGACGTGCTCATGTCCCCAAATTTCCAGCGGGCTGTGGCAGCCATCTGCGAGCTTCGTCAGCAGCTGTCGGAGCGCCGCACGGTCGATCAGCTTCGGCACCCGATCCAGGGCTGCCGACAGCCGTTCTGGTGTGGTCAACCAGTCGTTGACCGCTCGGATCACCAACGCCCGCCGGTCGGCGAGCGGCATCGTCGGCCACGAGTCGACGAGGGCCTGTTCGAGGCGAGTGACCGTCAGGCCCCGCCGAACCACCACCTGCGGCGGCTCGATGGTCAGGCCACGGAGGCGATGCACGATCACCCCGGGCCGGGTGCGCAGGCCCGCGCTCGCCGGCACGCTCAGGTGCACGAGGTCGCCAACCACCTCGGGGCGCAACCCCCACACGGCGAGCGCGCTGAGATGACTGAGCGCACCCTGGCGGCCGGCCCAGGCGAGAGCCGCCCGCTGGCTCATGGCAGGGTCGAGTCGACTCAGAACCGGAGCGCCGGGTCGCCCACCGACGAGGTACGCCGCCACGAACACCTCGGGCAGCACCCGTACCAACTCGCCGTTACGGCAAGCCTGCTGAAGCGTCCACGGCGGCACCACCTGCCCGGCCGCCCCGCGCGTCACCAGCCCACCGCCAAGCTCCACGAGTTCCCGAAGCACCGAGTTCACGCACGGAACCGTGAAGCTTTACCCAGCCCTCCGCAACTGCACCAGCCGGGCCTCTGTGGACAACCGCCGACCTGTGTAAAACGCCCGGCCGGAGCCCACGCGTGCTAGTTCAGGTGATCGGTGGCAGCTCAGCAGGGCTGGCGTCGGCGTGTCGAGTCGCTCGGCTGCCAACGATCACCGGGACGCCGAGCGGCGGCTCAGGACGGGGCGCCCGACCCGCGACTCAGGACGGGATGTCGCGGTGGCGGAAGGCGGCCACGCCGACGGCGAGCAGGGCCGCGGCCACCGTCGCCAGCACCACCAGAGGGAGCGCCGCCGGGTCGACAGCGGGCACGGCCGGCACATGGGTGTACGGCGAGACGTTGAGCGCGGCCTGCGGCAGCTCCAGCACCGCGCCGAGCTGCCCGAGGAGCAGGAAGACCAGCAGCGCCGTCCAGGACAGCACCACCGACCAGCGGGGCAGCAGCCCGAAGATCGCGGTCACCACCCCGGCCACCACGAGCAGGGCGGGCAGGCGTAGCAGCGCGGCACCGCCCAGCTCGACGGCCTGGCCGAGCGGGTCTCCGGTGACGATGCCGTAGCCGAGGCCGGTGGTCACGCCGGCGAGGAGCAGCAGGGCGACCGCGCCGAGTGTCGCGGCGAGCACCTGGGTGCCGAGCCAGCGGGTGCGGCTGACCGCCGTGGCGAGGGCCGCCTCCAACACCCCGTCGGCTTCGTCGCCGCGTACGCGCAGCAGGGCCTGCACGACGTACGCGCCGATGGTCAGGGCGAAGAGGCCGAGCATCGCGGCCAGGTACGCGTTGATCAGGTCGGCGCCGCCACCCATCGCGTTTATCGCTTCGGCGGCGGCCGGATTCGCGTCGATCATGTCGTTGAACTCGTCGGCGGCGACGCCCATGGAGAGGCCGAGCACGGCCACCCCGACCGCCCAGCCGAGCAGTGTGCCGCGCTGCATCCGCCAGGCCAACCCGCCGGGGCTGAGCAGCCGTGGCGCACCGGTGGCCGGGCCGCGTCGGGGGGCGATCAGCCCGGCGCCCAGGTCGCGTCGCTCGGCGAGGGCGTACGCCAGCGCCACCCCGGCGAGCAGCAGCGCGACGGGCAGGGCGAGCACCCACCAGCGTTCACCGTCGAAGGCTCGTACCTGGTTGCCCCAGCCGAGCGGCGAGATCCACGACGGCCAGGCGCTGCGCACGCGGGTGCCGTCGGCGCTCTGCTCGCCGAGCACGTCACCGGCGGCGCGCAGTACGAAGGCGAGCCCGACGGTGGCGGCGGCGAGCGCGTTGGCGCCGCGTGCGGTGACGGAGAGTTGGGCGGTGACCGCGGCGATCGCGGTGAAGGCGACCCCGACGCCGCCGATCGCGCCCGCAGCCGCGACGGAGCCGGCGAGCGGCAGACCGGCGCCGACCAGCGCGACCGCGAGCAGCACGGCGGCGACTGTGTTCGCCGCGACGATGACGAGCAGCGCGGCGGTGAGCGGCGCGTACCGGCCGACCACGTTGGCGCCGAGCAGTTCGGCCCGGCCGGTCTCCTCGTTCTGGCGGGTGTGCCGGGTCACCGCGAAGGTGCTCAACAGCGCGACGATCAGGGCAAGCGTCACGTACGTCTCGGCGACCACCACGGCACCGAGGTCGGTGCCGTGGATGGGGCCGTTGAAGGCGCGGGCGACCAGGCTGGACGCGGAGGTGGTGGCGTAGCCCAGCCGGGCTTCCTGGTCCGGGTAGATGCCGGCGACGCTGCCGGCCAGGGCGTAGCCGAGCAGAGGCGTGCCGAGGATCCAGATGGCGAGGCGGATCCGGTCGCGGCGCAGCACGAGCCGGGCCAGCCGGGTCGTGCCGGTGAGGGCGCTCACTGGGCACCGGCCTGCGGGGCGTCAGCCTGCGCATCGGCGCCGGAGGCACCAGCGGTGGGAGCGCCCGAGGCGCCGGTGGGAGCGCCTGTAGCAATGGCGGCCGGGTCGTCGCCGTAGTGGCGTAGGAAGAGCTGTTCCAGGGTGGGTGGCGTGCTGGTCAGCGCGCGGACGCCGAAGCGGATGAGCTGGCCGAGCAGCTCGTCGAGGTGGGCGGGGTCGACCTCCAGGTGGGTACGGCCGTCGACCTCGTGCACGTCGTGCACGCCGGGCAGCGCGTCCAGGCCGGTGACCGGGCGGGCGGTCTCGACGGTCACCGCCGTGCGGGTGAGGTGGCGCAGCTCGGCGAGGGTGCCGGTTTCGACGGTGCGGCCCTCGCGGATGATGCTGACCCGGTCGCAGAGCGCCTCGACCTCGGCAAGGACGTGGCTGGAGAGCAGCACTGTGGCGCCGGCCCGCTTGACCCGTCGGACCTCGTCCTGGAACACCGCCTCCATGAGCGGGTCGAGGCCGGAGGTCGGCTCGTCGAGCACGTACAGCTCGACCGGGGAGGAGAAGGCGGCGACGATGGCGACCTTCTGCCGGTTGCCCTTGGAGTAGGTGCGGCAGCGGCGGGTCGGGTCCAGGTCGAAGCGCTGCAGCAACTCGTCGCGGCGACGTCGGTCGAGGCCGCCGCGCAGCTGACCGAGCAGGTCGATGGCTTCCCCGCCGGTCAGGTTGGGCCAGAGGCTGACGTCGCCCGGCACGTACGCCAGCCGGCGGTGCAGGCGGACCGCGTCGCGCCACGGGTCGGCGCCGAGCACCTGGGCGTCGCCGGAGTCACGGCGGAGCAACCCGAGCAGGATGCGGATGGTGGTGGACTTCCCGGAGCCGTTGGGCCCGAGGAAGCCGTGCACCTCCCCCTGCTCGACGTGCAGGTCCAGCCCGTCGAGTGCCCGGATGGCGCCGAACGTCTTGACCAGGTTGCCGATCGAGATGACGGGCATCGCCCCTCCTGCCATTGGATGCGTCGACCGTCACCACTGTACTGACCGTTGGTCAGTCGAATCAACGGTGACGGTGCCCACTGGTCAGGACGTCGCTAGGCTGGCCGGCATGACCGCCGATCCCGCGGACGACACCCGCACCCGGATCCTGCGCGCCGCGCTCGACCTGTTCGCCGAACACGGTTACCAGCGCACCTCGCTGCGCCAGATCGGCGAGCGGCTGCGGCTCACCAAGACCGCGATCCTGTACCACTTCCCGGCCAAGGAGCATCTGCTCGCCGCCCTGGTCGAGCCGTTGGTGGCGGACCTGGAGGCGCTGCTCGACTCGGCCCAGAGTCAGCCCACCGAGCGGGCCCGGTGGACGGTGCTGGAGGGCTGGTTGGACGTCATGCTCGCCCATCGCCGGCCGCTCGGCATGCTCTTCCACGACATCGCGCTGATCGGCCGGGGCGACACGTACCACCGCCTCATGGAGGTAGCGATGCGGGCCAACGACCTCATCGCCGGGCCGAACGCCGGGCGTCGCGAGCGGGTCCTCGCGGTGCAGGCGGTGGGCGCCTGCAGCGATCCGGTCGTCTTCTTCACCGACGTGTCCGACGAGGTGCTGCGCGCCGACATGCTCGACGGCGCACGCCGGCTGCTGGCCCCACTGCCCCCGGACGCCGCACCCCGCCCGCACGAGGAGGCCGGGGCCGGGGCGCACGAGGACGCCACAGCCGAGCCGCACGAGGAGGCCGGGACCGGGGCGCACGAGGAAGCCGCGGCCGGGCCGCGCACGGCCACGACGATCCCGCCGTCGAGGCGCGAACCCCCGACGCACACGACAGCGAGGGACGGGGCCCCGGAAGGCGCGATCCCGACGACGCCACCGAGCGTGGCCAGCGGCGCGGGGACGGCGAGCCGGCGTCGACGGCCGGGGCGGCCGCCCGCGCTGGGCCGGGAGCAGGTCGAGGCGGCCCGGCGGATGCACGCTGCGGGCACCCACTCGGTGGACGCGATTGCCGCGGCGCTGGGTGTCTCGCGGGCCACCGTCTACCGCCACCTGACCGCACCATAACGAGACAGTTCTAAGACTGTTTCGAGACGGTTGTGAGCCGGTGTTCAGGCCGCCAGCGTGGCGTAGCGGCCGTTGCGGTCCAGCAGGCTGTCGTGGGTGCCGGCCTCGACGATCCGACCGTGGTCGAGCACCGCGATCTGGTCGGCGTCGCGCACCGTGGAGAGTCGGTGCGCGATGGTGATCGTCGTGCGCCCCTGGGCGAGCACGTCGAAGGCCCGCTGCACGGCGCGTTCGGTTTCGGTGTCCAGTGCGCTGGTGGCCTCGTCGAGGACCAGGATGCGCGGGTCACGCAGCAGCGTCCGGGCGATCGCGAGGCGCTGCTTCTCACCGCCGGAAAACCGGTGGCCGCGCGAGCCGACCACCGTGTCGTAACCGTCGGGCAGCCCGGCGATGAGGTCGTGGATCTGGGCGGCGCGGGCGGCGTCCTCGATCTCGGTGTCGGTGGCCTCCGGCCGGGCGTAGCGCAGGTTCTCCCGGACGGTGGTGTGCAGCAGGTACGTCTCCTGGCTGACCACGCCGACGATCGCGGCCAGGTCGGCCAGGCGCAGGTCGCGCAGGTCGACGCCGTCGACGGTGATCCGGCCGGCGGTCGGGTCGTGCAGCCGGCTGACCAGCCCGGCGAGGGTGCTCTTGCCGGAGCCGGTCTCGCCGACCAGGGCGAGGCTGGTGCCGGCGGGCACGTCGAGGGTGATCCCGGCGAGGGCGGCGGTGTCGCTGCCCGGGTAGCCGAAGGTGACGTCCTCCAGGCGCAGGTTGCCGCGCACCCGGGTGGGGTCGAGGCGGACCGGCTCGGTGGGGTCGGCCACGTCGACCGGCAGGTCCAGGTATTCGAAGATCCGGGCGAAGAGCGCCAGCGACGCGGTGAGCGAGACGCCCACGTTGAGCAGCCCCATCAGCGGCCGGAACAGGCCTCCCTGCAGGGCCGTGAAGGCGACCAGGGTGCCGATGCTCAGCGTGCCGGCGGTGCCGGGTAGCCCGGCGGCGAGGTAGATGACCGCCGGTACGGCGGCGAAGATGATGCTCATCGAGGCCATCCGCCAGCGGCCGGCCAGCTCACTGCGCAGCTCCAGGTCGACCAGGCGCTCCGAGGAGGCGGTGAACCTGTCGATCAGCGCGGGGCCGGTACCGAGGGTCTTGGCCAGCTGTACGCCGCTGATCGAGAGCCCTTCCTCGACTGTGACGTTGAGGTCGGCGAGTTCGCGTTGTCGCTGGGCGGTGATCTCGCGGCGCATCCGGGCGACCCGACGGGTCAGCCAGATGGCCGGCGGCAGCACCACGAGCGAGACCAGGGAGAGCTGCCAGGAGAGCGCGACCATGGCGACCACTGTGGCGACCACTGTGGTGAGGTTGGCGGCGACGGCGGTGGCGGTGGAGGTGACCACCGATTGCATGCCGCCGATGTCGTTGGTGATCCGGGACTGCACCTCGCCGGTGCGGGTGCGGGTGAAGAAGCCGAGTGACTGGCGCTGGAGGTGGCTGAAGACGTCGGTGCGTAGCCGGTGCATGACCCGCTGGCCGACCTGGGTGGAGATCCAGGTCTGCACGACACCGAGCGCGGAGGTCACGGCCGCGACGGCGACCATGCCGAGGACCAGCCAGACCAGCAGCGTCACGTCGCCCTGCGGCAGGGCGCGGTCGATGACGGCGCGCAGCAGGAACGGGGTGGCCATCGCGATGATCGAGGAGACCACGATGATCGCGGTGACGGCGGCCAGCGCGGGCCGGTGGGGGTTGAACAGGCGGCCGATGCGGCGCAGCGACACCTGACGGGCCTGCGCCTTCTCTTCGGCGCTGAGGGTGCGGTGGCCGCGGTCGCGGCCCTTCGGGGTGGGTTCCAAGGGGGCACTACCTTTCGTCGGCAATATTGCTGAGGTTACCTCATCATGAGGGAGCAACCACATATCCTGCTACCGTATTCCGGTGACCGAGCACACCGTCGACAGCGCCGACGACGAGAGCCTGGCGGAGACGTTCTGGGCCGTGGCGTCCCGTCTGCGCCGGCAGACCCGCGACTCACTGGCGCCCTGGGACGTCACCCCCAGCCAGTCCCGGGCCCTCGGTGTGCTGGCCCGGCACGGCGAGGTACGCCCCGGCACCCTCGCCGAGCACCTGCGCATCGCGCCCCGCTCGGCGACCGAGGTCGTCGACGACCTCCAGACCCGAGGGCTGGTCGAGCGCCGACCCGACCCGGCCGACCGGCGGGCGACACTGGTCGCGCTCACCGAGGAGGGCGACCGCGTCAGCACCGCCATCCGGGCCGCGCGTCGGGCCGAGGCCGACCGCTTCTTCGGCCACCTCAACGACACCGACCGCGCCGAGCTGGCCCGCATCCTTCGCACCCTGCGCGGCTGACGGGTTTGCCCACCGCGCCCACGGGTAGCCAGCGGCCCCGTCCGGTCGGCGGGGCCGGCCGGCACCGGTCGGGGGCGAGGCGACGGGAGGCCCGGCTGATGTGCGGGATCAGCGGGGAGGCGCGATTCGACGGCCGCTCGCCCGACGCGGCGGCGGTCACCCGGATGACCGAGGCGATGCGCTCACGCGGCCCGGACGACGAGGGTCTGTTCGTCGACGGCTGGGTGACCCTCGGGCACCGCCGGCTGACCATCATCGACCTGTCCGACGCGGGCTGGCAGCCGATGGTCCGCGACGACCTCGGCCTGGCGTTGGTCTTCAACGGATGCATCTACAACTACCCCGAGCTGCGCGAGGAGCTGCGGAACGCCGGGTACGCCTTCCACTCCACAAGCGACACCGAGGTGATCCTGGTGGCGTACGCCCACTGGGGTGAACGGTTCGTCGACCACCTGGTCGGCATGTTCGCGATCGGGCTGGTCGACCGGGCCCGGCGGCGGCTGATTCTGGCCCGCGACCGGCTCGGCATCAAACCGCTCTACCTCGCCGAGACACCGGGGCGGCTGCGGTTCGCCTCCACCCTACCCGCGCTGCTGCGGGCCGGCGACGTCGACACCGGCATCGACCCGGTGGCGCTGCACCACTACCTGTCCTGGCACTCCATCGTGCCCGCGCCGCGCACAGTGCTGCGCGGCGTGCGCAAGCTGCCGCCGGCCACCCTGCGGGTGATCGAGGCGGACGGGAGCAGCCGCGAGGAGGTCTACTGGCGACCCGACTACGTTCGGGAGCCCGCCGACGCGGGGATGGACGCCGCCGACTGGCGGAACACGATCGGCGACGCGCTGCGCGCGGCGGTACGCCGACGGCTGGTCGCCGACGTGCCGGTGGGGGTGCTGCTCTCCGGCGGACTGGACTCCAGCCTCATCGTGGCGCTGCTCGCCGAGGCCGGACAGCAACACCTGCAAACGTTCAGCATCGGCTTCGACAGCCGCGACGGCGAGTCCGGCGACGAGTTCCACTACTCCGACCTGGTGGCCCGCGCGTACGACACCGACCACCACCGGATCCGACTGGCCGACGACGACCTGGTGCCCGGGGTCCGACGGGCCGTGCTGGCGATGACCGAGCCGATGGGCAGCCACGACGTGGTCGCCTTCCACCTGCTCTCCGAGCAGGTGGCGCGACACGTGAAGGTGGCCCAGTCGGGGCAGGGCGCCGACGAGGTGTTCGCCGGCTACGGCTACCACCAACCGCTGGTCGAGGCGCCCCGGCACGGCGCCGCCGAGACGTTCGCCGCCGCGTTCTTCGACCACGGCCACGACGAGCTGCGCCGCATCGTCGGCCCGGAATACGCCCTGGAGCAGGACGCCAGCAGGGACCTGCTCACCGGGCACCTGGCCGCGCCGGGGGCGCAGACCGCGCTGGACGCCGTGTTGCGCCTGGACACCCACCTGATGCTCCCCGACGACCCGGTCAAGCGGGTGGACAGCATGAGCATGGCGTGGGGTCTGGAGGTGCGCACTCCCTTCCTCGACCAGGACCTGGTCACCCTGGCCGCGCACTGCCCGCCGGAGCACAAGGTCGCCCAGGGCGGCAAGGGCGTGCTCAAGGAGGTCGCCCGTGAGGTGCTGCCCGCCGAGGTGATCGACCGGCGCAAGGGCTACTTCCCGGTGCCGGCGCTGCGCAGGGTGGACGGCCCGGTGCGCGAGCTGGTGGCCGAGGCGTTGCAGGCGCCGGCCGCGCGTGAGCGGGGGCTGTTCCGCCCGGAGTACGTGGCCCATCTGCTCGCCGAGCCGGACCGGGCGGAGGCGGCGGCCGGCAGCAACAAGCTGTGGCAGCTCGGCCTGCTGGAGCTGTGGCTCCAGACCCACGACATCCGTTGAGCCGCCGGCCCGGCGCGTGTCAACCGGCGGCGGTGCGGATGATCAGGTCGTCGATGACCGCGTGCAGGTCCCCGGCGCGTTCCAGCACCTGCCGCTGCCGGGTGGCGCCGGTACCGTCGCGGCGCAGCCGGGCGAGCTGGGCCAACACGTACCCGAGGTCGCCGTGGCGCAGCAGAGCCGGGGCGATCACCGCCATCAGCTCGTCGACGAGTGCCCAGGCCGGCCGGGTGCCACCGGCCCGTAGGTCGATCAGCTGGCCGTCGAGCCCGTCGTGGGCGGCCCGCCAGTGCGCCGCGGCGACCAGGCAGTCCCGCACGTTCGGGGCGGTCACCCCGGCGCGTACGTCGTCGGCGAGGGTGGCCACGAGGGACCTGACCAGCGCGGCGACCAGCACCGCGTCGTCCACCTCGGTGCAGACGTCACCGACCCGCACCTCCACCGTGGGGTACGTCGACGACGGACGGGCATACCAGTAGACCATCGCCGCGTCGAGCATGATGCCGGCGGCGATCAGCTGGTCGACAGTGCGGTCGTAGTCGGCGGCGGAGTCGAAGTACGGCGTCGGTCCGATGCTGGGCCAGCGTTCCAACTGCATGGAGCGCCAACTGGCGTGCCCGGTGTCGTACCCGTCGTGCAGCGGGGAGTTGGTGGTGATCGCCTGCACGACCGGCAGCCACAGGCGCAGGTGGTTGCAGACCTGCACGGCCAGTTCCCGGTCGGGCAGTCCGACGTGCACGTGACAGCCGCACACCGCCGGGTCGTGCGCCACCGGCCCGTACCGGCGGGACATCGCGTGGTAGCGCGGCTCGTCGGGGACCGTCCGGTGCGGTTCGGCCACCGGGGTGGCGCCGACCGCCACCAGTCGGGCCCCGGCCGCCGTGGCGGCCCCGGCGGCGGAGCGACGCAACGCCACCAGGTGCGTCCGTAGTTCGGTGAGGTCGGCGCAGACCGGGGTGACCATCTCCACCATGCTGTGCCGGAACTCCTGGCGGCTCTGGTCCCGGGCGGGGCCGTGCAGCGCGGCGAGCACCTGGTCGGCGACCGGCAGGTTCCGGCCGCTGTCCGGGTCGAGCAGCAGGTACTCCTCCTCCACGCCGAGCGTGAGGGTGGACAGGTCGGGCACGGTGTCGACGGCGGTCGGACGGTACGCCATGGCCCCTCCCATCCCCTGCTGCGGCGGTGCCTCGGGTTCCCGGCCTACCCCGATGACAAACACCCGCCCTAGCATGGCTCCCGTGATCGAGGACTTCGCGGATCGGCTCCTGTGCGACATGGCCAGCCTGGACCCCTGCACCGCGGTCGTCGAGGCTGGCGAGCAGGATGTCGACGGGCTTACCGACTACAGCCCGGAGGGCCACCAGGCCCGCGCCGACCTCGCCGCCCGCGCCCTGCGCGAACTCGAGAGCTTGGGTGACGCACTTCCGGCCGCCGGCCCGCTGCACGCCCACCTCGCCGAACGGCTGCGTACGCGTATCGCCTTCCACGACGCCGGGGAGGACCTGCGCGAACTGCACACGGCAGCCACCGGTCCGCTCCAGCTCATCCGCCAGGCCGTCGAGGCCGCGGTTCCCAGCCGCGGCACCGAGGGCGCGGCCTTCGAGGAGGCCTGGGCCCGTGTCGGCGCACGCATGGCCGCGATCCCCGTCGCCCTGGACGGGTATGCCCGCAGCCTCTTACTCGCCGCAGAGCGCGGCAATCTGCCGGCGCGGCGTCAGGTGGAGCTCGTCACGCAGCGCTGCCGCACCTGGATCGCCGACGATGTCGCCCTGGTAGATCGGTACGGCGAGGGGCGTCAGCGGGCGTCGTTGCAGGCCGCAGCGACGGACGCGCGAGAGGCGTACCAGAAACTGGCTGGGATGCTGACCGCGGACCTGGCACCACAGGCCGTCGAGGAGGAGGCGTTCGGCCCGCAGCGGTACGCACTCTGGATGCGCACGTTCCTCGCGGCCCAGCCTGACCTGCGCGAGCTGTACGAGTGGGGCTGGGACGAGTTCAAAGCGACAGAGGCAGAGCTGATCGCGGAAGCGAAGGCCCTGGGCGGGGACGTGCCAGAGGTGCTTGCCCGGCTCGCCAGCCCGGACGCACCCGGCACGCTGCACAGCAGGGAGGCGTTCGCCGCGTGGCTGCAGGAGCTGTTGGAGGCTGCCACCGAGCGGCTGGACGGCGTGTATTTCGACATCCCTGCCCCGTTGCGGCGCATCGAGTCGCGGTTGACCACGTCGTCCGGCATTGCCTACACCGGGCCGTCGCGGGACCTGACGCGGCCGGGCCGGGTCTGGTGGTCGGTCCCCGAGGACGCGGCGAGTTTCCCCACCTGGTACGCCTACAGCACCGCCTATCACGAGGGTGTTCCCGGCCATCACCTCCACCTCGGCTCCGAGGTCTGCCGGGGAGGCCTCGGGCAGCGGTTGAACCTGCTCGGCGGCCTCTCCGGCAGTCAGGAGGGCTGGGCACTGTACGCCGAGCGGTTCATGGACGAGCTCGGGCTCTATGAACAGCCAGGTGCTCGACTGGGGTACCTGTACATGCAGCTCCTGCGGGCAGCCCGGGTCGTGCTCGACACCGGCCTGCACCTGCGACTGCCGATGCCCTTCGGTGACGGAGCAGTGTGGACGCCGGATGCTGCGCTGCGGCTGCTGCGGGACCGCTGTCACCAGGGGCCGTACGCATCCGCCGAGCTCGGGCGCTACCTGGGCAGGCCAGGGCAGGCGCTGGCCTACAAGGCGGGTGAGCGCGTGTGGCTGGCAGGCCGCTCGTCCTACCCCGGCGACCGGCGCGCATTCCATCGCCAGGCCCTGGAGCTGGGTTCGCTGGGATTGGATCAGTTGGCAGCTTCCCTCGATTCCCGACCTACCCCGGTGGCAGACGCGCGCTCAGGGCCGTCGCGCGTGCGGTGAGATAGGCCCGTTCGGCCGCGTTGTCCGTCAGGGCGACGGCCGTCCGGTACGCCTCGACGGCCTCCCCGCCCCGGCCGAGGCGAGCCAGCAGGTCGGCGCGGACCACGTGGTAGACGTGGAAGCCGTCCAGGTCGAGGCGGTCCACCTCGGTCAGCGCCACCGCCGGTCCGGCCACCTCGGCGAGCGCCACCGCCCGGTTCAGCGCGACCACCGGGCTGGGGGCGACCACCGTCAGCTGGTCGTACAGCTGAAGGATCTGGGCCCAGTCGGTGTCGGCGGCGCGTCGCGCGACGCTGTGCACGGCGGCGATCGCGGCCTGGATCTGGTACGGGCCGGGTCGGTCGCGGCGCAGGCAGCGGCGAACCAACGCCTGCCCCTCGCTGATCAGGGTGGTGTCCCACCTGCGCCGGTCCTGCTCGGCGAGCGGCACCAGGTCTCCGTCGGCGGTGGTCCGTGCCGCACGACGGGACTCGGTGAGCAGCATCAGCGCGAGCAGGCCGAGCGCCTCCGGTTCGTCCGGCATCAGCCCCACCAGCAGCCTGGTCAACCGGATCGCCTCGGCGCACAGCTCGGCGCGGACCAGGTGCGGGCCGGCGCTGGCCGAATAACCCTCGTTGAAGATCAGATAGAGCACCGCGAGGACGCCGTGCAGCCGGTCGGGCAGGTCGGCGTCGCGGGGCACCCGGTACGGGATTCCGGCGTTGCGGATCTTCGACTTGGCGCGGACCAGCCGCTGCGCCATCGTCGGCTCCGGCACCAGGAAGGCTCGGGCGATCTCGGCGGTGCTCAGGCCACCGAGCAGCCGCAGGGTGAGCGCGACCCGGGCGGCCGGGGCGAGCGCCGGATGGCAGCAGGTGAAGATCAGCCGTAGCTGGTCGTCGCGCACAGGTCCCTCCTCGACGGGTTCGTCGGCGGCGAACAGGAGGGCCGCCTGGGCCTGCCGCTCGGCCCGGGACGCCTCCCGCCGCAACCGGTCGATGGCCCGGTTGCGGGCGGTGGTGATGATCCAACCGGCCGGGCTGGGCGGCGGGCCGGTCGTCGGCCAGCGCGCCACCGCGACGACGAAGGCCTCCTGGACGGCCTCCTCGGCGAGGTCGATGTCGCCGAGGAGGCGGACCAGGACGGCGACCGCGCGGCCGTACTCCGCGCGGAACACCGCCTCCGCGTCCGGCACGGTCAGCTCCCGGCCCCACCCTGGAAGGGGCGCACCTCGATCGGCAGGGTGGTGGCCAGCGCGTAGCGGCGACCCCAGTGCAGGGCGGCGTCCAGGTCCGGCACGTCGATGATGGTGATGCCGCCCAGGTACTCCTTGCCCTCCACGAACGGTCCGTCGGTGATGAGCACCTCGCCGTCGCGGGGGCGCAGCACGGTGGCGGTCTCCGGGCCGTGCAGGCCCTGCCCGAAGACCCACGACCCGGTGGACGCCAACTCGTCGCGCAACTCGCCGAGCTGACGCATCACACCGGCCAGGAACTCCGGCTCCGGCGGCAGCTCACCCTGCGGCTGGTGAATGCTGAGCAGGTACAACGTCATCGTTCCTCCTCGCGGGGCGGCCGGCCTCTCGCCGACCTCTCATCCTCCACACGATCGGCCGCCGCCCAGATCGACAGGCCGACGGAAAATTCTCGGCGTCCGGCCCGGCCCGGTGTTGGCGTCCTTTGCTCTGCACCCGCGGATGCGACGGGTGCGCAGGCACGGGTGGCGCGTCGGCGGGTGCAGAGCAAAGGACGAAGGACGGGTACGGTCCGCCGGCGCCGCGACCGGAGCCGGTAGTCATGCCTGCGCCGGTTGTGGGTAGACCGCGGTGTGACCGACGGCTTGCGGGTGGTCGTGGTCGGCGCCGGCTTCTCCGGTCTCGCGGCCGCGTTGGCGCTGAGCCGCGCCGGTGCCCAGGTGCGGGTGTTGGAGGCCCGTGACCGGGTGGGCGGTCGGGTGCTGACCCGGTGGCTGCCCGAGCTCACGCAACTCGACCTGGGAGCGCAGTGGATCGGTCCGACCCAGGACCGGATGTACGCGCTGGTCGCCGAGCACGGGCTGGCCACCTTCGCCTCGGCGTCGATCGGCGCGCCCACAGTGCTCTGGGCCGGTGCGCCCCGGGCCGAGCCGCCGACGCAGGTGGGCCGGGTGCTCGGCCTGCTCGACGAGTACGCCGCACGACTGGACCCGGCCGCACCCTGGGCGACGCCGGAGGCCGCACTGTGGGACCGGACGACCCTCGGCGGGTGGCTCACCGCCACGGCCGGGGACGACGTCACCGCCGACTACCTGGGGCGGGTGCTCGCCGGCGGGCTGCTGGCCACCGGCGCGGACGAGCTGTCCCTGTTGCACCTGCTGTTCTACCTGCGCAGCGCCGGCGGGACCGGACCGTTGCTGGGGATGGCCGGCGGCGCGCAGCAGGACCGGATCGTGGGCGGACCGCCGGCGCTGGCCGAACGGATGGCCACCGCTCTGCCGCCGGGCGCGCTGACGCTGGCCGCGCCGGTGCGGGCCATCGAACAGACCGTCGACGGCGCGACGGCGTGGACCGACACCGGGCGCGTGGACGGCGATGCCGTGGTGGTCGCGCTGGCCCCGGCACTGGCCGGCCGGATCCGGTACGACCCGCCGCTGCCCCCGTTGCGTGACGGGCTCACCCAGCGCATGCCGATGGGTTCGGCGCTGAAGGTGCACGCCGTCTACCCGGAGCCGTTCTGGCGTGCCGACGGGCGCTCCGGGGTGGCCACCAGCAGCGCCGGTCCGCTCACCGAGACTGTCGACAACTCCACCCCGACCTCACCGCTCGGGGTGCTGACCGGGTTCAGCTACTCCGCGGACGCCGCCACGCTGCGCGGCATGTCCCTCGCGCGGCGTCGACGATGCCTGCTGGAGGCGTTGGCCGGCGTGGTCGGACCACGAGCCGAGGACCCGGTGGATCTCGTCGAGTACGACTGGTCGGCCGACGAGTGGACCCGGGGCTGCTTCTCCGGTGCGCTCACCCCGGGCACATGGCGGACGTACGGCCCGCACCTGCGGACGCCGGTGGGGCGGGTGTACTGGGCGGGCACCGAGACGGCCACCCGCTGGAGTGGCTACCTGGAGGGCGCGGTGCGTGCCGGTGAACGGGCTGCGACCGAGGTGCTGGCCGGCTGAGCGGCACGACCGCAGCCGGCCCGGTCTCGGCGGGACCGGGCCGGCCTCGGCCCTGGGTGCTACCCGGCCGACCCGGTCACGGAGGACCGGGCCGGCGCGGGCGCCCCGGTCAGGGGTAGGTGGTCAGGTACACCGTCTGGTTGGCCGCGTTCGCGGTGCCACCGGCGTTGTTGATCACCCGATTGATGGTGCCGACGCCACCGAGCGAGACGGTGACCATGTTCGTGAAGCGCACGTTCGAGTTGGTGGGCACCTCGAAGGACCGTTCCTCGACCACCGCCGGGTTGACGTTGAAGTAGCTGTAGCTGCCCAACCCGAACGCCTGGTGGCTGGTCACCGAGTCGGCGACCTTGTACGCGGCGTAACCCCGGGTCGACCCGTTCATCCAGGCCGCCTGGTTCGGCACGTCGTACGGCAGCTCGTTCTGGTAGAAGTACGTCCGCCCGCCGTTGCCGTTCCAGATGGTCTGGTACTTCTGGTAGTGCTCGACGAAGAGGCCGTACATGGTGACGTTGTCGCCGTTGACGGTGAGCCCGGTGTCGGCGGTGTTCAGCGTCCACCCGGTCGGTACGCCGCTGGCGGCGTGGTCGGCCCGCCACAGCCACATGTGGTCACCGATCACGTTGTCGCTGTTGACGGTCAGCGAGTTGGTGGCCTTTCCGACGTGCGGCCCGCCGATGCGGAAGAACACGTCGTGCAGCGAGGTCGGGTTGCTGGCGTGGCTCGCGGACGAGCCGGACGGCCCGACCTCCATCAGCACCGGCGAGTTGGTCGTGCCGGCCTCGAACATGAGGCCGGCCACCTTGACGCCGTCCACGTCGGCCACCCGCATGCCCACCGCGCCGTTGTCGGCCTGGATGGTGGCCAGGCCGAGACCGAGGACGACAGTGTCGGCCCGGTTGACCTGGATCGGCTCGGTGACGTGGTGCACGCCCGGGGTGAAGAGCAGGTGCCGCCCCTGGGCGAGGGCCGCGTTGATGGTGGCGGCGCTGGTGCCGGGCTGGACCACGAAGAACTGCGACAGCGAGATGGACGAACCGGCCGGGGTCTTGTTGTACCAGCTGGTGCCGGTGGAGTTGGTGCGCAGCGCCGGTACGAAGACCCGGTACTCACCGGTGCCGTCGACGTACAGGAAGGGCTTCTCCCGGACCTGCGGGGTCTGCGGAATGACGGTGTGCGACGGGTTGGGGAAGCTCGGCGCGGGAGCGCCGTTGACGCCCTGGAAGACCATGTTCCACACCGAGCCGGTCCAGCCGTTGCCGAATTCGCTGTTGCGGGAGTACCACTGCTGCTGCGAGCCGGAGACGACCAGGCCGTCGATGCGGGTGTCGGCCAGCAGGCCGCCGCTGGACCAGCCGTCGCCGCCGTTCCAGAGCTGGATCTGGTTCTGCGCGCCACGCAGGTGCATCCGTCGGTACGGCGCGGCCTGGGACACCGCCCAGCGCTCCACGGTCTGCCCGGCGGGCAGGGTGACCGAGAGGTTCTCGGCGGCCCGCCAGAAGTTCTGGGTGGCGTTGCCGCCGAACCAGAACGCCTCGGCACGCACGTGGCCGTTGAGGTTGACGTCGTCCGGGCTCATGCCGAGGCCGGCGACCTGGGTGAAGAAGCCGAGGTTGACGTCGGCGGTGTAGTTGCCGGGCTTGAACAGCACCGCGTAGCGCTGCTGGCCGAACTGGTTGGTCTCCTGCTGGGTGAAGAGGGTGTTCAGTCGACTCTGGATGGTCGACGTCGGGGTGCTCGGGTCGAAGACGAAGGTGTTCGACCCGAGGTTGGGGTTGTACGGGTCGGTGGGCGTCACCGGGGGTTCGTTGGTGCCGCCGCCGGTCTCGCCGTAGACCTGGAACTCCCAGAGCGAGTAGCCGTAGCCGGTGCCCCGGGCGGTGCCGTACATGCGGACGTAGCGGCCGGCGCCGGAGACGGTGAGGTTCTGGGTGCCGCCGGTGCTCGTGGTGGTCGAGTAGATCGTGGTCCAGGTGGACCCGTTGTCGGAGGTCTGGAGCTGGAAGGACCGGCCGTGGGCGGCCTCCCAGAGCAGGTTGACCTGGGTGATGGTGGCGCGGGCGCCCAGGTCGACCTGGAGCCACTGCGGGTCGCTGAACGCGCTGGACCAGCGGGTGCCGGTGTTGCCGTCGACGGCGGCGGCGGCGGGCGTCCCGGCGTTCTCGGTGGACGAGGCGGTTGCCGTGCGGCCCTGGGACAGCAGGGTGGGAGCGGCCTGCGCGGGTGTCGTGGTTCCGGTCGGCGTGAGCGTCGCGACCAGGGCCACTGTGAGTCCGACGAGCAGGTGCCGCACGACCCGGGGACGGGGGCGTACGGATGTAGCGCGAGATGTCATGACATCGCCTGTCGATAGGGGGTTACGGGTTGCCGCGCGGATGGGATCGGGTCACCCGTAGCGCCGTGGGTGGTGCCGCCGATGCGACGCCGCGGGAGGGAGAGCGCTCTCGTAGGAGTGTTGCGGCGAGATTGCGACGGCGTCAAGACATCGATCTATAACTTCGTTATTTATCCCGAGAATCAGTTTTCGTGTAATTTGCCGACCGCGCTACCGTCGTCAACGCTCAGCGGCGGACGCCGCCCTCGGTGAGGAAGCGGGCGATCGGCAGCGTGGCCGCGCCCAACGCCACCGCGTCCACCCCGAGCCGGCACAGCTCGATCGACGCCTGCTCGTACGGCTGGCGCAGCGCCTGCCGGCCGGCGGCCTCGCGCACGGCCGGCAGCAGGTCGCCGAGGGCCATCGCCGCCCAGCCGCCGAGCACCACCCGCTCCGGGTTGAACAGGTTGATCAGGTTGGCCACCCCGGCGCCGAGGTAGCCGGCGGTGTCGTCCAGCACCCGTCGGGCGGTGGTCGAGGTCTCCGCGGCGGCGACCAGCGCGGCGATCTGGGACTCCTCGTCCTCGCCCGGGACCTGTCGACCCCGGCGGGCCTCCCGGTAGCGGTCGATGATCGCCTCCGCACCCACGTACGCCTCCAGGCAGCCGCGCGCACCGCACCGGCAGGCCCGGCCCCCGTACACCAGGGTGGTGTGCCCCCACTCCCCCGCGCTGCTGGACGCGCCCCGGTAGGTGACGCCGTTGGTCACCACCGACGCGCCCACCCCGGAGCCGACCAGCGCGAAGACGGCGTGCCGGGCGCCCCGACCGGCGCCGAACCACATCTCGGCCTGGCCGAGGGTCTTCGCGCCGTTGTCGATGTGCAGCGGCAGGTCGGTGCCGGCGCCGATCAGACGCTCCAGCGGCACCCGGTCCCAGCCGAGAGCCTGCGCGTGCACGACGGCCTCGGCGCCCTGCTCGACCACGCCGGAGACGCCGATGCCGACGCCGAGCACGTCGCCGGGAGCCACCCCGGCCTGGCCGGTCACCGCGTCGATGCCGGCCAGCACGTGCCCGGCCACCAGGTCGGGCTCGGTGCGGGCTGGGTCGAGCGGGTACTCGACGCTGGCCAGCAGGGTCATCGCGAAGTCGAACAGCTCCACCCGGACCCGGGTCTCGCCGACGTCCACGCCGACCACGAAGGCGAATCGGGGCGCGATCCGCAGCAGCATGCTGGGCCGACCGCCGTCGGACTCGGCGGCCCCGGCCTCGGCGACCAGCCCCTCGTCGATCATGTCGGCCACCACGTTGCTGACCGCTGGCTGGCTCAGCCCGGTGCTGCGCACCAGGTCCTGCCGGGTGAGCGGGCCGTCCAGGAAGAGCTTGGTCAGCAGGGCGGACCGGTTGCGCAACCGCACGCTGCGGTTGGTGGCACGCGCCAGCTCCACTCGTCACCTCGTTCCCGTCTGCCGTTCGAGGCGACTGTAACCGCCTCGTGCTTGACGACCCACCTGCCAGCAACTTTAATGACGACATAAATTAAGCCGTGATGTAACTCCCGGGAAACGCCGACGGACCCCGACGGCGCACCCCCGAACCCCTGTCCGCAGCCGGCCCCCGTCGCCCCGACCCCTATCGGCGACGAAGGTCGGCGGACCCCCACCACGCACCGGAAGGGCTGACCCGTGTCGAGACGACACCTCGGGATATTCACCGCCGCCGTACTGGCGGCCGCCTCGCTGACCGCCTGCGGTGGCTCCGGCGACGACTCCGCCGCAGCACCCAAGACGCTCACCTACTGGGCCAGCAACCAGGGCGCCAGCCTGGAGGCCGACAAGACCACCCTCCAGCCGGAGTTGGACAAGTTCGAGAAGCAGACCGGCATCAAGGTCACCGTCGAGGTGGTCCCCTGGTCGGACCTGCTCAACCGCCTGCTGGCGGCCGCCGCCTCCGGCAAGGGCCCGGACGTGGTCAACATCGGCAACACCTGGTCGGCGTCGCTGCAGGCCACCGGCGCGCTCGTCGAGTTCGACGACGCCGCCCTGCAGGCCGTCGGCGGCAAGGACCGGATCGTCCCCGCCGCGCTCGCCGCCGCCGGCGCCCCCGGCAAGCCGCCGGCCGCCGTGCCGCTCTACAGCATGGCGTACAGCCTGTACTACAACAAGAAGTCGTTCGCCGACGCCGGCATCACCGCACCGCCGACCACCTGGGAGCAGCTCGCCGAGTACGGCAAGAAGCTGAGCACCGGCGGCAAGTGGGGTCTGGCGATCGAGGGTGCCAACCCGTCGGAGAACGCCCACCACGCCTTCACCTTCAGCCAGCAGTACGGCGGCGAGTGGTTCGACTCGGCCGGCAAGCCGACCTTCGACACCCCGCAGAACGTCTCGGCGATCAAGCGGTACATCGACTTCATGGCCGCCGACAAGATCACCAACCCGAGCAACGCCGAGTACGCGCAGAACCAGTCGGTCTCCGACTTCGCCAACGGCAAGGCCGCCATGCTGCTGTGGCAGTCCGCAGGGTCGAACCTGAAGACGCAGAACATGCCCGCCGACGCGTACGGGGTGGCCCCGGTGCCGTTCCTGGCCAGCCCGCCGGCCGGCGGCAAGAAGGTCAACAGCATGGTCGCCGGCATCAACATGGCGGTCTTCAAGCACACGAAGAACAAGGACGGCGCGCTGAGCTTCGTCAAGTTCATGACCAGCGACGAGGAGCAGACGATCCTCAACAAGACGTACGGCTCGCTGCCTGCGGTGAAGACCGCGGCCTCCGACCCGGCGTTCAGCGCGACCGAGCAGAAGACCATCCAGGAGACCCTGGTCACCACCGCGGCCCCGCTGCCGCAGGTGCCCGACGAGAGCACCTTCGAGACCCTGGTCGGCACCGCGATGAAGGAGCTGTTCGCCGACGCGGCCAGCGGCAAGCCGGTCACCGAGGCGTCGGTGAGGGCGAAGCTGACCGACGCGCAGCAGAAGATGCGCTGACCCAGGCGTCACCGGTGGCCGTGGTCGGGCGCTGAGCCCGGCCACGGCCACCGCCTCCGAGAGGACCCCGATGGCAACCAGCACCACCGCGCCGGACGCCGACCGACGCGAACCCCGGGCCGGGTCGCCGGCCCGGAGGCCGGCCCGCCGGCCCCGCGGCCCCCGCCGCTCACTCCTGCCCTATCTGCTGCTCGCACCGGCCATCGTGCTGGAACTCGCCATCCACGTCGTCCCGATGGTGGTCGGGGTCTGGATGAGCCTGCTGGAGCTGACCCAGTTCCACATCCGCGACTGGTCCACCGCGCCCTTCATCGGGCTGGAGAACTACCGGGCGACGCTCGACCTGAACAGCGCCGCCGGCAAGGAACTGCTGCACTCGTTCTGGGTCACCCTGGCCTACAGCCTGCTCTCGGTCGGGTTCGCCTGGCTGCTCGGCATCTCCGCGGCGGTCGTCCTGCAACGGCCGTTCCGTGGACGGGCGATCCTGCGGGCGCTGTTCCTCACCCCGTACGCGCTGCCGGTCTACGCCGCCGTGATCACCTGGAGCTTCCTGCTGCAACGCGACACCGGCCTGGTCAACCACGTGCTCGTGGACCAGCTCGGCCTGCTGAACGAACGGCCGTTCTGGCTGATCGGCGACAACAGCTTCTGGTCGCTGCTGGTCGTGTCGGTCTGGCGCAACTGGCCGTTCGCGTTCCTGTGCCTGATGGCCGGGCTGCAGAACGTGCCCGGCGAGCTGTACGAGGCCGCCGCGATCGACGGCGCCGGGTTCTGGCGTCGGCTGCGCTCGGTCACCCTCCCGATGCTGCGACCGGTCAACCTGGTGCTGCTGCTGGTGCTGTTCCTGTGGACGTTCAACGACTTCAACACCCCGTTCGTGTTGTTCGGCGGCTCCGCGCCGGAGCAGGCCGACCTCATCTCCATCCACATCTACCGCAGCTCCTTCAAGACCTGGGACTTCGGCTCCGGGTCGGCGATGTCGGTGGCGCTGCTGCTGTTCCTGCTGGTCGTCTCGGCCGCGTACCTGCTGATCACCAACCGTCGGAGGGACGACCATGCGTGAGACCGCCGGTGAGCGCTGGGGCCGGCGCATCGTGCTGACCCTGCTCACCCTCTTCGTCGTCATCCCGCTCTACGTGATGGTCACGTCGGCGGCGAAGCCGTTGCAGGACGTGCAGAACGGCTTCACCTGGTGGCCGAGCCGGCCCACCCTGCAACCGTTCATCGACATGTGGAGCACCGTGCCGCTGGCCCGGTACCTGGTGAACAGCCTTGTGGTGTCGAGCATCGCGGCGATCTGCTCGGTGGTGGTGGCCATCTTCGCCGCGTTCGCGGTGAGCCGGTACCGGTTCCGCGGTCGCGGTGTCTTCTCGGTGACGGTGCTGTCCACGCAGATGTTCCCCGGCATCCTGTTCCTGCTGCCGCTGTTCCTCATCTACGTCAACCTGGGCAACGCCACAGGCATCGAGCTGTACGCCAGCCGTACCGGCCTGGTCATCACGTACCTGACCTTCTCGCTGCCGTTCTCGATCTGGATGCTGGTCGGTTACTTCGACTCGATCCCCCGGGGTCTGGACGAGGCGGCGCAGGTCGACGGCGCGGGTCCGCTGCGCACCCTGTTCCAGGTCATCCTGCCGGCCGCCGTGCCCGGCGTCGTCGCGGTCACCGTGTACGCGTTCATGACCGCGTGGGGTGAGGTGCTCTTCGCGTCGGTGATGACCGACGAGGGCAGCCGCACCCTGGCCGTCGGCCTGCAGGGCTACTCCACCCAGTTCAACGTCTACTGGAACCAGATCATGGCCGCCTCACTGGTGGTCAGCATCCCGGTGGTCGTCGGGTTCCTGGCCCTGCAGCGGTACTTCGTCGCCGGCCTGACCGCCGGCGCGGTCAAGTGAGTCAGTCAATCCCAGAGGAGAACCGTCCCGTGCCCGACCTGTCCAAGCTGCCACCCGACTTCCTCTGGGGCGTCGCCACCGCGGCGTACCAGATCGAGGGGGCCGTCGACGTCGACGGCCGGGCGTCGTCCATCTGGGACACCTTCTCGGCGACCCCCGGCAACGTCGACAACGGCGACACCGGCGCGGTGGCGTGCGACCACTACCACAGGTGGCCGGAGGACCTGGCTCTGCTGCGCCGACTCGGCGTGGACGCGTACCGCTTCTCGGTGGCCTGGCCCCGGGTCATGCCCGACGGCGTCGGGCGGGTCAACGCAGCCGGTCTGGACTTCTACGATCGGCTCGTCGACACGTTGCTCGCCGACGGGATCCGGCCGTTCGTCACGCTCTACCACTGGGATCTGCCGCAGGTCCTGCAGGACTCCGGCGGTTGGCCGGAGCGCGCCACCGCCGAGGCGTTCGCCGACTACGCGGCGGTGGTCGCCGGCCGCCTCGGTGACCGCGTGGCCGACTGGTGCACTGTCAACGAGCCGCTCTGCGTGTGCTGGATCGGTCACCTGGAGGGCAACATGGCCCCCGGTGAACGTGACCTCACCCGCGCGGTGCACGCCTCGCACCACGTGTTGCTCGGGCACGGCCTGGCCACCCAGGCGATCCGCGCCAACGCCGCCCGGCCGGCCTCGGTGGGCCTGGTGGTCAACCTCAGCCCGATCGAGGCGGCGACCGACCGACCCGAGGACGTCGCGGCCGCCCGCCGCGCCGACGGGCACGTCAACAGGTGGTGGCTGGACCCGATCCACGGGCGCGGCTACCCCGCCGACATGATCGCCACCTACGGGGTCGAGCCGCCGGTACGCGGCGACGACCTGGCGGTGATCGCCACGCCCACGGACTTCCTCGGGGTGAACTACTACTTCCGCCAACTGGTGGTCGACGACCCGACCGGCGCGGCCCCGTACGCCCGGCAGGTGCCGGTGCCCGGTTCGGTGGAGACCGCGATGGGCTGGGAGATGTACCCGGCGGGCCTGGAGCGGCTGCTCGTCGACGTGCACGAGGAGTACCGGCCGAGCCGGATCATCGTCACCGAGAGCGGCTCGGCGTGGCGGGACGAGGTCACCCCGGACGGCACGGTGGAGGACAAGGAGCGCACCGACCACCTGGAGCAGCACCTGGCCGCGTGCGCGTCGGCGGTGGCCCGAGGGGTTCCCCTGGACGGCTACTTCGTGTGGTCGCTGCTGGACAACTTCGAGTGGGCGTACGGCTACGACAAGCGCTTCGGGTTGGTGCACGTCGACTACACCACCCAGCGCCGGACGGTGAAGGCGAGTGGTCTGCGCTACGCCGAGCTGGTCCGCGCCCACCAGCTCGCCCGCACGACCGGCACCACGACGCCGGTGGCCTGAACGGGGGCGGTGCGAGCGGCCGCCCGGGGGTCGACCCCGGGCGGCGGTTCCCGTCCGGATCGGACGAAACCGCCACCGACCGGGTTGCCGAGTGGCTAGCCTGCGGCAATGTCCGCAGCATCCGACGAGGTCGAACAGCCCGATCCCAAGGGGCGAGTGTCCGCCACCGACCGGATGACGGCCTTCAGCGACGGTGTCTTCGCCATCGTCATCACGCTGCTGGTCATCGATCTGCGGGTGCCGGAATACCACGAGGGCGAACTGCTCACCGGTCTGCTCGGTGAGGGCGCCTCCTACCTGGCCTTCGTGGTGTCCTTCGTCTACATCGGGGTGCTCTGGCTCAACCACCACGCGCTGCTGCGGCTGATCCGTGGCACCACGCTCACGCTGAGCTGGATCAACCTCGCCGTGCTCTTCGGCGCGGTGATCATCCCCTTCCCCACAGCGGTGCTGGCGTCGGCGTTCACCCATGGCGACACCGACGACCAACGCGCGGCGGTCGCCCTGTACGCGCTGGCCGCGGCCCTGATGTCAGCCCCCTGGCTGGTGTTCTTCGGTTACCTGCACCGCCATCCGGCGCTGCTCGAACGTCAGGTGAGTCCCGAGTACGTGCGGACGCAGCGGCTGAGACCGGTCACCGGCCTGATCCTGTACGGCCTCAGCGGTCTGCTCGGCTGGTTCGTCAGTCCGCTGCTGGGCCTGATCGGCGTCATCTTCATGATCACCTATCACGCGGTCACCAGCGAGGGGCTGCCCCGCTGGCTCACCCGTCGCTGAGCGGGCCGAGTCGGAGCAGGTCGGCCGGGGTGTCCACGTCGACCGGGGAGCCGACGTCGTCGCAGGGCACCTCGACCACCAGGTCCGGTCGGTCGCGCAGCAGGTCGCGGGCACCCCGGTCGCCGACGGCGTACCCGCTCAACAGCGGCCAGGTCTGCCGACCCAGCAGGATCGGATGCCCGGGGCGGCCGGCGTAGGTGGCGACCGCGACGACCGCGCCGTCGGCGTACGCGGCGCGCACCCGGCGCACCGCGACCGGGCTGAGCAGCGGCTGGTCGACGAGGACCACGACGGCGGCCGGGACCTCGGCCGGCAGCGAGGCCAGGCCGCGCAGCAGCGACGAGCCCAGCCCGTCGGGCCAGCGGTCGTGCCGGACCGGCACCGCGCCCGGCAGGTCGGGCACCTCGTCGGCGCCCGCGCCGAGCACCACGTGCACGGGTGCGCAGCCGCCATCGCGGAGCAACCGGATCGCGCGCCGCACCAGCGGCTCGCCGTTCAGCTCGACAAGCGCCTTCGGCCGGCCGTAACGCCGACCGGCGCCGGCGGCCAGCAGCAGCCCGGCGGTCACCGTCGTCCCCTCCCGTACGAAGGGCTTCGCGTTATTCGCCCCGGAATATACCGACAAAGCTAGTCTGGGCCGGTGCAGGGCGGACCGGAGAACACGACGACGACCGACGAACGGCACTCGTCCCGGGTGACGGTCGAGGTCAACGGCGCGTCCCGCGAGGTGACCCTGGACAACCGCACCACCCTGCTCGACACGCTGCGCGAGCACCTCGACCTGACCGGGGCGAAGAAGGGCTGCGACCACGGCCAGTGCGGCTCCTGCACCGTGCTGCTGGATGGCCGCCGGGTGAAGAGCTGCCTGGTCTTCGCTGTCACCGTGGACGGCCGGTCGGTGGTGACCGTCGAAGGGCTGGCCGGGCCGGACGAACTGTCCCCGCTGCAGGCCGCCTTCATCGCGCACGACGCGTTCCAGTGCGGCTACTGCACCCCCGGGCAGCTCTGCTCCGCCCGCGGCATGCTCGACGAGGTCTCCCGGGGTTGGCCCAGCGCGGTCACCGGCGACCTGAACACGCCCGCCGAACTGACCGACGCGGAGATCCGCGAGCGGATGGCCGGCAACCTGTGCCGCTGCGCCGCGTACCCGCACATCGTCGCGGCCGTGCGCGAGACGGCGGCGTCCTCGTGAGGGAGTTCCGCTACCACCGGCCCGCCGACGTGGCCGAGGCGGTAGCCGTGCTGACGGCCGAACCGCAGGCCGCCTACCTCGGTGGCGGCACCAACCTGGTGGACCTCATGAAACTCGGGGTGCAGCGCCCCGACGTGCTGGTGGACGTGACCCGGCTCCCGCTCGACACCGTCGAGGAGGTGCCCGACGGCGGTCTGCGGATCGGCGCGACCGTCCGCAACAGCGACCTCGCGGCACACCCGGTGGTGCGCCGCGACTACCCGGTGCTGGCCCGCGCCCTGCTCGCCGCCGCCTCCGGACAGCTGCGCAACATGGCGACCACCGGTGGCAACCTGTTGCAGCGCACCCGCTGCGTCTACTTCCAGGACACGAGCAAGGCGTGCAACAAGCGGGAGCCGGGCAGCGGTTGCGCCGCCCTGCACGGCCAGAACCGCGACCTGGCGGTGCTGGGCTGGTCCGAGCAGTGCGTGGCCACCCACCCGTCCGACCTGGCCGTCGCGTTGGCCGCCCTCGACACGGTGGTGGAGGTGCACGAGGCCGACGGCCCCCGCGACATCCCGATCGCCGACCTCTACCGCTCCCCCGGCACCCACCCGGAGCGGGAGACCACACTGGCCCGGGGCACGCTGATCACCGCCGTCCGGCTACCGCCGCTGCCGGCCGCGCGCCGCTCGACGTACCTCAAGGTGCGCGACCGGGCCTCGTTCGCCTTCGCCGCCGGCTCGGTGGCCGCGGTGCTCGACCTCGACGGGGACGTGGTCCGCGACGTGCGGCTGGCGTACGGCGCGGTGGCGCACCGGCCGTGGCGGGCGTACCGGGCCGAGGAGGAGCTGCGCGGCCGTCCGTTCAGCCCGGAGCTGGCGGCACGGGCCGCCGACGCGGAGTTGGCCGAGGCGCGCCCGCTACGGCACAACGGCTTCAAGCTGCCGCTGACCCGGGCCATCACCGTGCGGGCGCTCACCGAACTGGCGTCGTCGTGAGCACCGGGGCCGTCGGACGGGCGTACCCCCGGTTGGAGGGCCCCGCGAAGGTCAACGGCACGGCCCGGTACGCGGTGGAGTACCCGGTGGACGGGGTCACCTACGGCTGGGCGGTCCCGTCGGCGGTGGTGCGGGGCCGGATCACCAGGATCGACACGACGGAGGCGCTGGCGTCGCCCGGCGTGCTGGCCGTGGTGCACCACGGCAACGCGCCCCGGATGGCGCCCGGCCCGCAGCCGGAGCTGCGGCTGTTACAGGAGCCGATGGTGCACTACCGGGGGCAGTACGTCGCCGTGGTGGTGGCCACCAGCCTGGAGACGGCCCGCGAGGGCGCCCGACTGGTCCGCATCGACTACGACACCGGCCCGCACAGCACAGTGCTCACCGACGACCACCCCGGCCTGTACAAACCGGACCAGGTCAACCCCAGCTATCCGACCGACACCGCCGAGGGCGACTTCGACGCCGGGTACGCGGCCGCCCCGGTGCGGGTGGACGTCACCTACCGGACGCCGGCGTACCACAACAACCCGATGGAACCGCACGCCACCACGGCGCAGTGGCACGACGGTCGGCTCCTGGTGCACGACTCCACCCAGGGCGCGACGCCGGTACGCGCCACCCTCGCCGAGCTGTTCGAGTTGCCGCCGGAGTCGATCCGCGTCGTGGCCGAGCACGTCGGCGGAGGCTTCGGCAGCAAGGGGTACGCCAAGGCGTCGGTGGTGCTGGCCGCCCTCGCCGCCCGGCACGTGGACCGCCCGGTCAAGTTGGCGCTGACCCGCCAGCAACTGTTCGGGCCGGTCGGCTACCGCACCCCCACCATCCAGCGGGTCCGCCTCGCCGCCGACACCGACGGCCGGCTCACCGCCATCTGCCACGACGCGATCAGCCAGACCTCGACCGTCCGGGAGTTCGCCGAGCAGACCGCCGTCTACACCCGCAGCATGTACGCCGCGCCGCATCGCCGCACCACGCACCGCCTGGTCCGCCTCGACGTGCCCACGCCGTTCTGGATGCGCGCCCCGGGCGAGTGCCCCGGCGCGTACGCCCTGGAGTCCGCTGTGGACGAGCTGGCCATCGCCGTCGGCATCGACCCTGTGGAGCTGCGCATCCGCAACGACACAGCTGTCGACCCCGATCAGGGACGCCCGTTCACCAGCCGCAACCTGGTGGCCTGCCTGCGCGAGGGCGCACAGCGGTTCGGCTGGGCCGGCCGTGATCCGTCGCCCCGGTCCCGACGCGACGGGCGCTGGCTGATCGGGACGGGGGTGGCCGGTTCGAGCTACCCGGCCCGAGCCCGGCCGTCCACGGCGACGGCCACCGCCCGGCCGGACGGGAGCTTCCTGGTCCGGATCAACGCCACCGACATCGGCACCGGCGCCCGGACGGCGATCTGGCAGGTGGCCGCGGACGCGCTCGGGGTGCCGCCGGAGCGGGTGGAGATCCGGATCGGGGACAGCGAGCTGCCGACGGCGGCGCTGGCCGGCGGCTCGATGGGGACCGCGAGCTGGAGCTGGGCGGTGATACGCGCCGCGCAGGCGCTGCGCGAGAAGCTGCGCGACGGTGGGCCGCCGACCGGCGAGGTGACCGCCGAGGCGGACACCACCGAGGAGGTGGGCGGGCAGCCCACGCTGCCCCGGTACGCGTACGGCGCGCAGTTCGTCGAGGTGCGGGTCGACGCGGACACCGGCGAGGTGCGGTTGAACCGGATGCTCGGGGTGTTCGCGGCGGGTCGGGTGGTGAACCCGACGACGGCGCGCAGTCAGCTCATCGGCGGGATGACGATGGGGCTGTCGATGGCGCTGCACGAGGAGGGCCTGCTCGACGAGCGGTACGGCGACTGGGTCAACCACGACCTGGCCACCTACCACATCACCGGCTGCGCGGACGTGGAGTCCATCGAGGCGTACTGGCTGGACGAACGGGACGACGAGCTGAACCCGGCCGGGGTGAAGGGCATCGGCGAGATCGGCATCGTCGGCGCCGCCGCGGCGGTCGCCAACGCGGTGCACCACGCGACAGGCGTACGGATCCGGGAGCTGCCGATCCGGCTGGACAAGCTCATCGGAGTATCAGACTTGGCTTAAATAAGCCGTCAGTGATACAACTGTCGTCGTGCACGCCTTCGACGTGCTGGGCGATCCGGTCCGGCGCCGCATCCTGGAGCTGCTCGCCGACGGCGAGCAGACCGCCGGTGCGGTCAGCGCGGTCATCCGCGAGGAGTTCGGCATCTCCCAGCCCGCCGTGTCCCAGCATCTCAAGGTGTTGCGCGACAACGGCTTCGCCACCGTGCGGCCGGAGGGCACCCGGCGGCTCTACGCGGTCGACCCACGCCCACTGCGCGAGGTCGACGGCTGGCTGGAGCACTTCCGCCGGTTCTGGGCCCCGCCCCTGGCGGCACTCGCCACCGAGCTGGCCCGGGGCCGACGTGAGCGTCGGCTGCGCGGGCCCGCCGATCCACCCGACGAGAGGAACACCTGATGTTCGACGCCACCGAGCAGATCAACGCCGTCCAGCGGAAGGTCGGCAGCCGCACCCTGGAAGCCGGCGAGGCGCGGGTCACCACGATCAGCCAGACTTACCAGGCGACGGCCGAGGATCTGTGGGACGCCTGCACCAGCGCCGAGCGCATCCCGCGCTGGTTCCTGCCGATCTCCGGTGACCTGCGGCTGGGCGGCACGTACCAGCTCCAGGGCAACGCCCACGGCACCGTCGAGAGCTGCGAGCCGCCGCACCACTTCACCGCCACCTGGGAAATGGGCGGCGAGGTGAGCTGGATCGAGGTGCGGGTCACCCCGGTCGGCGACGAG
The DNA here is from genome assembly GCF_018070365.1 of Micromonospora sp. D93. Taxonomy (NCBI): domain Bacteria; kingdom Bacillati; phylum Actinomycetota; class Actinomycetes; order Micromonosporales; family Micromonosporaceae; genus Micromonospora; species Micromonospora sp. D93. The sequence goes on along the minus strand of NZ_JAGPXW010000044.1, from coordinate 10,987 downwards.
CGGGCCCGCCTCGACCTGGACCACATCGCGCACGTCGACCAGGACCGGTGGGCCCAGTTCGGGCCGGGCGCGGTAGGCGTCGGCTGGGACCTCGGGCTGCTCGGCCTCGCCTCGCACCTGGCCGGCGACGGCAGCGGGATCACCCCGGAACAGGGCGCCGAGTGGACCGCCTCCGCCGAGGGACGACGGGCCATGGAGCTGAGCAGCCAGCTGTGGTGCGAAGCGAGCATCGCCGCCGGCACCGACGCCGACGAGGCGAAGGCCGCCGCCGAACGCACCACCGCCTTCTACACCGGGGCCCCGGAAGCCTGAGCGGCCTGAACGCGCGGCGCGCGGGCGCCGGACGGGGCTGGCGGCATGGGCGCGCGGGGCGCGGGGGTGGGCGGCGCGGCAGCCTGGACGGGCAGGGATCGGAGTAACGTGCGGCGGCATGACCGGCACGCCGTACTCGCACTGCTCCTACTGTGGCGCCGCCTACCCGGCGGCTGCCGGATGGCCGCGGCTGTGCGCGGTCTGCGGCGAGACCGTCTGGCGCAGCCCGCTGCCGGTGGCGGTCGCGGTGCTGCCGGTCCGCACGGCCGAGGGCCTGGGCGTGGTGGTGGTCCGCCGGGACATCGAGCCGGCCCGCGGCCTGCTCGCGCTACCCGGCGGTTTCATCGAGTACGGCGAGGAGTGGTCCGACGCGCTCGTCCGTGAGCTGCGGGAGGAGACCGGCCTGATTGCGGCGGCCGAGGACGCCCGCCTGATCGGAGTGCAGAGCGCACCGGCGGGCGGAACGATGATGATCTTCGGAGTGCTGCCGGAGCGGGCGGCCGAGGACCTGCCACCGTCGGCGCCGACCGAGGAGGCGACCGAGTGGCTCGTGCTCACCGACCCGGCCGAGTTGGCGTTCTCCACCCACACCCACATCCTGACCGACTTCCTCACCGGCACCCCCTGACGTGTTCGACGCCGCCCGACAGCGTCATGGCGACCAGCAGTGGTGGCTGATCTTCTCCGGCATCGAGGCCGGCAATGGCACCGGCGACCCGGTCGATCTGGCGAGAGCGACGCGGATCGCCGCCGCCTTCACCGAGCCGTACCGGTTCTGGTGGCCCGACGACCTCTGACCGTGGCCGTTGCCGCCATCAAGGGTTACGTCGATCCGCAGTATCAGCGAGCGTCGCCGCGCCGCTAGGCTACGGCCTCGACATCGCATGGCTGGTAAGGGGAGACGGACATGTCGCAGGACCACGCTGAGCAGCCGGTGGAAGGTTCGGCCGCCAAGCTGGACACGACGGTGCCGCACTCGGCACGGGTGTGGAACTACTGGCTCGGCGGTAAGGACAATTTCGCCCCGGATCGCGAGGTCGGCCAACAGGTACGGGCGGTCTTCCCGGAAATCGTCGAGGCGGCCCGGTATTCGCGCGCGTTCCTCGGACGAGCCGTAACTTACCTCGCCGCGGAGGCGGGGATCCGTCAGTTCCTCGACGTCGGTACCGGCCTGCCCACGGCCGACAACACCCACCAGGTCGCCCAACGGATCACGCCGCAGGCGCGCGTCGTCTACGTCGACAACGACCCGATGGTTCTCGCGCACGCCCGGGTGCTGCTGACCAGCAGCCAGGAGGGCGCCACCCAGTACGTCGACGTCGACCTGCGCGACCCGGAGAAGATCGTCCAGGCCGCTCGGGACACACTGGACTTCGGTGCGCCGATCGCGCTGATGCTGCTGGGCGTCATGGGTCACGTCGAGAAGCCGGCCGAGGCGCGGGCCATCGTCGACGCTCTGGTCTCGTCCCTACCGCCGGGCAGCTTCCTGGCGATGTCCGACGGTACGGCTACCAGCGAGCGGGTCATCGAGTCGCATCGGCAGTACAACGAAAGCGGTGCCCTGCCGTACCACCTGCGTGCGGTCGCGGACTTCACGGCGTTCTTCGACGGCCTCGACCTGGTCGAGCCGGGTGTCGTGCCGCTGGGGTACTGGCGTACCGACAGCAGCCCCCCGGCCCCGGTCGATGGCTACTGCGGCGTCGCCCGCGTGCTCTGACGCCCTGACATAAACTCCGCCGATGCGTGAGGTGTCGGGGGACTCCGAAATCCACATCACCGTCCGAGATCACGAGGCGGACGCGCTGTATCGAGGGCACCGTGGAGCAGTGGACACAGCGGCTGGCGATGGCCCTCGACCGCGCCTGGACCTAGCCGCCGCGTCGGTCCGCGGCAGTCTCCGTGGCTCGGCTCAGCGCAATCTGGTCAGCGGGTATCGGCGGGGCGGCGTTCGTCGGCGCCGGTCAGGTAGCCGCTGGCCTGGAGGTTGAACAGCTCCCGGTAGAGGCCACCGGCCGCCATCAGCTCGTCGTGACTGCCCTGCTGGACGAGGCGGCCCCGCTCCAGCACGAGGATCCGGTCAGCGTGCCGGACGTTGGCCAGCCGATGCGTGATCAGGACGACCGCCCGGTCGGGGCGACGACGCAGGTGCTGGAACAGGGCGTGTTCGGCACGCGCGTCCAGGGCCGCCGAGGGTTCGTCACAGATCAGCAGGGCGGCGTCCCGATAGAGGCCGCGCGCTGCGACCAGCCGCTGCCACTGCCCGCCGGACAGCTCGTGGCCATCCTTGAACTCCCGGTCGAGCAGCGTGTCGTAGCCGTGCGGCAGGCCAACGATCATGTCGTGCGCGGCGGCCGCGGCGGCCGCCTCCTGAACACTCGGGCCGGACCGGTCCGGCGGGCGGTCGTGCCGTCCGACGCGGATGTTCTGCCCGGCGGTGAACGGGAACTTCCACCACTCCTGGGTCATCACGGCCACCTGGGCGCCCAGGGCGTGTGGGTCCAACTCGGCGGCGTCCACCCCGTCCCAGCGGATCACCCCGCCGGTCGGCTGATAGAGCCCCGCGATCAGCTTGGCCAGTGTGGTCTTGCCGGAGCCGTTCTCGCCGACCAATGCGATCACCTCACCCCGGCGGATGGTCAGGCTGACCCCGTCCACCGCCGGGGCATCGGTGTCCGGATAGCTGAGGCTCACGTCGTCCACCTCGATCACGCCGACACCGTCGGCCACCCGGTCGCCCCCGATCGGCACCCGGGCGTGTGCACGGGCCAGGAAGTCCCGGTAGTCCTGGTAGTAGAGGGCGTCCTCGTACAGCGAGTTGGTGGCGACGACCGCCACTCCCAGGCTGGTGCGCGCGGACTGCAGCGCGAGCAGAGCGGTCGCCGCGGCGGCGAGGGCGACCATCCCGCTCAGCAGCAGGCCGCCGAGGACCGCGTACACACCGAAGGTGGCCAGCCCCGCCACCGTGGCGCCGATGACCCGGGTGCCGGTCTGCGAGCGGACCAGCCGCAGTTGGGCACGGGTCTCGACAGCCATCACCCCGCGATACTCGGCGAGCAGGAACTCGCGCATCTGGTACGCGCGCACCTCGGCGGCGGTGTGCCGGTTGGCCATCAGGTGGGCCAGCATCCACATTCGGCGTCGCCGGGTGATCCGGGCCAGCATCGCCAGGTATTCCCGGCGGGCCATCCGCACGGCCGTGATCGCCTGGGGAATCGCGGCGAGGAGCAGGCAGGGCAGCAGCAGCGGTTGGATGACCGTCACCGCGACGGCGGTGGCGAGCATGCCGACCACGCCGGTGACCAGGTTGACGGTGTGGTCGACGATCCACGCCGCCTCGCCCATCCCCCGGTCGCGCGCGCGGTCCATCTCCTCGGCGAAGCCGGCGTCGTCGAACGCGGCCAGGTCCACAGCCGTGGTGGCCTCGAACAGACGCAGCTCCACCTGGTAGTTGATCTGCGGGGTCAGCCGGGCCTGGGCCCAGCCGGCCGCGATGGTCAGGCCACCCCGCGCCGACACCGCCGCCGCCGCCACGATCAGGGCCGGCAGGGCCGAACGGACCCGGTCCGGGGTGGGACCGGCGGCGAACAACTCGCGGAGCACGCTGGTCGTGGCGAGCAGGCCGAAGGTGGTCATCACCCCGGCGGCGATGTTGAGGCCGATGGAGGCGATCGTGTCCCGGCGGTTGGTGGACCAGGCCAGGCCGACCGCTTCCCGGACCAGCTGGGGCAGTCGGCGGGCCACCGCCCAGAAGCTGGTGTGCGCGAACTCCTGCGCGTGGTGCAGCCAGTCGCGATCCTCCAACTCCGGCAGCATCGCGCCGGGTGGATCGTCCGGCTGGTCGTCCTCGACGGGGGTGCGCTGGCGGGCCATCGACTCCACGGAACCCTCCTCGGGGGGCGGGATCACGAACGCCGCCCGAGACTACTGCCCGCAACCACCTGATGTCTCTAGGTAGCCGGCGCGTCGCGTGGCGCGTCCGGTGCACCCTCCGTGATCGGCAGCAGGACCCGGAACGTGGTCCGGCCCGGCTCGGTCTCCACCCGGATGTCGCCGTGGTGTTTGTGCACCACGATCCGGTACGAGATGTCCAACCCCAGGCCGGTGCCCGAGCCGACCGGCTTCGTGGTGAAGAACGGCTCGAAGATGCGTGGACGCACCTCCGGCGGGATGCCCGGACCCGTGTCGGTGATCTCCACCGTCATTTGGTCGCCGACCCGTCCGGTGCGGACGGTCAGCACGCCCTTCTCCCCCATCGCGCCCAACGCGTTGTCGATCAGGTTGGTCCACACCTGGTTCAGCTCGGCCGCGTACGCCGGCACCGGTGGGAGGCTCCGGTCGTACTCGCGGACCAGCTTGACCTCGGCGGGGATCTTGCCCTTGAACATCACAAGCGTGGCGTCGAGCAGGTCGTGCACGTCCACCACCCGGTGCGGCGCGCGGTCCAGCTGCGAGTACTGCTTGGCGGCGTCCACGAGCCCGGAGATCCGGGTGACCGCGTCGCCGATCTCGCGCATCAGCAGCTCGGTGTCGACCGTGTAGGTGAGCCAGCGCACCGCCGCCTCCAGGTCCGCGGCGCCGACCGCGGCCTTCACCTGCGCCAACCAGGCCGCGTCGAGACCACCGCCGACCAGGATCGGCGCCAGGTCCCAGGCACCGTTGACCCCGTGCTCCTCCAGCCAGTCGGTGAGGGTGTCCTCGGCGTCGGCGGTTTCCATCGGGGTCAACTTCGGCGCGGTGGCCACCCGGGCGACCGCCTCCTCCTGCAACGCGACCAGGCCGTGCAGGGCGCTGCCGTCGAGCCGCCCATCGGCGATCATGGCGAGCTTGTGCCGCATTCCGGCGACCCGGTCCCGCAGCACCGAGGTGGCCCGCACCGCCGCCGCGGCCGGGTTGTTCAGCTCGTGGGTCAGCCCCGCCGACAGCGAACCGAGCGCCAACAGCCGCTCCCGTTCACCGACGATGGCCTGGCTGTTCCGCAGGCCGAGGAACAGCCCCTCCAACAGGTGCATGGGCATCGGGAACCAGGACCGCAGGGCGTACGCGAAGTCCTCCGCCGGCAGCACGAAGAAGTCCGAGTCGACCACCGCCCGCATGCTGTTGCGGTAGATCTGGTCGACCTGGTCACCCAGGTAGGCCTGGACCGCCCCGCCGTACACGCCGCGCTGGTCGGTGCGGCTGACCTCGATCTCGTCTCCGCGCACCTGGCGGCTCAGCGCCACCGCACCGCGCACCAGCACGAAGAAACAGGTCCCGGGCTCCCCCTCGCCGTACACCAGGGTGCCCCCGGCACGCTGCTCGACCCGGCCGCGCTCGGCCAGCCACTCGAGTTGCCCCTCGTCGAGGGACTCGAACAGGAACAGGGTGCGCAACTGCGCCGGTGTCAGCCGGCCACTATCCGTGCTCATTGAGCCTCCAGGTATCGGTGCACCAGCGACACCGCCATCGCACCCTCGCCGACGGCCGAAGCGACCCGCTTGACCGACTCGGCCCGCACGTCCCCGGCGGCGAACACACCCGGCACGCTGGTCTCCAGGTGGTACGGGTCGCGCGACAGCGACCAGCCGGCCGGCCGCCGTCCCCCGGCGAGCAGATCCGGGCCGGTCACGATGAAACCGCGCCCGTCGCGGACCAGCACCCCGTCCAGCCAGTCGGTACGGGGCTCCGCGCCGATGAAGATGAACAGCCAGGAGGTGTCGACCGAGCGCGCCTCCCCGGTGCGGGTGTCGCAGAGGGTGAGCCGTTCCAGGTGACCGTCCCCGGCCCCGCCGACCACTGCGGTGTGCGGGTGCACGGTGATCCGGTCGATCCGTTCCAGCTGGTCGATCAGGTAACGCGACATCGACGCGGTCAGGTCCGCACCACGGATGAGCAGGTGCACCCTCGACGCGTACCGGGAGAAGTGGACCGCCGCCTGGCCGGCGGAGTTGGCCCCGCCGACGATGTAGACGTCCTGCTCGACGCAGCTCGGCGCCTCCGTGGCGGCGGCCCCGTAGAACACCCCCCGCCCGGTGAAGTCGGCCAGCCCCGGGGCGTCGAGCACCCGGTACGACACGCCGGTGGCCAGCACCACCGTGTGCGCGGCGATCTCGGTGCCGTCGCCGAAGCGCAGCAGCCGGGCGCCGCCGGCCTCGCTGAGACCGACCACCTCCCGGGCGCTGAGCAGCTCCGCGCCGAACTTGACCGCCTGCCGCCGGGCCCGATCGGTCAACTGCGCGCCGGACACGCCATCCGGGAAGCCCAGGTAGTTCTCGATCCGGCTGCTCTGCCCGGCCTGACCGCCGGTCGCCCGCCGCTCCACGAGCACGGTGCGCAGCCCCTCCGACGCGCCGTACACGGCGGAGCCGAGGCCGGCGGGGCCGCCGCCGATCACCACCAGGTCGTAGAAGTCACACGCCGGCACCACTGTCAACCCGGCCAGCGCGGCCAACTCGGCCTCGCTCGGGGCGATCAACGCCTTGCCCTCGGGCGTCACCACCAGCGGCACGTCCGCCTCGGTGGCCCCAGCCGCGTCGAGCAGCCGGACGCCCTCCGGGTCATCGGACAACAGCCATCGGTACGGCACCAGGTTGCGGGCCAGGAAGTCACGGACCTTGAACGACGGCGCCGACCAGCGGTGCCCGACGACCCGGATCTCGGCGCTGGCCGCGTCCGGGGTGACCGCCCACGCCTCCAGCAGCCCGTCGACCACCGGGTACAGCTTCTCCTCCGGCGGGTGCCAGGGCTTGAGCAGGTAGTGGTCCAGGTCGACCACGTTGATGGCCTCGATCGCGGCGTCGGTGTCCGCGTACGCGGTGAGCAGCACCCGGCGGGCGGCCGGGAAGACGTCCATGGCCGCTTCGAGGAACTCGACGCCTGTCATCTCCGGCATCCGATGGTCGGCCAGCAGCAACGCCACCTGTTCGCCGCGCAGTTTGACCTCTCGCAACGCGTCCAGCGCCTCCGGCCCGGAGGAGGCCCGCAGCACCCGGTAGCGGTCGCCGTAGCGGCGCCGGATGTCCCGGGCGACCGCCCGGGACACCACGGGGTCGTCGTCGACGGTCAGGATCACCGGGTTCGCCATGGCGCCATGAAATCACCTGTCGAGGGTCGACCGCACCATCGCCAGGGCCCGGCCCACGGTTGACCGCCTCGCAGACGGGTAAGCCGGGGAGCCGCGCGGGTGGCCGGACATCGACGACCCGCCCGGTTGCCGCGCACACCTCGGGGGGCCCATGGCGGACGCGACACCGACCGGAACGACGCCGTCGGGCGGGATCGTGGAGCTGCGGGTGCACGGTGTCTCCGGCGCGGGCGCGGACCAGGTGTTGGACCGGCCGTACGTGCACCAGGTCGCCGGGGACCGCAGCGGAGGATTCTACCGACCGCGCCCCGGCTATCCGGACTCCACCGGGACGGACGGGGTGACGCTGGAGGCGTACCGCTGGAGTGACCTGCCGTCCGGCACGGCCGTGCGAACGGTGTCGCTGGTCTTCCTGCTGCCGTTCATGCTCTGCAACGTGGCGCTCTGGATGCGCCCGGCGCACACCGTCTCGAAGCGCGGCTTCATGGCGCTGTGCCGGGTGCTCGCCCTCACCCTCACCGTGCTCTACGTGCTCTCCATCGTCGGCGTGGCGCTGGACCTGATCGCATGGCGCTGCATGGACACCCCGTCGTGCCTGGCCGGCCGGAGCTGGCTGTCCTGGCTCGGCGGGCACCCGACCGGGCTGCGCCTGGGTGTGCTGGCGCTCGTGCCGGTCGCCGCCATCGGGCTCCTCTGGTGGCTGGGTGCTCGCCCGGCCTATTCGTTCGACGCGTTCCGGACGCCGGCGACGTCGACGTCGAAACACCAGCTGAGCGCCGTCGGCCAGTGGGACGGCGAGCCGCTGGTGGGTCGGCTGCGCTCGGTCCACGTCGCGGCGGCCTTCGGCACGCTGAGCGCCAGCCTGCTGGCCGCGCGGGCCAGCCAGCACCGCTCCTGGGTGATGGTGATCCTGCTGACCGCCACCGCGGCGGTGCTACTGGCCTGCCTGGTCCTGGTCACCGTGGTGCCCAGCATCGACCGCACCGACCCGTCACCCCGGGTGGACGGCGTGTTCCGCGGGCTGCGCACCATCGCCTGCGGCGTGACGATGTTGGTGATCGTGCACGTCGTCATCAGCCCGGCGCCGTGGCCGCAGGGCGGTGCGCTGCCCGGTTACAGCGCGATAGTGGCCTGGCTGTTCGTCAGCCAGACCGTGCTGGTGGCCGTCCTCGCCGTGCTGGTGATCTGGCGGCGGGGCGGCGGGCAGCGCAGGTCACCCATACGCGCGTTGGGAGCGCCGGTCTTCGTGACGATCTCGGCCGGGCTAGCCGTGGCGTTCTCGGCCGAGCTGGTCTACCGGGTGGCGGACCTGCTCGATCGCGAGGGGACGACAGCGGACGGCCTGGAGACCAGCCCTCCCCTGGCGTACAAGTGGGCGATCTTCGGGTTTTTCCTGGCCGTGGTGATCGCACTGCTGGTGGCCGGCCTGGTCACCAGGCTGACCCGGCGCGGGCGGCGGCGGGCCGCGCGGGCGATCGTGGCCGCCGACTTCCCGGATGCGCCGCCGCGGGCGGCGGCCCGGCTGCGGCGGGTCGAGCACGCGGTGGCCCGGGCCCGCTTCACCGAACGGTTGGAACCGCTCTCCGTGGTGTACGCCGCCCTGGCGGCGCTCGGCCTGGCCACCAGCGTGCTCGGCCTGCTCCAGCTCCTACCCGGCGACGTGGCGCAGCGCTACGTCGGAGTGCCGGAAGGCATGGTCAACTTCCTGATCGGGTCGGGTAGCTACGTGATCGCCGCGATCCTGCTCGGCCTGGTGGTCGGCGGCATCTTCGCCTACCGGACAGCGCAGTTCCGCCGGTACGTGGGTGTGCTCTGGGATCTGGGCACCTTCTGGCCCCGGGCCGCGCACCCGTTCGCGCCGCCCTGCTACGCCGAGCGGGCCGTGCCGGAGCTGGCCAAACGGATCACCTACCTGGTGGAGCAGGGGCACTGTGTGCTGCTGGCCGGACACAGCCACGGCTCGGTGCTGCTCGCCGCCACGGTTCTGCAACTACCCACCCGGATCACCGACCGGGTCGCCCTGCTGACCTACGGGTCGCCGCTGGGCCGGCTGTACTCCCGGCTGTTCCCGGCATACGCCGACGAGCCGGCGCTGCGGGAGATCGGCGAACGGGTCGGCTGGCGCTGGATCAACCTGTGGCGCGACACCGACCCGATCGGCGGCTGGATCTTCGCCGCCCACCGCCCCGGGGAGGCCGAGACGCTGACCGGGCCGGCGGCGACGGTGGACCGGCGGTTGACCGACCCGCAGGACGTGGTGCCAGCCCCCAGCGACAGCGTTCCCCCACCGATCCTCGGACACTGGCCGTGTGAGTCGCAGGAGGCGTTCGCGGACGCGGTACGGGATCTGACCGCGCGACTACGCCCCGCGCGCCCGGCACGCGACTGAGCCGGCCGGCACGCCTGCCCCGGCGGCCGGATATCGTCGCCTGGTGACCCCGTCCAAGCCGCCCGCACGCCGATTGATCGCCTCGAACAAGAAGGCCCGGCACGAGTACACAGTGCTGCGCACGTACGAGGCGGGCATCGTGCTGGTCGGCACCGAGGTGAAGTCACTGCGCGAGGGGCGGGCCTCGCTGGTGGACGCGTTCGCACACGAGCGCGACGGCGAGATCGTGCTGTACGGCCTGCACATCGCCGAGTACACCTACGGCACCTGGACCAACCACGCCCCGCGCCGCAACCGCAAACTGCTGCTGCACCGGGCCGAGATCGACCGGATCCTGGACAAGGTCCGCGAGGGCGGCGTGACCCTCGTCCCGCTGTCGATGTACTTCGAGAACGGCTACGCCAAGGTCGAGTTGGCCCTCGCCAAGGGCAAACGCTCCTACGACAAGCGGCAGACGCTGGCCGAGCGCGACGCCAACCGGGAGATCGCCCGCGAGCTGGGCCGGCACCTCAAGGGCCACCCCCGCAGGCCCTGACGCGCCCGTTCGCTCAGGACACTCGTCCGCACGCGCTCTTGTGCGGGCGCTCTTGCGGGCGCTGTGTGCGGGCGCTGTGTGCGGGCGCTGTGTGCGGGCGCTGTGTGCGGGCGCTGTGTGCGGGCGCTGTGTGCGGGCGCCTTCGCGCGGCTGTGCGTGGGTCGCGGCGTGGCGCGCCGGGACATCGTTGACGTCGTCCGAGAGACGTGGTCTGCTCAGTCGAGGCCGTTGTTGAAAACGGTAATCATTAGCTGATGCGGAGGAGAACCATGTCACTCACCGTCCCGCCCACCCTGCTCGACGCCGCCGAACGGGGCCCCGTCGACGACGAGGCGTTCATCGCGTGCGTCCGCGACTCGCTGCCGTACGCCTGGGCCACCGTCAGCCGGGTCGTCGCCGAACTGGAAGCCGGCGACGCCGAACTGGCCGACAACGTCGTCCCGCCGCCCACCGACGACGACCGGGGTCAACTGCTCCGCGCGCTGGCCAGCGACGCGATCCGCGCCGGCTTGGAGCGGCACTTCGGCGTGCGCCTGGCCTTCCAGAACTGCCACCGCGTCGCCGCGTTCCGCCCGTCGGCCGTCGACAGCGAGCGCTACCGCCGGTTCGTGTCAACCCGTGGCCAACTGCTCAACCAGTCCCCCGAACTCCGCAACTGCTGACCCTCACGGCGGGCGGGCTCCAACGAGCC
>NZ_JAGPXW010000043.1:0-54906 GCF_018070365.1 Micromonospora sp. D93 | reverse complement strand
CTCGCGCCTCGCGCCTCGCGCCTCGCGCCTCGCGCCTCGCGCCTCGCGCCTCGCGCCTCGCGCCTCGCGCCTCGCGCCTCGCGCCTCGCGCCTCGCGCCTCGCGCCTCGCGCCTCGCGCCTCGCGCCTCGCGCCGATCATGGAGTTGTGGTGGGATGAATGTCGCTGTCAGTGCGGTTCGTCGGGCACCGCAACTCCATGATCGACGCGCGGGTGCTGCGCGGGGGTGGGGTGCGCGGAGGGGCGGGGGCCGCAGCGCGGCGATGCCCCGTCGAACGTCGTGATTGCCGAGGCTGAACCACCCAAGATCGTGCTCGATCGTGGATGTAGTGGCATCCCGGCGCTTCGTGGCCACTACATCCTGAATCGAGCGTGACCTTGACGGCCGCGGGCACCCAAACCCCGCCCCCGGCCTACCGGCGACGACGTTCGTCGGCACGATCCGCAATATCAGGGATGTTGCTGTCTCTCGCGCGTCGGAGGCAGCAACATCGGGGAAGTTGCGCAGATCTTCGGGCCGGGCCGGCCCGGCCCCGGGCTGGGCGGGGCCGGGCTGGGCGGGGCCGGGCCGTGGCGGGGCGGCGCGGTTAGGGGGTGGGCGGGGTGGTGGCTGCCTCGGAGAGCAAGGTCCATGCCTCGTCGATGTGCGCTTCGGTGGTCTGCGGCGCGCCGACCGCCAGCCGCAGCGTGTAACGGCCGGCGACGCGGGTGTGCGTCAGGTACACCCGTCCGGTGGCGTTCGCCGAGGCCAGCAGCGCCGCGTTGGTGTCGTCGTCGGCGCGCAGTCGGAAGCAGACGAGTGAGAACGGGTGCGCCGCCGCCAACTCGAACCGGTCGTCGGCGCGGATCCGCTCGGCGAACCGCTCGGCCAGCGCCACTGAGGAGCGGATGTGAGCGCGCAGCCCTTCGGCGCCGTACCAGCGCAGCACGAACCAGAGCTTGAGGGCCCGGAAGCGTCGGCCCAGCGGCACCTGCCAGTCCCGGTAGTCGATCACGGCACCGGATTCGGTGGCCGCGTTGCGCAGGAACTCCGGCAGTACGGTCAGCGCCTCGATCAGTTCGGCGCGGTCGGCTACCCAGAACGCGTCGCAGTCGAAGCCGGTGAGTAGCCACTTGTGCGGGTCGAAGCAGTAGGAGTCGGCGTACTCCAGGCCGGCGTGCGTCCACCGCAGTTCGGGGCAGACGGCGGCGGATCCCGCGTACGCGGCGTCGACGTGCAGCCAGATTCCGTACTCGGCGCAGATGGCCCCGATCTCCGGCAGCGGGTCGATGGCGGTGGTGGAGGTGGTGCCGATGGTCGCCACCACGATGGCCGGCGTGTCGCCGGTGGCCAGGTCGGCCTCGATCGCGGCCCGCAGTGCGCCCGGCAGCATCGCCTGGGTGTCCGGGTCCACTTCGATCGAGCGGATCCCGTCGCTGCCCAGCCCGGCGATCCGTACCGCCTTCTCGATGGACGAGTGCCCGTGCAGGGAGGTGTACGCGCGGTAGCGCCGGTCGATGCCGCTGTGGCGCCAGCGGCCGCCGCTGGCCCGGTGCAGTGCGGTCAGGGTGGCCACCAGTGTCGCCGAGGAGGCCGAGTCCTGGATGACCCCTCCGCCGGCGCCGGTGGAGCGGAACCGCGGCGGTAGGTCCAGCAGCTGGGCCAGCCAGTCCATCAGCACCGTCTCCACCTCGGTGCAGGCTGGGCTGGACGCCCAGAGCATGCCCTGCACGCCGAGCCCGGAGCTGACCAGGTCGCCGAGCACGCTCGGGCCGGAGGTGTTGGCCGGGAAGTAGCCGAAGAAGCCCGGGTGCTGCCAGTGGGTCAGCCCCGGTACGACGATCGAGTCCAGGTCGGCGAGGATCGCCTCGACCGGTTCGCCGCCGGTGGTGGGAGGCGTGCTGGGCAGGGCGGCGGCCACCGTGCCGGGCGGATCGGTAGGGGCGATCGGTAGTTGTTCCACTGTCGCCCAGTAGTCGGCGATCCAGTCGATGACGGCGTGGCCGGCGCGACGGAATTCGTCAGGGTCCATGTGGTGGGCGCTCATCCGAACGAGTTGACCAGCCATTGATCGCGGGGGCAAGACCCCGACCAAGTAACGGTCGTCGATGTTGCGCGTCGGAAAGCGCTTGCCTTACGATGCGCGTGAGTCGGATCCGTGAGTTCCAGGGCGTTTCATCCCCGATCAGATCGCCGGCCGCCGCCGTCACGGCGGGGTCGGTCCACTGTGCTTCCCCGGGCAGGGTCGGTGGGCCGCAGCGATCACCACCGGATCCCCGGAGGCAGTGCATGCACCCGTCCAGACATCGGCTGATCCTGCTCGCCGCCACGACGGCGGCCACCGTCGTGGCCGGCACCCTCGGCACGGTCGTCGCCTCGGCCGCCGCCGTCGGCTGCCGGGTCGACTATCAGATCACGAACCAGTGGCAGGGCGGCTTCGGCGCCAACGTCACAGTCACCAACCTCGGCGACCCGGTCAACGGGTGGGCGGTCACCTGGTCGTACGCCGCAGGTCAACAGGTCACCCAGGCGTGGAACACCGCCGTCACCCAGTCCGGTGCGCAGGTCACCGCGCGCAACGTCGACCACAACGTCGCGATCGCCACGAACGGCAGCGCCTCGTTCGGCTTCAACGGTTCGTGGACCGGCAGCAACCCGGTGCCGAGCAGCTTCGCGCTCAACGGCACGACCTGCACCGGCGCCCCACCCACCGAGGAGCCGACCACCCCGCCACCCACCGAGGAGCCGACCACGCCGCCACCCACCACGCCTCCGCCGTCGGCCGGGGTGGTGCAGATGGAGGACCTGGACCGGGGGCTGGTCAGCGTCCGCTCCGGCAGCGGCAACCTGGTGTCCTGGCGACTGCTCGGCACCGAGACCTCCGGGGTGGCGTTCAATCTCTACCGGGGTTCCACAAGGGTCAACGCCAGCCCGATTACCGGCGCCACCAACTACCTCGACAGTGGTGCGGCGGCCGGCTCGGCGTACACCGTGCGGGCCGTGGTGGGCGGCGCCGAGCAGGCGGCGTCGGCACCGGCGTTGCAGTTCGGCGCGGGTTACCTGGACGTGCCGTTGCAGGTCCCGCCCGGGGGCAGCACCCCGAGCGGCGAGAGCTACTCCTACAGCGCCAGCGACGCCTCCGTCGGTGACCTCAACGGCGACGGCACCTACGAGATCGTGCTCAAGTGGGAACCGTCGAACGCCAAGGACAACTCCCAGTCCGGCTACACCGGCAACGTCTACGTCGACGCGTACACCCTCGCCGGCACCCGGCTGTGGCGGATCGACCTGGGCCGCAACATCCGGGCCGGCGCCCACTACACCCAGTTCCAGGTGTACGACTACGACGGCGACGGCCGGGCCGAGGTGGCCATGAAGACCGCCGACGGCACCCGCTCCGGCACCGGTCAGCTCATCGGCTCGTCGTCGGCGGACTACCGCAACTCCAGCGGCTACGTGCTGTCCGGCCCGGAGTACCTGACCATGTTCAACGGTCAGACCGGTGCCATCGCCTCCACCGTCAACTACGACCCGCCGCGTGGCACGGTGTCGTCCTGGGGTGACTCGTACGGCAACCGGGTGGACCGGTTCCTGGCCGGCACGGCGTACCTGGACGGGCAGCGCCCCTCGCTGATCATGGCCCGGGGTTACTACACCCGCGCGGTGATCGCGGCCTGGGACTTCCGCGACGGCACGCTGCGCAAGCGGTGGACGTTCGACTCGAACTCCTCCGGCAACGGCGCCGCCGCCGGTCAGGGCAACCACCAGATCTCCGTCGCCGATGTCGACGCCGACGGCCGCCAGGAGATCGTGTACGGGGCCGCCACCATCGACGACAACGGCCGGTTGCTCCACTCGACGGGCAACGGCCACGGCGACGCCATGCACGTCGGGGACCTGGACCCTGGCCGCACCGGCCTGGAGGTGTTCAAGGTCGACGAGGACGGCAGCAAGCCCAGTTCCTACTTCGCCGACGCCCGTACCGGTCAGGTCCTCTGGTCCACGCCGGCGTCCGGCGACAACGGCCGGGGTGTCTCCGCGGACATCTGGGCGGGCAGCCCCGGGGCGGAGTCGTGGTCGTCAGCGGTCGCCGGACTGGCCAACACCAGGGGGCAGAACGTCGGCCGCAAGCCGTCCTCGGCCAACTTCCTCGCCTGGTGGGACGGTGACCCGGTGCGGGAGCTGCTCGACGGAACGAAGATCGACAAGTACGGCACCGGCGGTGAGACCCGGCTGCTCGACGGCAGCGGGGTGGCATCCAACAACGGCACCAAGTCCACGCCGGCGCTCTCCGGCGACATCCTGGGCGACTGGCGCGAGGAGGTGATCTGGCGGACCACCGACAGTCGGGCGTTGCGCATCTACAGCACACCCACCCCGACCAGCACCCGGATCTACACGCTGATGCACGACCCGCAGTATCGGGTGGCGATCGCGTGGCAGAACACCGCCTACAACCAGCCGCCACACCCGGGGTTCTTCATCGGCAACGGAATGGGCACCCCACCCACGCCGGACATCCACCTACGTTGATGCAAACCCTGGTGATCCCGAGCGGGGTCGCCTAGGGTGGCAGGCACCGGGCCGCAGCCGCGGAATCCGCTCAGCTCCGGCCCGGTGCGCCACACCGCGGCATTCCCAACCCGTCCCGACCGGGAATGCCGTACCACCACCGGAACCAACATTAGGCACCGTCCGGGTCGGCAGGGTGACGCTGACGTGAAGATCGTGTTTCACGCGCTCCGGCGCAGACCGCCCGCCACCTGCTCGGCGATCAACTCGTACGACCGCACCCGGTCCTGCACGTCGTACACGAGCGTGGTCAGCATCAGCTCATCCGCCTCGGTGCGCTCCACCAGCTCGGTCAGCTGCCGACGCACCGTCTCCGGCGAGCCCATCGCCTGACCGTCGCGGCGCGCCACGACGAACTCCCGCTCGATCTCGGAGTACGGGTACGCCGCCGCCTCGTCGGGCGTCGACAACGGCTCCGGCCGCCCCGAGCGCAACTTCAGGAACGACAGGGCGCTCGGCCCGGCCAACCACTCGGCGCGCTCGTCGGTCTCCGCGCACACCGCGTTGACCGCCACCATCGCGTACGGCTTGTCCAGCCACTGCGACGGCCGGAAGTTCTGCCGGTACAGGGCCAACGCCGGCAGGGTGTTCTGCGAGCTGAAGTGGTGCGCGAAGGAGAACGGCAGACCGAGCAGGCCGGCGAGTTGGGCGCTGAAACCGCTGGAGCCCAACAGCCACACGGCCGGCTGCTCACCGCGGCCCGGGGTGGCGATGATCTGCCCCGGCTTCTCCCCGCTGAAGTAGTTCATCAGGTCCGTCAGCTCGCGCGGGAAACCCTCCGCCGACAGGCCCTCCATGGTGCGCCGCAACGCCAACGCGGTCACCTGGTCGGTGCCCGGCGCCCGCCCGATGCCCAGGTCGATCCGACCGGGGTGCAGCGCCTCCAGGGTGCCGAACTGCTCGGCCACCACCAGCGGCGCGTGGTTGGGCAGCATCACCCCGCCCGACCCCAAGCGGATCGTCGACGTGTTCGCCGCCAGGTGCGCCAGCAGCACCGCGGGGGCGGAGCTGGCGATCGCCGGCATGTTGTGGTGCTCGGCCACCCAGAACCTGTGGTAGCCCAACTCCTCGGTGCGACGGGCCAGCTCGGTGGTGGCCTGCAACGCCGCGCCAGCGGTGGTGCCCTTGGCAACCGGAGCAAGATCAAGAACAGACAACGGTACGGTGATCACACGGTCAGCCAACCCGTCGCCGGCCGGCTTTGTTCCGGGATACGGGTTTTCGTCGGCCACCTCACCCGCCCGCTCAGCCCATCCCGCGCGCCTGCTCGAAGATCAGGCTGGTCTGCGTGTGTTGCACCACCGGGTCGACCGCCAGGTGGTCCAGCACGAAGTCCCGCAACGCGTCGCCGGACGCCGCCCGCACGTGCAACACGTAGTCCTCCGCGCCGGCCACGTGGAACACCGACACCACCCCCGGCAGCCGCACCGACCGGGCACGGAACGCGTCCACCGCCGCCCGCTCGTGCGCGGTCAACCGCACCGACACCAACGCCTGCAACGGCAGACCGAGCGCCGCCGGGTCCACCTCGGCGTGAAAACCACGGATCGCACCACGCTCGCGCAACGCCCGCGTACGCGTCAGGCACGTCGACGGCGCCACGCCCACCCGCTCGGCGAGCGCGTTGTTCGGCAGACGGCCATCCGCCGCCAGCTCGGTCAGGATCGCGCGGTCCACCTCGTCCAGGGCCGGATACGGCCGCACATCATTCGGCTCAGGGGACATTCCGCCATCCTCGCCCGAACCCAACACGGAAACAAGCGTGATTCACAGAATCATCTGCCGAGCCATTGCCCACTGGCCGTCAAATGTTCGACGCTTCAGCCATGACAACGATGGACACCCGGGCCGTGCACGCCGGCCGCGACGACCTCCGCACCCTCGGCGTGCACGTACCACCCATCGACCTGTCCACCACGAACCCACTGCCCTCCGTCGACGACGGCGGCGCCGCGTACGAGCAACTCGCCACCGGCGGCACCCTCCCCACCGACGGCAGCGCCGTCTACCAACGGCTCTGGAACCCCACTGTCGCCCGCTTCGAAACCGCCCTCGCCGAACTGGAAGGCACCGCCCAGGCCGTCGCCTTCGCCAGCGGAATGGCAGCCCTCACCGCCACCCTGCTCGCCGCCGCCCGCGACGACCGCCGGCACGTCGTCGCCGTCCGACCCCTCTACGGCGGCACCGACCACGTCCTCGCCACCGGCCTGCTCGGCACCACAGTCACCTGGTCGCGCCCCGACGAGGTCGCCGCCGCGATCCGCCCCGACACCGCACTGATCATCGTCGAGACACCCGCCAACCCCACAGTCGACCTGGTCGACATCGCCGCCCTCGCCGCCGCGGCCGGCGACACCCCACTGCTTGTCGACAACACCGTCGCCACCCCCGTGCTGCAACAACCCGCCCGGCACGGCGCCACCCTCGTCCTGCACAGCGCCACCAAGAGCATCGGCGGGCACGGCGACGTCCTCGCCGGCGTCGTCGCCTGCGACGACACCTGGGCCGTACGCCTACGCCAGGTCCGCGCGGTCACCGGCGCGATCCTGCACCCCCTCGGCGGCTACCTCCTGCACCGCGGCCTGCAAACCCTGCCGCTGCGGGTCCGCGCCCAACAGGCCACCGCCGAGAAACTCGCCGGCTGGCTCGCCGACCACCCCGCCGTACACCGGGTGCACCACCCCTCGGTGCACGATCCTGCGGCGCTGGTCGGACGGCAGATGGCCGGACCCGGCAGCCTGCTCGCCTTCGAGGTACGCGGCGGCGCGCCCGCCGCGGCCGCCGTCGCCGACGCCTGCCGCCTCATCACCCACGCGGTGTCCCTCGGCGGTGTCGACACCCTCATCCAGCACCCCGCCTCACTCACCCACCGGCCGGTCGAGGGCGACGCCAAACCCGCCGCCGCCCTGCTGCGTCTCTCGGTGGGCCTCGAGGACCCCGAGGACCTACGCGCCGACCTCGCCCACGCCCTCGACACGATCGTCTGACCGGTCACCGCAGCTCGCGGTTGCCCAACACCCGGACGGGCGAACCCTGCCGAGCCACCCGCAGCATCGCCCGGCCGATCCCGTCGGTAGTGGTGACCTGGTTTGGCAGCAACCGACTCAGCACCGGAAACAGCGGACGCGTGACCCCGTACCCGAACCGGTACCACCGCGTCTTCGACACCGCCCCGTACGTCGGCTGGATGAACCCCGGCCGCGCCGCGTAACCGTTGGGCAGCAGATCCATGACCGCGTTCTCGGCGCGACCCTTGACCCGCGCCCACATCACCCGACCCTGACCCGACGAGTCGGTGCCCTGACCCGAGACGTAGACGAACGTGACATCCGGGCTCACCTCAGCGAACAACCGCGCCGCCGCCATCGGGTAGTCATAGCTGACCCTCGTGTACGCGGCCTCGTCCACACCCAACGAGGACACCCCCAGGCAGTAGAAACACGCGTCGACGCCTGTCAACTCGGCCCGCACCGCGTCCAGCTCGCCCACGTCCGCGACCGTCAGCTCCCGCAGCTTCGGATCCTGCCTACCGGACGGCCGCCGACCGACAGTCAGCACCTCCCGCACGTCATCGGCGAGCAGGCACTCGCGCAACACGCCCTGACCGACCATCCCGGTCGCACCGAACACAACCACCCGCATCGGAACCCACCCACCCCTGTCGCCGCCCGCGTCTCGCCCTGATCGTCAGCCAGGCTCCCACGATCGGTGATCCGCGCGGTAACGGTCAGGACTTCGGGCCGACGTGCCGGTCCAGCGTGGCGACGGCGTCGCGCCGCGCCACCGACAGCGAGTTGCGCCGGTTCATGCGCCAGGCGACGCCGAGCAGGTCGAGGCTCCACTGGCAGAGCGCCATGATGTCGGCCGACTCGTTGACGAACATGTAACGCGGGTAGACGTAATGCCGCCCTCGGGTGGTGACCCGGTTGGCGATACGGCAGCCGTCGGAGTGGAACAGCCCACGCAGGAAGTCGCCCGGGTGTGCGGCAACGAGATCGCGCTGCCAGTCGGCCAGGACGATTGGTCGCTCGTGTTTCCTCCCGGGCCCGTGCTGCGGGAACAGGCACGGCCAGTGCGTGCCGTAACTCTGTACGCCGACGCAGCCCTGTTTCTGGACGTGCTGCACCTTCGCTGCGAGCACGGCCCGCATGGCAACGTCACATGCCTCGATGAGCCCTGGCCATGAGTTGGAGCAGTAGATGCGCAATACCGGCACCCGTGCCGTCGTCACCAGATGTCCATCGCCGAGGTACAGACCGAGGAGATAGACGTAGGCACGGGGGTCTGTCGGACTGTCGACACCCTCGCGACAGCGGAAACACCGGAGCTGCGTGCCCTGAAACTTCGCCTCCGGCCGGTCGTTGCACCAGTGCCAGACCGTCCGATAGGGCAACCCGACAGCCCTGGCGGTGTCGGCGACAGTGCTGCCCGCGAGGAAGAACTGCCGTGCGCGGGCGCGGATTTCAGGTGGATGCACGAGGCGATACTCGAACACCCGTACGACATTAATTTGTGCCCTCGGTGGGATTCGAACCCACACTGTATGGAGTTTGAGACCATTGCCTGCTGCCAGTTGGGCTACGAGGGCGCTTCCCTGATTCAGCCCTGACAGAATACCCACTACGCTGAACGCGGTGACACCCGGCTGGGCGGGTGCCGCGTTCGAACTGGTGGGGGTAGGGCTGGTGGCTGAGATGCCGACGGATGCCGAGCGTAGGCGCGTACTGATCGCCGAGGACGAGGCGCTGATCCGGCTGGACCTCGCCGAGATGCTGGTCGAAGAGGGTTACGAGGTGGTGGGGGAGGCCGGCGACGGTGAGACAGCCGTGCGCCTCGCCGAGGAGTTGAAGCCCGACCTCGTCATCCTCGACATCAAGATGCCGATCATGGACGGGCTGGCCGCCGCCGAGCGCATCGCCGGTGCCCGGATCGCTCCGGTGATCATTCTGACCGCGTTCAGCCAGCGTGATCTGGTGGAGCGGGCGCGGGCGGCGGGCGCGATGGCGTACCTGGTGAAGCCTTTCCAGAAGAGCGACCTGGTTCCGGCGGTGGAGATCGCGCTGTCGCGTTACTCGGAGGTCGCGGCCCTGGAGGCGGAGGTCGCGAGCCTGACCGACCGCCTGGAGATCCGTAAGTCGGTGGAGCGCGCCAAGGGCGCGCTGATGACCACGTACGGGATGACCGAGCCGCAGGCGTTCAAGTGGATTCAGCGCACGGCGATGGACCACCGGATGACCATGAAGGAGGTCGCCGAGCGGATCCTCGCGGAGACCGCCGGCGGTGAAGTGACCCTGCCGGCACCCTGACCGGCGTCGATCCGCGTCGCGGCGGGTAGGGGCGCTGCTCTCGGCGCTCCGCGGTGCTGGTGGCCGCCCGCGGACCCTTGGTCGGCCCGAGGGGGGAGAGGCCGCGGTCGGCGGCGTGGCCCGGCTGACGGCGGGCCGCCGCGCTGGTGGCCGTCCGCGGGCGGAGTGTCGGGCGGCTGCCCGGGACGGGGACCGTCACGGACCGTGGCTCTCGGTCGATGCGGGTGATTCATGGCGGGCGATGGCGGCGCTTGGCCGGTTTCGGACAGTGGGGACACGGCCGGCGCGGCGGCCCTATCTGAAGATCGACTGCTGATGGCGACGGGCGGTGGAAAAACGCCGCGCGCCTGGTGGCTGCCGTTGTCAGACCTCGATCGGTAACGGACACATAGCCGTTGATCAGTTACCGAAGAAACGAAGGCGAAGCAGCCCCGCAGCCGACGGTTCTTACAGGGATGGGTTCTGATCCGCCACGGTGTGTAACGGTTCGGTCAACCCGCTCCGATGGGGCTTACGTCACAGCTCCACGGTGGGATAACGTCCGGCCCCAGACCGGCGACGACGGTCTGGTTCGTCCGCCCCCGCAAGTGCCAATAGCCAGCGGGTGGTTCGGACCATGGGACGAGGAGGGTTCGGGCCTTGAGGCAGAAGCTCGCGCGCGTTATCGGTGGGGTCGCCATGGTGGCGCTCGTCGCCGGTGGAACCGCATGCTCCAGTGGCGACGACGCGGCAGGCGGCGGTGACGCCTGTGGCAGCAAGATCGCATTCTTCGGCGCGTTGACCGGCAGCTCGGCCGCGCTCGGCATCAACGAGAACAACGGTGTCAAGCTCGCCGTTGACAAGTACAACAAGGAAAACGCCGACTGCAAGGTCGAGCTGGCGTCCCTGGACTCGCAGGGCAGCCCCGACCAGGCGCCTGGTCTGGCGCAGAAGGCGATCGACGACACCAAGATCCTCGGCGTCGTCGGCCCGGCCTACTCGGGTGAGTCCGAGGCTGCCGGCCCGCTGTTCAGCGAGGCTGGCCTGGTGACCATCACCCCGTCCGCGACCCGGCCCAGCCTGGCCGACCAGAAGTGGAAGACCTTCTTCCGCGCGGTCGGCAACGACTTCAGCCAGGGCCCGGCGGCCGGCAACTACATGAAGAACGTGATGAATGCCGACAAGGTCTACGTCATCGACGACCAGTCGGCGTACGGCGCTGGCCTGGCCGACGAGGTCAAGAAGGTGCTCGGCTCGGCGGTTGTCGGCTCGGACAAGGTCCAGGGCGAGGGCAAGCAGACCGAGTTCTCCGGCGTGGTCACCAAGGTCAAGGCCGCCAACGTGAAGGCGATCTTCTACGGCGGTTACTACCAGGAGGCCGGCCTGATCCGTAAGCAGCTCACCGCTGCCGGGGTCACCGCGCCGCTGGTCGCCGGCGACGGCGTCAACGACGGTGCGTACATCACCTCCGCTGGTGAGGCGGCGGCCGAGGGCACCATCCTCACCTGCCCGTGCCAGCCGGCCGCCGAGGCCCGTGGCACCTTCGTGCAGGAGTTCAAGGCGCTCACCGGCACCGACCCGGGCACCTACAGCGACACCGCCTACGACGCGGCGAACATCCTGCTGGCCGGTATCAAGGCTGGCAAGACCACCCGTGAGGGTCTGCTGGAGTTCGTGAAGGGCTACAGCGGCGAGGGTGTCGCGGCGAGCTACAAGTTCACCGAGACCGGCGAGCTGGACCCGGCTCAGGTCAAGGTCTGGGCCTTCAAGGTCACCGGCGGCAAGGTTGTCCCGGACCAGGAGATCCCGAAGTCCTGATGTTGGTCGCTGCTTCGGCGATTGAGTTGTGATCGCGGGTGCGGCCGGGAGCTGCTCGCTCCCGGCCGCACCCCAATTTTCTCTCCAGACGTGATGGAGCGTCCCTCCCTTGGACTTCAATGGACTGTTCTCCAACTTCGGGGAACTCACCACGACCGGCCTGACCCAGGGCGCGATCTACGCCCTGGTCGCGCTCGGCTACACGCTGGTCTACGGCGTACTGAGACTCATCAACTTCGCTCACTCCGAGGTCTTCATCGCCGGCGCGTTCGCAGCGATCTGGACCTGGAACGGCTTTGGACTCGACCAGAACTCACAGGTCAGCGGGATCGGCTCGATCCTGTTCTACCTGCTGGTGGCGATGATCGTCGCCGCCATCGCCTCGGCGGGCACCGCGACGGTGATCGAGCGGGTGGCGTACCGGCCGTTGCGTAAGCGCAACGCCCCGCCGCTGGCCTTCCTGATCACCGCGATCGGCGCGTCGATCGCGATCTCCGAGGCCTTCGGCATCTGGACCCGCCGACTGCCGGAGGGCGCGCCCAGTCTGGTGAGCAGCAAGCCGCTGTTCCACGTCTTCGGCGTGCCGATCGACTCGATCCAACTGCTGACGATCGGCGCGGCGCTGCTGATGATGGTCCTGCTGGACCTCTTCATCAACCGCAGCCGTACCGGCCGGGGCATCCGGGCCGTGGCCCAGGACGCCAACACCGCCGCGTTGATGGGTGTGAACAAGGACCGGATCATCCTGATGGTCTTCATCACCGGTGGCTCCATGGCCGGCGTCGCAGGTCTGCTCTACGACGTGCGGATCCAGACCCTGACCTACAGCGTCGGCTTCCTGCTGGGGCTCAAGGCGTTCACCGCCGCGGTGCTGGGCGGTATCGGCAACCTGCGCGGCGCGCTGATCGGTGGCCTGCTGCTGGGCGTGGTCGAGAACTACGCCGCCGGTCTGTTCGGCAGTCAGTGGAAGGACTTCGCCGCCTTCGCGGTGTTGGTGGTGCTGCTGATGTTCCGGCCGACCGGTCTGCTGGGCGAATCGCTGGGGAGGGCACGGGCATGACGACCGTCCTGGAGAGGGTGCGCTCCGGCCGCGAGGCGGCTGGAGAACGGTGGCGTGGCGCGCCGCGCTGGGTGCGCTGGGCGCTGCTGGTCGCGGTGATCGCGTTCTTCTACGCGCTGCCGAACAGGGAGTTCTACCAGTATCTCGGGCCGATCCCGACCCCTGGTGCGAACTTCACGCAGGTGCTCTTCACCGTCTCGATCTACGTGCTGCTGGCCGTCGGGTTGAACATCGTGGTCGGTTTCGCCGGCCTGCTCGACCTGGGCTACTTCGGCTTCTTCGCCGTCGGCGCGTACACCGTGGCGGTGCTGACCTCGCCGAGCAGCAACGTCAAGACGCTCTGGCCGTGGCTGCTCGTGGTGCCGCTGGCGATCGGGCTGACCATGCTCTCGGGCGTGATGCTCGGTACGCCGACGCTGCGCCTGCGCGGTGACTACCTGGCGATCGTGACGCTCGGCTTCGCCGAGATGATCCGGATCGCCGCGGTCAGCTCGGACTTCCTCAAGGGCCAGCGGGGTTTCAACCAGATCCCGCACCCGCCCGGCAAGTACGCCGACGGCAAGCCGTTCTTCGGCGTGCTGGACGCCCGGCCGTACTACTGGCTGGTGCTCACGCTGATCATCCTGGTGGTGATCGGTGTGCGGAACCTGACGCACAGTCGGGTCGGTCGGGCCTGGATCTCGATCCGGGAGGACGAGGACGCCGCGCAGCTGATGGGTGTGCCGACGTTCAAGTTCAAGCTCTGGGCGTTCGCCTCGGGTGCCGCGATCGCCGGCCTGGCCGGTGCGCTCTTCGCGGGTAAGCAGAACTTCGTCAACTCGCAGAACTTCGAGCTGCTCAACTCGATCATCATTCTGGCGGCGGTGATCTTCGGCGGCTCGGGCAACATCGTCGGCGCGATCGTCGGTGGTGGCCTGGTGGCGTACATGATCGAGCGGTTCCGCGGCATCGAGCTGTTCGGCGTGGAGCTGTACGAGTACCGGTTCCTGATCTTCGGCCTGGTCCTCGTGGTGATGATGATCTTCCGGCCGGAGGGCCTGATTCCGAACCGACGACGGGCGGCGGAGTTCAAAGACCGTCGCAAGGAGGTGATCGTCGGTGAGTGACACCGATCAGACGCCGGCTGTTCCGGCGCAGGCCGGCGCGCCGGCGATGGAGGCGGTCCCCAGTCGGGAGCCGCTGCTGGAGGTCGACAACGTCACGTTGCGCTTCGGCGGCGTGGTCGCGCTCGACAACGTCAACTTCACCCTCTACAAGGGAGAGATCCTCGGGCTGATCGGCCCGAACGGGGCTGGCAAGACCACCTGCTTCAACGCGATGACCGGCATCTACCAGCCCACCCAGGGCGAGATCCGGTTCCGTGGCGGCAAGATCAGCGGGAAGAAGCGCCACCAGATCACCCAACTGGGCATGGCGCGGACGTTCCAGAACATCCGCCTGTTCCCGGAGATGACCGCCCTGGAGAACGTCCAGGTCGGCGCGGACGCGCACCACAAGACCAGCGTGCTCTCCGCGCTGTTCCGGTTGCCTCGGCACCGGCGCGAGGAGCGTGAGGGTCGGGAGAAGGCCGAGCGGCTGCTGGAGTTCGTCGGCATCCGGCACCGGCTGCACGAGTTCGCCCGCAACCTCTCCTACGGGGAGCAGCGGCGGTTGGAGATCGCTCGGGCGCTGGCCACCGATCCGGTGCTGCTCTGCCTGGACGAGCCGGCCGCCGGCTTCAACCCGGCGGAGAAGGAGGAGCTGCTCCAGCTCATCCGGCAGGTCCGGGACACCGGCGTGACCGTGCTGCTGATCGAGCACGACATGCGCCTGGTCATGGGCGTCACCGACCGGATCGTCGTGCTGGAGTTCGGAAAGAAGATCGCCGAGGGGCTGCCCGCCGAGGTGCGGGACAACCCGAAGGTGGTCGCGGCGTACCTGGGGGTCCCGGACGATGTTGCTTGAGATCGACGATGTGAGCCTGCTCTACGGGCGGATCCAGGCGTTGCACGGCATCAGCCTGACCGTGGCGGAGGGTGAGATCGTCGCGCTGATCGGCGCCAACGGCGCCGGGAAGTCGACCACCATGCGGGCGATCTCCGGGATCCGGCCGATCGCCACCGGCAGCATCCGGTTCGAGGGCGAGGACATCTCCAAGCTCCGGGCGGACCTGCGGGTCCGGCGGGGGCTCTGCCAGGCGCCCGAGGGTCGGGGGATCTTCCCCGGCATGTCGGTGCTCGAGAATCTGGACATGGGGGCGTACACCCGGCGTGACCGGGCCGG
Source organism: Micromonospora sp. D93 (assembly GCF_018070365.1). Classification (NCBI taxonomy): domain Bacteria; kingdom Bacillati; phylum Actinomycetota; class Actinomycetes; order Micromonosporales; family Micromonosporaceae; genus Micromonospora; species Micromonospora sp. D93. The sequence goes on along the minus strand of NZ_JAGPXW010000043.1, from coordinate 39,930 downwards.
GATCGCCCAGGACCTGGCCCGGGTGCTCGATCTCTTCCCGCGGCTGGCGGAGCGACGTAAGCAGGCCGGCGGTACCCTTTCCGGCGGCGAGCAGCAGATGCTGGCGGTCGGTCGGGCGTTGATGAGCCGGCCGAAGCTGCTGTTGCTCGACGAGCCCTCGATGGGTTTGGCGCCGATGTTGATCCAACAGATCTTCGACATCATCAAGGAGATCAACGAGCAGGGCACCACGGTCCTGCTGGTGGAGCAGAACGCGCAGCAGGCGCTGGCCCGAGCGCACCGGGCGTACGTGCTCGAGACCGGCAGGATCGTCAAGAGCGGCACCGGCGCCGAGCTGCTGCACGACCCGGCGGTCAAAGAGGCATACCTCGGCGTGGCCTGAGCGGCCGTCACACCCCTCACGCAAGGAGTGCAGAGACATGTTCAATACCAACGGTGCCCGCCGGGCGGCGCTCGGTGCCGCCAGTGCGGCGCTGCTCGCCCTCTCGCTGACGGCGTGTGGGGAGAAGGAGAACACCGCCCAGCCCGGTGCCGGTCCGACCGTCACGGCGGCGGCCGACTCGGCGCTGGCCGGGAAGGTGCCCGACGCCATCAAGGCCGACGGCGTGATCAAGGTCGGCACCGACTCGACGTACGCCCCGGCCGAGTTCCTCGACGCCGATGGCAAGACGGTCGTCGGCTTCGACGTCGAGCTGTTCAACGCGGTGGCGCAGAAGCTCGGCCTCAAGGCCGAGTACGAGTCGTCGCCCTTCGACGCGATCCTGCCCGGTGTCGACTCTGGCAAGTACGAGATCGGTGTGTCGTCGTTCACCATCAACGCCGAGCGGCTCAAGAGCGTCAACATGGTGAGCTACTTCTCCGCCGGCACCCAGTGGGCGACCAAGGCCGGCAACGCGGGCAAGATCGACATTGAGAACGCCTGCGGCAAGAAGATCGCCGTGCAGACCGGCACCGTGCAGTTCGACGACATCACCGCGCGGTCGAAGAAGTGCACCACCGGCGGCAAGCCGGCGATCACCATCGACCAGTACCAGGCGCAGAGCGACGCCACGGCCGCCGTGTTCAGCGGCAAGAACGACGCCATGCTGGCCGACTCGCCGGTCGGGGCGTACGCGGTGAAGCAGAGCAACGGCGGGCTGGAGCTGGTCGGCGACATCTACGAGTCCGCCCCGTACGGCTACGCGGTCAAGAAGGACCAGACCGCCTTCGCCGAGGTGCTCAAGGAGGCCGTCCAGGCGGTCATCGCCGACGGCACGTACCAGACCGCGTTGAAGAAGTGGGGCGTCGACGGTGGCGCCATCACCTCCTCGGCGCTGAACCCCGCCAACTGACGCATGTCGTCAGAAACGGACACAACCGAACGGGCACGGCCGGAACCCATCCAGGCCGTGCCCGTCCGGCATCCCGGACGTTGGGTCGCGGTCGCCGTGATCGGGGTGTTGGTGGCCATGTTCGTCCACCTGCTGGTGACGAACAAGGCGTTCAACTGGGCGTTCATGGTCGACGAGATGTTCCGGCCGCCGATCATGGAGGGGCTGCGCGGCACGCTCGCGCTGACCGTTCTGGCGATGGTGATCGGCGTCAGTCTCGGCGTCGTCATCGCCATCATGCGGTTGTCGGAGAACCCGATCCTGCGCGGCGTCTCCTGGGCGTACACCTGGTTCTTCCGGGCGGTGCCCCGGCTGGTGCTGGCGATCCTCTTCGGCAACCTCGGCATCCTCTGGGCCCGGATCGAGTTCGGGCTGCCGTTCGACCGGCAGCTCGGCGCGCTCTTCGGCATTGACAACTTCGAGGCACGTCTCTTCGGCTTCTCCGCGCTGGAGATCCTCACGGGATTCGTCGCCGGCATGCTGGCGCTCGGGCTCTCCGAGGCGGCGTACATGGCCGAGATCGTCCGGGCCGGGATCCAGTCGGTGGACGAGGGGCAGACCGAGGCGGCGCAGGCGCTGGGCCTGAGCCGTACCCAGATCCTGCGGCGCATCGTGCTGCCGCAGGCGATGCGGGTGATCATCCCGCCGACCGGCAACGAGACCATCGCGATGCTCAAGGACACCTCGCTGGTGGCCTTCGTGCCGGTCTCCACCGAGCTGTTCTTCCAGCTCAAGGCCGTGGGTAACCGGACCTTCCAGGTCTTCCCGATGTACGTGGCGGCCTGCCTCTGGTATTTGCTGCTGACCAGCGTGTTGCTCGTCGGGCAGTACTACCTGGAGCGGCACTTCTCCAAGGGGTTCGGCAAGAGCGCCCAAGCGAAGATCAGACTGCGCGGGATCGCCGCGGAGGCCGGCGGTAGCGCGAGCGAGGCAGGTCGGTGATGACGCAGGTGACGACACCCGCGGAGGCCGCGGGAACGGCCGGCGACGGCGTGATGGTTCGGGCCGAGCAGGTGCACAAGTCGTTCGGGTCGGTGGAGGTGCTCAAGGGCATCGACCTGGAGGTCCGCAGCGGCGAGGTCTGCTGTCTGCTCGGGCCCTCCGGCTCGGGCAAGTCGACGTTCCTGCGCTGCATCAACCACCTGGAGAAGATCAACGCCGGCCGGATCCGGGTGGACGGCGACCTGATCGGCTACCGGGAGCGCGGCGGCAAGCTGCACGAGATGCGGGAGAAGGAGATCGCCGCCCAGCGCCGCGCGATCGGCATGGTGTTCCAGCGGTTCAACCTCTTTCCGCACATGACCGCCCTGCAGAACGTCGCCGAGGCGCCGGTGCTGTTGGGCCGGGAGCGCAAGGCTGCCGCCCGGGACCGGGCCGCCGCGCTGCTTGAGCGGGTCGGGCTCGGCGACAAGCTCGGCAACTACCCTGGGCAGCTCTCCGGCGGGCAGCAGCAGCGGGTGGCCATCGCCCGGGCGTTGGCGATGCAGCCGAAGCTGATGCTCTTCGACGAGCCCACCAGCGCGCTGGACCCGGAGCTGGTCGGTGAGGTGCTCGACGTGATGAAGGACCTGGCCCGCGACGGCATGACGATGATCGTGGTGACCCACGAGATCGGCTTCGCCCGGGAGGTCGGCGACTCGCTGATCTTCATGGACGACGGGGTGGTGGTGGAGTCCGGCGCGCCGCGCGAGGTGATCGCCAACCCCCGGCACGACCGGACGAAGGCGTTCCTGGCCAAGGTGCTCTGAGAAGGTGCTCTGAGCCGGTACCCGGCGCGGCCGTCCGACGGCCGCGCCGGGCGCCGTGCCGGTGTCCCGTCCTGTCGTAGTGGCGGGCTAGAGTCGCTGCCGTGACAGCTACGACACCGCGCCTGCTTCTCGTCGACGGACATTCCATGGCATACCGGGCTTTCTTCGCCCTGCCTGTGGAAAACTTCTCCACCACGACGGGGCAGCCGACAAACGCGGTGTACGGCTTCACCTCGATGCTGATCAACGTGCTGCGCGACGAGCAGCCCACCCACATCGTCGTGGCCTTCGACGTCTCCCGCCACTCCTTCCGCACCGACAAGTACGCGGAGTACAAGGCCGGCCGCAGCGAGACCCCGACCGACTTCAAGGGCCAGGTCAGCCTGGTCAAGGAGGTCCTGGCCGCGCTGCAGATCCCGGTGGTCGAGAAAGAGGGCTTCGAGGCCGACGACGTGATCGCCACGCTCGCCTGCCAGGCTCGCGACCAGGGCATGTCGGTGCTGATCAGCAGCGGTGACCGCGACGCTTTCCAACTGATCGACGATCAGATCACCGTCCTCTACCCGCGCAAGGGCGTCTCCGACCTGGCCCGGATGGACCCGGCGGCGGTCGAGGCGAAGTACGGCGTCCCGCCACAGCAGTACCGGGACCTCGCCGCGCTGGTCGGCGAGACCAGTGACAACCTGCCCGGCGTCCCGGGCGTCGGCCCGAAGACCGCAGCCAAGTGGATCACCACGTACGGCGGTGTGGAGGGCGTGATCGCCAGGGCCGACGAGATCAAGGGCAAGGCCGGCGACAGCCTGCGGGAGCGGCTCGCCGACGTGATCCGCAACTACGAGATCAACTGCCTCGTCTCCGACCTGGAGCTGCCGCTGCGCCCGGAGGACACCCGCTGGACGGGTTGGGACCGGGAGGCGGTGCACCAGGTCTTCGACACCCTGGAGTTCCGCATCCTGCGCGACCGTCTCTACCAGTACCTCGAAGCGGTCGAGCCGGAGGCCGAGTCCGGCTTCGACCTCGCCGGCGAGGTGCTCACCGAGCCCGGCGCGCTGGCCGGGTGGCTGACCACGCACGTCCCGACCGGCACCCCGGTCGGGTTGGCGGTCAAACTCGACACCGGCCCCAACCGCCGGCACACCGCCTCGATCACCGGTCTCGCGCTGGCCACCGCCGGTGGCGCGGCGGCCTGGGTCGACCCGGCTGGGCTCGACGCGACCGACGAGGGCGCACTGGCCGGCTGGTTGGCCGACGCGGAGCGCCCCAAGGTGCTGCACGACAGCAAGCCGGCCGTGCTGGCCTGCGCCGCGCACGGCTGGCAGCTCGCCGGCATCGTCCGCGACACCCAGATCGCCGCGTACCTGGCCCGCCCCGACCAGCGGTCCTACGACCTGACCGACCTGGCGCTGCGCTACCTGCACCGGGAGCTGCGGGTGGACGTTCCGGAGTCCGGCCAGCTCACCCTGGACGGCCTCGGCGACGAAGGGGTGGTCGAGCAGAACCTGATGCTCCAGGCCCGGGCCACCCTCGACCTGGCCGACGCGATCGACGCCGAGCTGTCCCGCGACGGCGAGCAGTCCGCCCGGCTGATGGCCGGCGTGGAGCTGCCGTTGATGCGCGTGCTGGCCACGATGGAGAGCACCGGCATCGCCGCCGACACCCACTATCTGTCCGAGCTGGAGGCCCACTTCGCCGCCGAGGTGAAGGCCGCCGCGCAGGGCGCGTACGAGGCGGTGGGTCGGGAGTTCAACCTCGGTTCGCCCAAGCAGCTGCAGGAGATCCTCTTCACCGAGCTGGGTCTGCCGAAGACCAAGAAGATCAAGACGGGTTACACCACCGACGCCGACGCCCTGCAGTGGCTCTACGCGCAGCAGCCGCACGCGGTGCTGGCCCACCTGCTGCGTCACCGGGACGTGGCCAAGCTCAAGTCGACAGTCGACGGGCTGCTCAAGTCGGTCTCCGACGACGGCCGGATCCACACCACCTTCAACCAGACCGTGGCGGCCACCGGTCGGCTCTCCTCCACCGAGCCCAACCTGCAGAACATCCCGATCCGCACCGAGGAGGGCCGTCGGATCCGACGGGCCTTCGTGGTGGGAGAGGGCTACGAGTCCCTGCTCACCGCCGACTACAGCCAGATCGAGATGCGCATCATGGCGCACCTCAGCTCGGACGACGCGCTGATCGACGCGTTCAACTCCGGTGCCGACTTCCACGCCGCCACCGCCTCGTCGGTCTTCGGGGTGCCGCTCGACGAGGTCACCCCCGACCAGCGCCGCAAGATCAAGGCCATGAACTACGGCCTGGCGTACGGGCTCAGCGCCTTCGGCCTGTCCCAACAGCTCACCATCAGCACCGAAGAGGCGCGCGGGCTGATGGAAAACTACTTCGCCGGCTTCGGTGGCGTGCGCGACTACCTGCAACAGGTCGTCGCCCGGGCCCGCCAGGACGGCTACACCTCGACCATCCTCGGTCGGCGCCGCTACCTGCCCGACCTGGTCAGCGACAACCGGCAGCGCCGCGACATCGCCGAGCGGATGGCGCTCAACGCCCCCATCCAGGGCTCCGCCGCCGACATCATCAAGGTGGCGATGCTGCACGTCGACACCGCGCTGCGCGAGGCCGGGCTGCACTCGCGGATGCTGTTGCAGGTGCACGACGAGCTGGTCTTCGAGGTCGCTCCGGGTGAGCGGGAGGCGTTGGAGACGCTGGTCCGGCGGGAGATGGGCGGGGCGTACCCGCTGTCGGTGCCGCTGGAGGTGTCCGTCGGTCTGGGCCGGGACTGGAACAGCGCTGATCACTGATCGTTTCGGCTTTGGGTGGTTGCGGTGTGGGGGTTCCGGGGCAGCCCGACCCACTCCGGGCGGTCTGGCTTGATCCCTGCGTGGGTCGGGCTGCCCCGGAACCCCTGACCGCGTCGCCCTGCTCGCGGCCGTTGGCGTGGTGCATCAGGGGTCGTCGGGCTGCGCCGGCTACTTCAGGGGGTCGCGGCCCCAGTTCATGAGGGACCAGCGCCACCTGGTGTCGCGGACGTTGCCGGAGGGGCGCTGCGCCATGTGCCGGCGTACGTAGCCGACGACCTTGCGCATGTGCTTGTAGTCGCCCTCGGACAGGTCACCGCGTTTGCGGCGCAGCAGGTTGATGATCTTCCGGCCGGATTCGTGCCCGACGGACTCGCCACCACCAGCGTGGCCGCCCTTGTGCCAGCCGACCTGCTTCGACTCGTCGGTCTCCAGCCACGTGGACAGCTCGCCGGGCTTCATGTTCACCGCTTCGGTGAACTCCCGGTAGGTGTCCCGGCCGTCGTCACCTCTGCTCATGACGCAGCACCTCGGGGCGGTGGGCATGGTCGCCCTGGTGGAATCCCTGCTCGGCCATGGTTCTCGGCTACCCGCGGCGGTCGGGGCGAAACGACTACGGAGTGATCTCGGCGATCGGCAGCTTGATGTCGAACGGCTCGGTCAGCTCGATCACGTCGGGCCCGTCGGCGACCAGCTCGTACTGCCGCTCACCGCCCGGCCCCACCCGGTCGCCGATCCGGTACGCGTACACGTGCACCGGGTCCTGCTCGATACGCCAGTAGAACGGGATGCCGGCGGCGGCGTATTCACCAGGTTTCGCGAACCTGTCGATCCGTCGCGTGCCCGGCGAAACGATCTCCACGGCGAGCACGACGTCCTGCGGCCGCAGAGTGGACCGGTCGGACGGCACGTCGGCGCGGCACAACAGGACATCCGGGCGCCGGCTGGTGTTGTCACCGAGTTCGACCGCGACGGCCTGGGTGGCCCGGATGTCCGCCGGTGCGTGGCAGCGCAGCCACGTACGGAGCAGTCCGGAGATGTCCTGGTGATCCAGTGTCGGAAAGGGCGTCACCTGGAGGGCTCCGTCGACGAGTTCGACGCGCGGGGAGTCGTCGTCTGGCAGGTTCGACAGGTCGGCGACCTGATAGTCGGCCCGCTGTTGTCGTGCCGGGTCCGGACGCCAGCGGTCCGGTGGTGTCGGGTTCGGCCATGCGCTCACCGGCGGACCGTAGCGCCGGTGGCGTTCGGGGCCGTCGCACTCCGCGTGCGGCGCTCAGTCGGTAGGCTTCTCGGTGACGAAGATGGCGGTGCCGGGGAAGAGTCGTCCGCGTAGCGGGCTCCACTGCCCCCAGATCCCCTCGTGTCCCTCCGGCCACTCCGGCTCCACCAGGTCCAGCAGTCGGAACCCGGCGCCGACCAACTCGCGGATCCGGTCGCCGAGGGTGCGGTGCTGCTCGACGTAGGTGGCCACGCCTGTCTCGTCCTGCTCCACGTAGGGGGAGCGGTCGAAGTACGAGTGCACGGCCGTCAGGCCGCCCTCGCCGGGGTCGTCGAGGAAGATCCACCGCATCGGGTGGGTCACCGAGAACACCCACCGCCCGCCCGGACGCAGCACCCGGTGCACCTCGGCGAGCAGCGCCGCCGAGTCGTCCACGAACGGGATCGCGCCGAACGCGGTGCAGGCGACGTCGAACGACCGATCGGCGAACGGCAGGGCGAGCGCGTCGGCCTGCACCAGCGGTACGCGTACCCCGCTGCGGTCGGCGGCCTCGGCGGCGTGCCGCAACATGCCGGCGGACAGGTCGAAGGCGACCGGCCGGGCGCCCTGGGTGGCGAGCCAGCGGGCGGCGGCCGCGGCGCCGGCGCCCACCTCCAGCACCCGCCGCCCCGACACGTCGCCGAGCAGCCGGGCGTCGGCCTCGCGCAGGCCCTCGGGGCACCACACGAAGTCCACGTCGCCGAGGAACGCGCCGTGTTCGGCCTGGTAGTCGTCGGCGTCCGTGTCCCACCAGCCGCGGTTGGCGCGCCGGGCCTCGGCGTCACCCACCCGGCGCCGGGTAACCCGGCTGTCGTCATCCACGCGCCCACGCTAGGCCCCACCCACCCCCTTGTGTACGGCGGCGCGTCCACGATCTGCGTGGCTGAGGCCGGGAAACCGAGTCGATCAAGCGCGGCGCGGCAGCGGCGCGGGCCGGCGGCGCGCCTGGGTCTGCTGTGACGCAGGAGACAGCGGGGGTGTTTTCCGGGCGATTGTTCGGCTTTCGCAGGTCATCGCACGGAGAGAAGCCGGGAGGGCTTGCACGCTGTGGTAATGCGCACGGTAGGCTAGACGATGCGCTCGCGGATCGCGTTGCCTCGGCAGGGAGCAGGTGCGCGGTCGACGGAGCCACATCATGATCTCACTAGGCGATCGTTCGGTGTGCCCGGCGACGGATCCGCTGGCGCGAACAGGTCACTGCGACACACCAGCCTGCTGTGACAACCCACCGACCGGAGCAACCGCCCACATGACGAGCAGCATCGAGGCCCCCTCGAGCGCCACCCGGGTCACCCACGACGATCTCGGTTCCGAGGAGGCATTCCTCGCCGCGATCGACGAGACCATCAAGTACTTCAACGACGGCGACATTGTCGAAGGCACCGTCGTCAAGGTCGATCGGGACGAGGTCCTGCTCGACATCGGCTACAAGACCGAGGGTGTCATCCCCTCTCGGGAGTTGTCGATCAAGCACGACGTGGACCCCGCCGAGGTTGTGACGGTTGGCGACCACATCGAGGCCCTGGTCCTCCAGAAGGAGGACAAGGAGGGTCGTCTGATCCTCTCCAAGAAGCGGGCACAGTACGAGCGGGCCTGGGGCACGATCGAGAAGATCAAGGACGAGGACGGCGTCGTCCGCGGTTCGGTCATCGAGGTGGTCAAGGGCGGCCTCATCCTCGACATCGGGCTGCGCGGCTTCCTGCCGGCGTCCCTGGTCGAGATGCGTCGTGTGCGCGACCTGCAGCCGTACGTCGGGCGGGAGCTCGAAGCCAAGATCATCGAGCTGGACAAGAACCGCAACAACGTGGTTCTGTCCCGCCGGGCCTGGCTGGAGCAGACGCAGTCCGAGGTGCGCACCGAGTTCCTCAACAAGCTGCAGAAGGGCCAGGTCCGCAAGGGCGTCGTGTCCTCGATCGTCAACTTCGGCGCGTTCGTGGACCTCGGCGGCGTCGACGGTCTGGTGCACGTCTCCGAGCTGTCCTGGAAGCACATCGACCACCCGTCCGAGGTCGTCGAGGTCGGCCAGGAGGTCGAGGTCGAGGTCCTGGACGTCGACCTGGACCGCGAGCGCGTCTCGCTGTCGCTGAAGGCGACCCAGGAAGACCCGTGGCGGCAGTTCGCCCGCACCCACGCGATCCAGCAGATCGTGCCGGGCAAGGTCACCAAGCTGGTGCCGTTCGGTGCGTTCGTCCGGGTGGACGACGGCATCGAGGGTCTGGTCCACATCTCCGAGCTGGCCGAGCGCCACGTGGAGATCCCGGAGCAGGTCGTCCAGGTCGGCTCCGAGGTCATGGTCAAGGTCATCGACATCGACCTGGAGCGTCGGCGGATCTCGCTGTCGCTCAAGCAGGCCAACGAGGGCTTCGTCGAGGGCGAGGAGCACTTCGACCCGACCCTCTACGGCATGGCCGCGACGTACGACACCGAGGGCAACTACATCTACCCCGAGGGCTTCGACCCGGAGACGGGCGAGTGGCTCGAGGGGTACGACAAGCAGCGCGAGACCTGGGAGAGCCAGTACGCCGAGGCTCGTCTGCGCTGGGAGGCCCACACCAAGCAGGTGCAGACCTCTCGGGCCGCCGACGCCGAGGCCGCTGCCAACCCGACTCCGGTCGTCCCGGCCGCTGCCGGCGGCGGTGGCGGTGGCACCACCTCTTCGTCCAGCCCGGCGCCGAGCCGGCAGGCCGAGGAGCCGGCAGGCACCCTGGCCACCGACGAGGCGCTCGCCGCACTGCGGGAGAAGCTCGCCGGCGGTAAGTGACCCGCTGAACGACGACGGGCCCCGTCCCCACGATCTCCGGATCGCTGGGGGCGGGGCCTTCGCCGTACCCGCCGTGCCCCGCGCTAGCTGCGGGCGGGGAGTAGCCCGGCGAGTTGCGGGCTCGGGTGCCCCGGGCGAGTTGTGGGCGCGGCGCTCCGGTGGGCCGGGGCGCCGCTGTGGGCGCGGCATGCGCGGCTGGCGTCGACCGCCCAAGATCGCGCTCGATCCATGATGGAGGGGCATCCCGGGCACCGAACACCACTACATCCTGGTTCGAGCGCGATCTTGGCGCGGGGCGCGGGGCGCGGGGCGGGGTGGTTGGGAGGTCGCCGGGCCGTGGGCGGGTTTGGCGGCGGGCTTGTGGATCCGGTTGACTGTTCGGGTGCTGAGGGTGGGGTTGACCGGCGGGATCGGGTCGGGCAAGAGTGCGGTGGCCGCGCGGCTCGTCGAACGGGGCGCGGTGCTCATCGACGCCGACCGGGTGGCCCGGGAGGTGGTGGCGCCGGGTACGGACGGGCTGGCCGAGATCGTTGCCGCCTTCTCCGACGCGGTGCTGGACGACGACGGCGCACTGGATCGTGCCGCACTGGGAGCTGTGGTGTTCGCCGACGAGACCGCCCGGCGTCGGCTGGAGGCGATCACCCACCCTCGGGTCCGGGCCCGCACCGCGGAGCTGGCCGCCGCGGCGGCACCCGACGCGATCGTCGTCAACGACGTACCGCTGCTGGTCGAGGTGGGTCTCGCGCCGACGTACCACCTGGTGGTCGTGGTGCAGACGGCCGTGCCGACCCGACTGGAGCGGCTGGCGCGCGACCGGGGGATGGGTCGCGCGGAGGCCGAACGGAGGATCGCCGCCCAGGCCGACGACGCCCGCCGCCGTGCGGCGGCGGACGTGGTGCTGACCAACGACGGGAGTCTGACGGCGCTGCACGACGCCGTCGACGTGCTGTGGAGGCAGCGGCTGGTGCCCTACGAGGACAACCTGCGCCAGCGGCGGGTGGTCCTGCCGGACCCGACCGAGCTGGGCGGGGCCGACGGGAGTTGGCCGGAGCAGTACGCGCGGCTGGCCGCCCGGATCCAGCACACGCTCGGTGCGGACGCCCTGCGGATCGATCACATCGGTTCGACGGCGGTGCCCGGCCTGGCCGCCCAGAACGTCATCGACGTGCAGGTGGCGGTCTCCAGCCTCGCCGACGCCGACGGACCGTTGGCCGATCGATTGGCGACCGCCGGGTTCCCGCGGGTGCCGGGACAGTGGTGGGACGACCCGCGCCCGGCCGGTAGGGGCCGGTGGGAGAAGCGGCTGCACGGCAGTGCGGACCCGGCCCGCCCGGTTCGCCTGCACGTGCGGGTGGCGGATTCGCCGGGTTGGCGGTACGCGCTGCTGATGCGCGACCACCTGCGTGCCGACCCGGATCAGCGGGCCGCGTACCTGGTGCTCAAGCGGGACCTGGTCGACGCGGCGCCGGAGGTCGGCGATTCCGGCACGGCCCGGAACCCGTGGTTCGACGAGGAGTACCTGCGGGCCGAGCAGTGGGCCGCGCAGACCGGCTGGCGCCCCTGAGGGCACCGGTCAGCGGGCGCCGGGCCGAGGGACCGACGACCGCGGGGCCGACGGTCGAGGGGTGGCGGGCCGAGGGTTGGCAGCCAGTCGGGGCACGACGGCGGGCTGGAGATCCAGCTGCGCCCACGCGCCGGCATCGGTGCGCAACTCGAGCCGGCGCAGCGACCCGTCCCGGTCGATCCAGTAGCGCAGCCGCGCGTCGGCCGGGCCCGACTCGATCACGTCCACGGTCCGTGCGGCGACGACGTCCTCGCGTACCCGCACGGCCGCGCCGCGGTGCCCGACGGACCCGGCGGCCACCGCGGCGTCGACAAGCACGCCCAGGTCGTCCCCGCCGGGTCGGGAGGCCCGCCAGGTCCCGGCCGGGGGCGGCAGCGGCGGCCGGGCCGGCGCCTCCGCGGTGCCGCCACCAGCGGCGGCCGCCGGCAGGTCCGTCCGGGCCAGACCGGCGGCGTCGCGTCGCAGCAGGGTCCGGCGATCCGGTACGCCAAGGTCGGCGACCGCGAGGTACGCGGTACGCGCGGTCCAACTCAACCAGCCGGTGCCCCGCAGGTTGGTGTCCGTGCCCATCGGCGCGGTCAGCGTCACCGTGGCGCCACCCTGGGCCCGGAGCCGGGTCGGCAGCCGGTCCAGCCGACGCTGCTCGGCGTCGGTCAGCGCGCGGGGCAGACCGGGCCGGCCGCCGAGGGCGTCCACCGGCCGTAGTGTCGGCCGGTCCGCCCGGTTGAAGATCATCGTGACCGGGCCGACACCGGGCAGCTGGGTCACCAGCTTGTGCAGCCGGGCGTCCTGGTCGAGCCAGTATCGGGCCGGTTCGTCCGGGACGGGTGTCGCGGCGCCGGGGGTGCCGGGCGCCGCGCTGGCGGCCGGCGCGCCGGTGGCCAGCGGCGCCTGTATGACGTCCAGTGGGCCGGCCGGCACGGTGTCCCGGGCGATCCAGCGCGCCTCGCTGGACGGAGCCGTCCGGGTCGTGTCCGGGCGGTCGGCGGCGAGATCGAGGAGCAGGTCGAGCACCGGCGCCAGGTGCGCCCCGGGTGCCAGTCGGTGCAGCCGCCACCGACCCGCCGGGGGCACCAGTGGCGGTGCGGCGGGAGTGGGCACCGCCGCCGGATCGGGCCGGATCACCAGCACCGTGCCGCTCTTCTGCAACAGCCCGCGTTCGGCGCCCGCGCCCGGCCCACCCACGTCGAGATAGAGCAGTGAGCGGGACCAGTCAACCCAGCCCACCAGTTCGATGCGGGCGGCGCCCGTGCCGGCCGTGACGCGTACGCCGGCGCGCAGGTCCCGCAGGTTGGTGACCCGCACGGCGGCCAACCGTTCGCCCTCCGTCACGGTCAGCGGCCGGGCCGGCTCGGGCGGGTCGGGCGCCCAACTCAGCAGCCCGAGCACCAGCGCCGTCGCGGACGTCACCGCCGTCAGACCGAGCAACATCAGCACCGTACGCCGACGACGGCCGGCCGGGACCGGGCCGGTGGTGTCGGTGGTGTCAGCGGCGTCGGCGCTGGCTGGGCCGGTGCGGTGCCGCCCACTGCCCCGGGCCGAGCCGCCGCTGCCACCGGGGTCGTCGCCGGTGCTGGTGTCGTCCGGCCGGGGTGTGGCGGTGCGGGCGGTGTCGGGCGCCGGGGTCGGAGAGGTGTCCACGGCTGTGAAACGGACGGGGAGGTGCCGGGGTGACGAGCAGGGGCGCTCGCGGCGGCCGGTCTGCGCCTCGAGCGCGACCACACGGGTGCGCACGCCGGACGAGCCGGGTGCTGCGACCGCAGTGCCGGGGGTGACCGGCCGTGATGTTGGCCTGGCCACCGGCCCGGTCGGCCGCCGCGAGCGGCCTACATGAAGAGGGTAGTCCCGGTGACATGGGCCACACAATGGGAATATTGAAGCTGATCACGTACCTGGCGTGACGGCCGTTCCTGTCGGACCTCCGGCGTACCGTTGACGGCATGGCGCTCGACATTCCCCGGCTGGACAGCCGCTTCCAGGTCGTCAGTGACTTTCAGCCGGCCGGCGACCAACCGGCGGCCATCGATGACCTTGAGCGTCGGGTTCGGCGCGGCGACCGCAACACAGTTCTGCTCGGCGCGACCGGCACCGGCAAGAGCGCCACCACGGCGTGGCTGATCGAGCGGCTGCAGCGTCCCACCCTGGTGCTCGCCCCGAACAAGACGCTCTGCGCGCAGCTGGCCAAGGAGTTCAGCGAGCTGCTGCCGCACAACGCCGTCGAATACTTCGTCTCGTACTACGACTACTACCAGCCCGAGGCCTACATCCCGCAGACCGACACCTACATCGAGAAGGACTCCTCGATCAACGAGGAGGTGGAGCGGCTGCGGCACTCGGCGACGATGTCGCTGCTCACCCGCCGCGACGTGATCGTGGTGGCGACCGTGTCGGCGATCTACGGTCTCGGCACCCCGGAGGAATACCTCAACCGGGCGGTGAAGGCGCAGGTCGGGCAGGAGCTCGACCGCGACCAGTTGCTGCGCCGGCTGGTCGACATCCAGTACACCCGCAACGACATGGCCTTCCAGCGGGGCACCTTCCGGGTCCGCGGCGACACGCTGGAGATCATCCCGGCGTACGAGGAGCTGGCGATCCGGATCGAGCTGTTCGGTGACGAGGTGGAGAAGCTCTACTACCTCAACCCGTTGACAGGTGACGTGGTCCGCGAGGTCGACCAGCTGGTGATCTTCCCGGCCACCCACTACGCGGCCGGTCCGGAGCGGATGGAACGGGCGATCCGGGACATCGAGGTGGAGCTGGCCGAGCGCCTCGCCGAGCTGGAGCGGCAGGGCAAGCTGCTGGAGGCACAGCGGCTGCGGATGCGCACCACCTACGACATCGAGATGATGCGGCAGGTGGGCTTCTGCTCCGGCATCGAGAACTACTCGATGCACATGGACGGGCGGCTGCCCGGCAGCCCGCCGCACGCCCTGCTCGACTACTTCCCCGACGACTTCCTCACCGTGGTCGACGAGTCGCACGTGACCATCCCGCAGATCGGCGGCATGTACGAGGGCGACGCGTCACGCAAGCGGATGCTCATCGACCACGGCTTCCGGCTGCCCAGCGCGGCCGACAACCGGCCGCTGCGTTTCGACGAGTTCCTGGAGCGGGTCGGCCAGATGGTCTACCTCTCCGCGACCCCCGGCACCTGGGAGATGGAGCAGGCCCAGGGCGAGTTCGTCGAGCAGGTGATCCGACCCACCGGTCTGATCGACCCGGAGGTCGTGATCAAGCCGACCAAGGGCCAGATCGACGACCTGATGCACGAGATCAAGCTGCGCACCGACCGGGACGAGCGGGTGCTGGTCACCACGCTGACCAAGAAGATGGCCGAGGACCTGTCCGACTACCTCCTGGAGAACGGCATCCGGGTGCGCTACCTGCACTCGGAGGTCGACACGTTGCGTCGGGTGGAGCTGCTGCGCGAGCTGCGCAAGGGCGACTACGACGTGCTCGTCGGCATCAACCTGCTCCGCGAAGGTCTGGACCTGCCCGAGGTGTCGCTGGTGGCGATCCTCGACGCCGACAAGGAGGGCTTCCTGCGCAGCGGCCGGTCGCTGATCCAGACCATCGGGCGAGCCGCCCGTAACGTCTCCGGTCAGGTGCACATGTACGCCGACAAGATCACCCCGTCGATGGCGGCGGCGATCGACGAGACCGATCGGCGTCGGGCCAAGCAGATCGCGCACAACGAGGCGCACGGCATCAGCCCGGAGCCGCTGCGCAAGAAGATCCACGACATCCTCGACGACATCTACCGCGAGGCGGAGGACACCGAGAACTCCCGGGTCGGCGGTGCGGTGCGTCAGCTTTCCCGAGGCAAGGCGCCGGTCAAGGAGACCCGCAGCCGCAGCCGGTCCGCCGCCACCATCACCTCGCGGGAGGGGATGGCCCGCGCCGACCTCGCCCAGCTCATCCAGGAGCTCAGCGACCAGATGTTGGCCGCCGCCCGCGAGCTGCAGTTCGAGCTGGCGGCCCGGATCCGTGACGAGGTCTCCGACCTGAAGAAGGAGCTGCGCGGCATGGACGCCGCCGGCGTGAAGTGACGGCCACCCGGTCGGCCACGTCCAGGGTTCCGCTCGGGCCCGGCCGACCGGGGTACGCGAAGGGCGGGCACGGGTGACGGCTCCGATCGGCGAGATGGTCCTCGGGCTGCCCGACGCCATCCTGCGTCCGTTCGTCGACAGGTACGTGGGGTACCGGGAACGGGCGGACGTGCCACTGCTCCGCCGGGAGTCGGCGGGCGTCTTCGTGGTGCTGATCGTGGGTTGGGGCGCTCCGCTGGACGTGACCGACCCGCGCGGAGCGGAGCGCGGCGTCACAGCTGTCGACTCGTTCGTGGCCGGCACCTTCGACAGTTGGTGCACCACGCGCACTGTGGGTGTGGGGGAGGGCGTCGAGTTGCTGCTCGCCCCCCTGACCGCCCGCCGGCTCCTCGGCCTGCCGCTGAGCGAGCTGACCAATCGGGCGGTCGGCGTCGGGCAGCTCCCGGGCCGTTGGTTGGAGCGGCTGCGTGACCGGCTCGCCGAGGCCCCCGGCTGGCCGGAGCGGTTCGCCCTGCTCGACAGGGTGCTCGCTGCCCGGCTGGCGGCGTCCCCGCCGGTGGACCCGCGCCTCGACCGGGCGTGGCGGTGGCTGGTCGGCAGCGGTGGGCGGGGGAGTGTCGGTGTGCTCGCCGACGAGCTGGGCTGGAGCCGGCGGCACCTCGCGTCCCGGTTCCGGCAGGAGGTCGGGCTGCCGCCCAAGATGGCCGCCCGACTGCTGCGTTTCCAGCGGGCGCACGCCGCGTCGGCTCAGGTCGGCGCGACCGGGCGGGCGGTCGACTGGGCCGCGGTGGCGGCGAGCTGCGGTTACTACGACCAGTCCCACCTGATCCGGGACTTCCACCAGTTCGCGGGGGCGACGCCGGCCGCGCTGCTCGCTGCCCGGTGACGACGGCCGGCTGACCCGCAGTCGCGACGGCGATCCGCAGTCGTGGTCGGCTGCCCGTGGCGGCGGAGGTCACATTCGTCCAATCCGGATCCGCGCCGTCGGCCGCAGAATGGGCTCATGCGAACCATCTATCCGATCTTCCGCTATGCCGATCCCCGTGCCGCGATCGACTGGCTCGGTGTCGCGTTCGGTTTCCGGGTGCATGCCGTGCACGAGGCGCCGGACGGCACTGTCGCGCACGCCGAGCTGGTCCTCGACACCGGCATGATCATGCTCGGTGGTCGGGCCGACGCCGCGCCTCGGCCGGCCGAGGACGACTGGTCCGTCTACGTGGCAGTGCCGGACGTCGACGCGCACTGCGCCCAGGCCCGCGCGGCCGGCGCCGAGATCATCCGCGAGCCGTTCGACACCGACTACGGCTCCCGTGACTACGCCGCGCGTGATCTGGCCGGCAACGTCTGGTCCTTCGGCACCTACCGACCCTGAGCCCAGCCCAGCCCAGCCGACCGGGGGACTCGCGCCCCGCGACCGCTGCTGAGCTGCGTGAACGGCAGGTTTGGGTCGGCCCGGCCGGCTGACGGCACCGAATGCGCTGATTGCGGTGTGCGAGCGCGCTATTGCACTGGGTGATCGTCCTGCGTAGTCTCCCACGGTGGGGAGGCCGGGATGCCGCTGCCAACAAGTCCTGTCATTCGACGTGCACGTCTCGGCGCGGAACTGCGCCAGCTCCGTCGGCGCGAGTCGCTGACCCTGGAACAGGTCTGCGACCGGTTGGGCTGGGCCTCGACGTCGAAGCTGTCCCGCATCGAGCTGGGCCAGAGTCGCCCGGACCTCGCCGACGTGCTCGATCTGCTGGACGTCTACAAGGTGCCGACGCCCGCCCGGGAGGCGCTGATCGTCATAGCCCGGGACGCGGCGACCAGTCGAGGCTGGTGGAAGACGCTGGGCGAGATGAGCGAGCGGCAGCGTACGTACGCCGAGTTGGAGGCGGGCGCCGCCGACATCGTCGAGTACCAGCCGTCGGTGGTGCCGGGGCTGCTCCAGACGCCCGCGTACGCCCGGGTGCTGGTCGCGGCCGGCGCCCAGCTCACGCCTGAGGTCGACGTGGAGTCCGAGGTGCGCGCCCGGGCACTGCGGCAGGAGGTGCTGCGGCGGGCCTATCCGCCGCGCTACACGGCGGTGCTCGCCGAGGCCGTCTGCGACCCGGGTGACCTACCGGTGGCGGTCTGGCGTGAACAGTTGCGGCACCTGGTCGCCGTGACGGGGCTGTCCCACGTCACGGTGCGGCTGTTGCCACGCGGGGCGGCCGGTGGCGGGCTGCACCCGCTCACACCGTATTCCTGCTATGCCTTTCCCGACCCGGCGGACCCGCGGACGGTGATGCTCGAGGCGTTGACCACCGACGTCCGGTTGGCCACCGTGCTCGACGTCGACCGCTACGAGCGGATGACCGAGGCGCTGCTGGCCGCGGCGCTGTCCCCGGAGGAGACGATCACCGTGCTGGCCCGCCGCGTCGGCGAGTAACTGTCGCGGGTGCCCAGGGTGACGCGCCGCGCGGCCACCGGGCCCGGCGCCCCCGAGCCCGTCGGGACCGGCGGCCGGCGCGTGCGCCCGGCACCATAACCGTGGGGTACGACAGCTCGGCTCAGGCCGGCACGTCGAGGAAGTGTTCGACCACTGGCGGTCCGGCGAAGTGGGGCCCGATCAGCGCCCGCCACTGCTCGAACCGTTCGGTGGCCCGGAAGTTCTTCTCGTGCGCCTCGACCGAGTCCCATTCGACGAGCAGCACGAAGCGGGTCGGCGACTCGACTCCTCGGGTCATCCGCACGGACCGGCAGCCGGTCGCCCCGGCGAGCACCGGGTGACCCTCGGCGTACGCGGCGGCGAACGCGTCCTCGTGTCCGGGTAGTACATCGATCAGCGCGACCTCAAGCACCATGTCGGACAGCCTCCCACGGCGGTCGGGGCGGCCGGTGTCGCGGGGTCTGTTCCGACGCCGGCGACGCCCCTAGGGTGTCCTGATGATCATCGACTGGCTCACCGGCACCGCGTTTCGGGTGGCCGGCACCGGCACTACCTGGGCGGAGCTGCTGGGGTTCGCGACGGGTGTGCTCAACGTGTGGCTGGTGGCCCGGCAGAAGATCGCCAACTGGCCGATCGGCATCGCCAACGTGCTGCTGCTCATGCTGTTGTTCTGGACCGCCGGGCTGTACGCCGACGCGGGGCTCCAGGTCGTCTACGTCGCACTCGGTTGCTACGGCTGGTGGCACTGGCTGTTCGGTGGCGAGCGGCGCACCCGGCTCACGGTCAGCCGGACGGGGCGACGGGAGTGGCTGGCGCTGGCCGCCGCCGGGGTGCTGCTCACCGGCGCCCTCTGGGTGTTGCTGGACCGGGCCACCGACTCGACAGTGCCGCTGCCGGACGCGTTGACCACCGCGCTGTCCCTGCTGGCCACGTACGGGCAGACCCGCAAGCGGGTGGAGAGTTGGTGGCTCTGGATCGCCGCCGACCTGATCTACATCCCGTTGTACGCGTACAAGGGGCTGCACCTGACCGCCGTCCTCTACCTGGTCTTCCTCGCCCTGTGTGTGCTCGGGTTGCGCGCCTGGCGGTCCGACATGCGTCGGGCCGCCCGGCCGAGCGCGGTCCCGCCCGGCCCGGCCCCGGTCACCGCGTGAGCGCCGAGACGTCAGGCCGTGCCCCGCAACCACGCGTGTCGGCGCGCTCGACCGCCGCGGAGTTCGGGCACGGGATGGTGGTGGGCAAGTTCTATCCACCGCACGCCGGGCACCACGCGCTGATCGGGGCCGCCGCCGCCCGCTGCGCGGAGGTCACAGTCGTCGTGGCGCCCTCGCGGCGGGAGTCCATCCCGCTCCCGCTGCGCCTCGACTGGCTGCGGGAGGTGCATGCGGACACGCCGTGGGTCCGTTTCGTCGGCCGGTACGACGACCATCCGGTGGACTACGCCGATCCGGCCGTCTGGGACGCGCACTGCGCGGTGTTCCGCGAGGCGGTCGGGTCGGGGCCGGTGGACGCGGTCTTCTCCTCCGAGGCGTACGGCGTCGAGTTGGCGCGCCGCTTCGACGCCGTACCCGTGTCGGTGGATCCGGATCGGCGGGCCACGCCGGTGTCCGGGACCGCCGTGCGCGCGGACCCGGCGGCTCACTGGCGGTGGCTGAGTCCGCCGGTGCGGGCGTGGTTCGTCCGGCGGGTGGTGGTGGTCGGGGCCGAGTCGACCGGGACCACGACGATGGCGGCGGCGCTGGCGGGGCACTACGGCACGTCCTGGGTGCCGGAGTACGGCCGGGAGTTGACCGCCCGCAAGCTGGCCCGGCTGCGGGAACGGACGCCGGAGGCGACCGTCTTCGACGTCACCTGGGACCCTGACGACTTCCGCGCCGTGGTCCGCGAGCAGCAGGCGGCCGAGGACGCGGCGGCCCGGACGAGCGGGCCGTTGCTGGTCTGCGACACCGACGCGCGGGCGACGGCGGTGTGGGAGGAGCGCTACCTGGGCAGCGCGTCGGGGGAGGTGCGGGCGGCGGCCCGCCGGCCGGCGCTGTATCTGCTGACGGATCACCGGGGGGTGCCGTTCGCCGATGACGGTCTCCGTGACGGTGAGCACCTGCGGGCCTGGATGACCGAGCGGTTCCGGGCCGAGCTGGCGGGGTGCGGGGTGCCGGTGGTGGAGCTGACCGGGTCGCACGCCGAGCGGTTGGCCCGGGCGGTGGGGGCCTGCGAGGACCTGCTCGCGGCCGGCTGGTCGTTCACGGACCCGATCGCCGCACCAGATCTGCACTAGCCTCCTAGGAAGCCCTGCCGGGTGTGACGTCGGCCTGGTGTCCAGCGCCACCGGGTGCCCGGGGTGTGATCACGGGGCGTGGTGGGCAACAATGGTCACCGAGGAGGGGAGTATTCCCCCGCAACGGAGTCGTCAGCACGGTCGATCGCCGGAACCACGGCGGCCCGACCCGGCCCCGTAGGTCGCCGCCCCATTCCGGGGCGACGGCGGAAGAGACCTCCGACAGTCACCAGAGTGAGCGACAGCGGCACACCGGCCCTCGCGGGGGCGTACGGTGTGCCCGACGCCGCGTGTCTGCCGGAGGAATGAACGTTGGACGTGTCCGGATTGGTGTGGGCGGGAACGCTTGTCGCACTGACTGCGGTCCTGCTCGTCGACCTGTTGATCATCGGGCGGCGCCCGCACGAGCCGAGTGTGCGGGAGTCGAGCCTCTGGGTCGCCTTCTACGTCGGCCTTGCCCTGATCTTCGGCGTGGGTGTCTGGCTGACCTCCGGGGCCAGCGCGGCCGGCCAGTTCTATACCGGCTGGCTCACCGAGTACAGCCTCTCGGTGGACAACCTCTTCGTCTTCGTGATCATCATGGCCCGCTTCGGGGTGCCTCGGCAGTACCAGCAGAAGGTGCTGCTCGTCGGCATCGTGCTGGCGCTTGTGATGCGCGGCGGGTTCATCGCCGCGGGTGCGGCGCTGATCACGCAGTTCTCCTGGGTCTTCTACATCTTCGGCGCGTTCCTGATCTACACCGCGGTCAACCTCGCCCGGCAGGGTGAGCCGGACGAGGACGAGTTCTCCGAGAACGTGCTGATCCGGTGGAGCCGCAAGGCCCTGCCGATCTCGAAGGACTACGACGGCGCGAAGTTGACCACCCACGCGGCCGGCAAGCGGCTGTTCACCCCGATGCTGATCGTGATGATCGCGATCGGCACCACCGACCTGATCTTCGCACTGGACTCGATCCCGGCGATCTTCGGCATCACCCAGGAGCCGTACCTGGTCTTCACCGCGAACGTCTTCGCGTTGATGGGCCTTCGGCAGCTCTACTTCCTGCTCGGTGGCCTGCTCGACCGGCTGATCTACCTGAGCTACGGCCTGGCCGTCGTGCTCGGCTTCATCGGGGTCAAGCTGGTGCTGGAGGCGCTGGCCGACAACCAACTGCCGTTCATCAACGGTGGCGAGCACGTCGGTTGGGCGCCGCACATCCCGATCTGGTTGTCGCTGCTGGTCATCATCGGCACCCTGGGCATCGCCACCGCCGCCAGCCTGATCAAGTCCTCCCGGGACCGGCGTCGCGAGTTGGCCGACGCCCGACGTTGACCGGTCACCGGCCGGGTGCGGACACGCGCCCGGCCGGTGCAGGGCGTGTTTCGCAAGTGCTGGCCGACACTTCCGAAAAGCTCTCCCTAGACCCGGTGCGCGCCCACCAGCGTGGCGGTCCGGTCGGCCGGTAGCGGCTCCTCGATGACCCGCCGCCGCCGGTAGCAGGCGTGCAGCATCCGGCGGTGGCCGCCGTCGCCGGGCGTGGCCGTGACGATGCCGATGTGGTGGATCTTGCGGCCGGGTCGGGCGAAGAAGTAGAGATCGCCGGGGCGTTCCGCACCCAACGGCAGCGGGGTGGTGGCAACGGCCTGGTCGTCCGCGTCGCGGGGCAGCAGCACCCCGAACCGCCGCCAGGCCAGGTGCACCAGCCCCGAGCAGTCGATGCCGTGCGCGGAGAGACCGCCCCAGATGTAGACCACGTCCAGCAGCCGCTGTGCCACTGCGAGGGCCTGCTCGGCGGTCGGCGACGCGGCCGGCGCCGGGACGAGGTGGGCGTCGGGCAGCCAGAGCGGCGTGGGCCGGCCGGGGACGTGCACCGGCCGCCAGTCGCCGCGCGGGGGACCAGCGGGGACGAGGCGGGTGCCGACGACGACGCCGGGCAGCACCACCGGCCCGTTCGGGGTGGCGTGCAGCCCGGTGACCGTGGCGTCCACGACCAGCGGGTGGTCGGTGCTGGTGTGGGCCGGGCCGGGGACGGCCAACTGCCCGGCGGGGAGCCAGCCCGGGTAGCCGAGAGGGTCCAGCTTGGCGGCTGGTTGTTCGACGGCGACGACCCGGGCCCAGCCGTCCGCGCGTAGCTCGCTGACGATGACCCGTTCGCCGAGCAGGAGTTGACTCAGCACGCAGTCGCCGACCTGCTGCTCGGTGTCCATTCCGGAGACCCAGGTCGGGATGTCGACGCCGGCGGTCAGCGCTGGGCAGTCGACCGGGCGAACCGCCTCGGGCGAGGTCCACAGCGTCGCCACGGCGACCCGGACGACGGCCTCACGGCCCGGTTGCAGCTCCACGTCAACCCCCAGATCGTGTCGGCTGTCCAGGGCGAACTCTATGAAAGAAACCGACGGCCATCAACCATGAGCCTGCACTTTTGCTTCAGCGAGACCGGAGATTCCCAGGCCAGGGGCGTCCGGCAGCACCACGGTCGCCCCGTCGTAGCGTATCCCGCCCTGCACCGGTGACCAGGCCAGCCACCAGGCGGCGTCCAGGTCGGCGACCGCCGTGGTGCCGTACGCGGCGACCAGGCTCGCCGCCGCCCCGATGCCGACCTGACTCTCCATCATCGAGCCGACCACAGTGCCGAGCCCGTGGGCGGTGGCCAGGTCGAGGAGGGTACGGGCCGGGTGCAGCCCACCGCACTTGGCCAGCTTGACGTTGACCAGGTCGGCGGCCCGGCGGCGGATCACCTCCACCAGGTCGCGGACCCCGAAGACCGCCTCGTCGGCCAGGATCGGCACGGACACCCGGTCGCTGACCCAGGCCAGCCCGTCCAGGTCCCAGCGGACCACCGGCTGCTCGACCAACTCCACGTCGAGCCCGGCGTCCTCGATGCCGCGGATCACCCGGACGGCCTCCCGGGGCGTCCAGCCCTGGTTGGCGTCCAGCCGGATCCGAGTGCCCGGGCCGACGGCCGCCCGCACCGCTCGTACCCGGTCCAGATCACCTGCCGCGTCGGTGCCGACCTTCAACTTGAGCACGCCGAAACCGTCGGCCTGCCGCTGCCGTGCCGCGGCCGCCAGGTCCACCGCGTCGCCCGCGGCGAGGGTGACGTCCGTCGGGACCCGCAGCGTGGTGCCCCCGAGCAACCGCACCAGGGGTACGCCCAGCCGCCGCGCCGCGAGGTCGTGCAGGGCGACGTCCACCGCCGCCTTCGCGGCCTCGTTGCCGACCACCGCGCGCTGCACCTCGGCGCAACGGGTCACCAGGTCGTCCGGGTCACGGCCGATCAGTTGCGGGCCGAGCAGCTCGTGGACGCACGCCTGCGCGCCGGCGACCGACGCGCCGGTGACCTGCCAGACCTGGGGCGCCTCGCCGAAGCCGGAGCGGCCGTCGCTGTCGACGAGTTCGACGACCAGGGTGTCCACTGTGGTGGTACGGCGTAGTGCGGTGACGAACGGGGTGTGTAAGGGGGCGGAAACCCGGTGGGTGCGTACCGCCGAGATCGTCATGTCAGGCACCCTATACGGAGGTTCACGATGGGAGGGGAGACCGGATGACCGGGCAGAGTTGGGAGCTGGTGGGCGCACCGAACGCGCGTGACCTGGGTGGGCTGGTGGGCGCGGACGGGCGGCGGGTCCGCGTCGGGCAGTTGATCCGCACTCCGGCGCTGGGTCGGCTGACCGACGAGGACCTACCGGTGCTGGCGAAGCTGGGGCCGGCGTGCGTGGTCGATCTGCGCGCCACCACGGAGATCGCGGTCGCCCCGGATGACCGGTTCGCCGCCGAGCCGCGGGTGGTGCGCCTGCCGGTACACGATCCGGAGCACCCGGTCTTCACGTACGTCTCGGCGGTGCTGCTCGGTCACGACCTGGACGCGTACGCGGAGCTGGCCCGGCAGGGCACCGCGGGGGCGATGGCGGCGATCTACCGCTGGTTCGTCACGGGTGAGTCGGCGCGGGTCGGTTTCGCCGAGGCGGTGCGGCTGGCGGCCCGGCCGGAGAATCTGCCGCTGCTCTACCACTGCTCCGCCGGCAAGGACCGTACCGGTTGGCTGACCGTCATCCTCTTGACGGCGCTCGGGGTGGACGAGGCGGCGATCCGCGCCGACTACCTGCGCAACAACGAGCTGACCGACAGCCTGCGGGCGGTGATCGTCGAGGCGATGCGCCGGCGGAATCCCGAGTTGGACGTCGACGCGGTGCTGCCGGTGCTGGAGGTTCGCGCCGAGTACCTCGACGCCGGTTACGCCGAGGTGCGTCGGGTGCACGGCTCGTTCGACGTGTACCTGCGCGACGGGCTGGGGCTCACCGACGCCGACCTCAGGGCGCTGCGGGCGCAGCTGCTGGAGTGACAGGTGCGCCGGTGGGTGCGCCGGCGCGGGCGACCCAACCGGTGACGATCAGCGCCTGGCCGGCGGCGTAGGTCGCCATGACCAGCACCGGCGCGCCGGGTGGCTGGGCCACCTCGGCCACCCCGGCGGCGATCAGCAGGTCGGAGCCGAGGAACAGCGCGGCGCCGATACCGATCCGCCAGCCCTGGGTGGTGGCGGTGCTGGCCATGGCGGCCAGCGCGAGCGCGTAGCCGGCCACCGGCACGGCCAGGCCGGCGTCGGTCAGCCCCGCCCACATCCAGGTCAGGGCGACGACGGTCAGTACCGCGTACCCCAGGGGGACGGCGACCAGCGGCGGGCGGCGCAGCGCGGTCGCGGCGCCGTGTCGGGTGAACGCCGCGAGGTAGCAGAGGTGCGTGCCGAGGAAACAGGCCATGCCGGCGAGGAACCAGTAGGTGCCGTCGACCATGAGGGCGATGTCGCCGCCGGTGGCGAAGGCCAACCCGGCGAGGACCAGCCGGTCCGGTCGCGCCGCGCGTTCGGTGCTGGCCCGCCAGAGGTACGCGGCGAGCAGCGGCATCAGCAGCGGCTTGGTGAGCAGGAAGGCCAGGCCACCGCCTGTGGCGTTGGCCAGCAGGTTCGCCGCCGTCACGACGAGGAAGGCGATCAGCAGGGTACGACTGCGGGGCATCGGCGGCTCCGGGGTGGGGTGCGAGCAGCCTAACCGGAGTCGGCGGCGCTGGCCTTGGCGCCGAGGCTGTGGGTCAGAGCCGGTGGCGGGCGGCCCAGACCTGCGCCGAGATGTGCGCGAGCAGCAGGCAGGCGTCGTCCTCCACCTGGTCGTCGCCCCCCGCCAGGTCGGTGGTGGTGCAGACGGCGATCAGGTACGGCGGGGCGTCGTCGGGCAGCACCAGGCCGGCGCCGTGGCGGACACCGCGTACCCAACCGTTCTTGTGCGCGATGCGGGTGCCCTCGGGCAGGCCGGCGGCGAGGTCCTCGCGGTGTTCCTGGGCGAGCAGGACGTCCAGCATCGTGGTGCAGGCGGCCGGCGAGGCGAGTCGGCCGGGGGTGTTGGCGCCGGCGGCCAGTGCGCCGAGCAGGGCTGCCAGGTCGGCGGCGGTGACCGTGTTGGTGATGCCGGCCTCGCGGGCGGCGAAGTCCTCGATGCCGCGGCCGGTGCTGCTGTTGCGGGCCCCGGCGAGCGCCCAGACCTCGGCGACCGCGGGTAGCCCGACGTGGCCGAGGACGAGGTTGGTGGCGAGGTTGCTGGAACGCACGATCATCCGGTCGGCCAGCCAGCGCAGCGACGCGGTGCCGCCGATGCGGTCCCAGACCGCGTCGTCGTTGTCGTAGGGCCGCGCGTTGGCGAATCGGGGTGCGCCGGGCTGGGCGGAGTCGAACTCGTTGACGACCGGGACCGGGGCGTCCAGGTCCAGGGTGCCGGCCTCTGCGGCGCGGTGCAGGGCGGCGAGTACCGCCACCTTCATGGTGCTCGCGGCGTAGTGGGCGGCGTCCGCGTGGCGGGTGAAGGCCGGCGGCGCGTCGAGCCGCCCCACGTACGCCGAGACGGTGCCGGGCACCCGGTCCAGGTGGGCGTCGAGATCATCCCAGGTCATGCCGGTGACCGTAGCCGATCACGGGTGGGCGGGCTCGCGTACCCGTCGGGGGGAAAAAGCGACGGGCGCGCCGGCCGCAAGCGGCCGACGCGCCCGGTGTCGGGTGCTGGTGGGGTCAGCCCGCGTGCTTGCGGCGGGCGGTGGCCCGGCCCCGCAGCTGCTGGTCGAGCACCACCTTGCGGATGCGCACCGTGGCCGGGGTGACCTCGACGCACTCGTCCTCGCGGCAGAACTCCAGCGCCTGCTCCAGGGTGAGCTTGCGCGGCGGGACCAGCTTCTCGGTCTCGTCGGAGGTCGACTGCCGCATGTTGGTGAGCTTCTTCTCCTTGGTGATGTTGACGTCCATGTCGTCGGAGCGAGAGTTCTCCCCGACGATCATGCCCTCGTACACCTCGGTGGTCGGCTCGACGAAGAGCTGACCGCGCTCCTGCAGGTTGGTCATCGCGAAGGCGGTGACCGCGCCGGCCCGGTCGGCGACCAGCGAGCCGTTGTTACGGGTGCGCAGCTCACCGAACCACGGCTCGTACGACTCGAAGACGTGGTGCAGGATGCCGGTGCCCCGGGTGTCGGTGAGGAACTCGGTGCGGAAGCCGATCAGGCCACGCGCCGGAACCAGCCACTCCATCCGGATCCAGCCGGTGCCGTGGTTGACCAGCTGCTCCATCCGGCCCTTGCGGGTGGCGAGGAGCTGGGTGATCGCGCCCAGGTATTCCTCCGGGGCGTCGATGGTCAGCCGCTCGACCGGCTCGCAGATCTTGCCGTCGATCTCCCGGGTGACCACCTGCGGCTTGCCGACGGTCAGCTCGTAGCTCTCCCGGCGCATCTGCTCGACCAGGATGGCCAGCGCCAGCTCGCCGCGGCCCTGCACCTCCCAGGCGTCCGGGCGTTCGGTGGGCAGCACCCGCAGCGACACGTTGCCGATCAGCTCCTTGTCGAGCCGGTCCTTGACCATCCGCGCGGTGACCTTGGAGCCCTTGAGCCGACCGACCAGCGGCGAGGTGTTGGTGCCGATGGTCATCGAGATGGCCGGCTCGTCGACGGTGATCAGCGGCAGCGCGACCGGGTTCTCGACGTCGGCGAGGGTCTCACCGATCATGATCTCCGGGATGCCGGCGACGGCGATGATGTCGCCCGGGCCGGCGGTCTCGGCCGACGTGCGCTCCAGGCCCTCGGTCATCAGCATCTCGGAGATGCGGACCCGCTGGGTGCTGCCGTCGGTGCGGCACCAGGCCACCGTCTGACCCTTGTTGATGGTGCCCTGGCGGACCCGGCACAGCGCGAGCCGGCCGAGGAACGGCGAGGCGTCGAGGTTGGTGACGTGGGCCTGCAGCGGCGCGCCGTCCTCGTACGAGGGTGCCGGGATGGTGTCCAGCAGGGTGCGGAACAGCGGCTCCAGGGAGGTGCTGTCCTCGGGCACCGAGCCGTCGGCGGGCTGGGTCAGCGAGGCGATGCCGTCGCGGGCGCACGCGTAGACGATCGGGAAGTCGATCTGCTCCTCGTCGGCGTCCAGGTCGAGGAAGAGCTCGTAGGTGTCGTCCACGACCTCCTTGATCCGGGCGTCGGGCCGGTCGACCTTGTTGATCACCAGGATGATCGGCATCCGGGCCCGCAGCGCCTTGCGCAGCACGAAGCGGGTCTGCGGCAGCGGGCCCTCGCTGGCGTCGACGAGCAGCACCACGCCGTCGACCATGGTCAGACCGCGCTCGACCTCGCCGCCGAAGTCGGCGTGGCCGGGGGTGTCGATGATGTTGATGGTGACCGGGTCGGAGCCGTCCGCCGGCAGGTAGCGCACACCGGTGTTCTTGGCCAGGATCGTGATGCCCTTTTCCCGCTCCAGGTCTCCGGAGTCCATCACCCGCTCGGTGTTCTCGCCGCGGGCGCCGTACGCGCCGGCCTGCCGCAACATGGCGTCGACCAGGGTGGTCTTGCCGTGGTCGACGTGAGCGATGATGGCGACGTTGCGGAGGTCGGTGCGAAGCTGCATACCCTCTATCCTTCCGCCCGCGCTCGCGCAGGCTGCGTCGGGGTCACCCCCAGGTGCCCCTGATCTATGGTGAAACCGCTGTGCCGGTGGTTCGTCCGGCTGGCATGCTGGCTCCCGTGTCCCGGGGGCCTGAGTGCACGACCTGCTGACCTGGGTGCAGGGTCTGCCCACCCTGTGGATCTACCTGGTCGCCGCGCTGATCGTGGCGGGCGAGACCGCGGTGATCTTCGGCCTGCTCGTGCCGGGTGAGGCTACCCTGCTGCTCGTCGGCTTCCTCACCTACAACGGTACCTTGCGGCTCGGGCCGGCGTTGCTCGCGATGATCGTCGCGGCGGTCCTCGGCGATGGGCTGGCCTTTCGCGCCGGGCGGCGGTACGGCCCTCGGCTGCGCGCCGGACTGGGGCACCGGGTCGGGCCGCAGCGGTGGGCCCGCGCCGACGCCATGCTCGCCCGCCTCGGTGGGCGGGGGGTGTTCGCCGCCCGATGGGTGGCTTTCGCCCGCACCCTGGTCCCCCGGTTGGCCGGTGCGGCAGACATGCCGTACCGGCGGTTCGCCCTGTGGAACCTGGCCGGGGTGGCGACCTGGGTGAGCGGCTCCGTGCTGCTCGGTCACCTCGCCGGTGAGTCGTACGACACGGTCTCCCGGCTGCTCGGTCGGGCCACCGGGGTGGCGTTCCTGCTGCTGGCCGGCCTGGTGGGTGTGGTGCTCGTCGGCCGCTGGCTGGGGCGTAACCCCGATCCGGTGCGTGCGCTGCTGTCCCGGGCGGGCGCGGTGCCGCCGGTGCGGTGGCTCACCGCCCGCTACGGGGTGCTGTTCTTCCTGGTGGCCATGCGGATCGGCCCGGCCTGGACGCTGCTGCTGAATCTGGCCGCCGGGCTGCTGCTGTTGTTCGCCGCCGGGCTCGCCATCGCCGGTCTGCTCGCGGTGGCGGTCCGCAACAGTGGGTTGGCCGCGCTGGACGGGGCCATCGCGGGGTGGTTCGCCGCCCGGCGTACCCCGGACGCCGCCGATGCCACGCTGGTCGTGGTGTCGGTGGTACGTGGGTCGGTGCTGATCCTGCTGGTGGCCGTGGTGGCGGCGGTGCTGGCGTGGCGCAACCGACCTTGGCGGACGGATCTGCTCAGCGTGGTCGGCACTGTCGGCGCGTTCGTGCCGCTTGTGGTGCTGGCCGTGGTGGCCGAGGTGACCGGCCCGAACGGGACCGCCCCGGGCGGCGGTGAGGTGGGCCCGCTCTCGACCCAGAACGCCGTGGTCGCGGCGAGCTTCTGCACCCTGGCCTGGCTGGTGTCGCGCGGCGCCCACTGGCCGGTGGCCGTGGCCGCCTGGACCACCGCCGCGGCGGGGGTGCTCGGGATCGGCGGCGCGCGGCTCTACCTGGGACTGGAGACGGCGAGCGGGACCGCCGCTGCGGTGCTGCTCGGGGTGCTCTGGACCGTGGTGTTCATGGTCGCCTGGGCGACCCGGGACCGGGCGGTGGGGGATGGTCAGCCGCCGGTGGACCAGTCCCGGCGGCCGTCGCAGGGGCACCGCCGACCGGTCGAGCCTTGTTAGGGTGCGGCGACAATCACACCGGGGGAGGCAACGGCATGGTTCGACGGACCGATCGGCTGGGCGCCGCGGTGCTCGCCGGGCTCCTGCTGGCGAGCGCCATGGTCGGCTGCGCCGCCAAGGGGGAGAGCCCGCAGGACGTGGCCGCGCCGGTCGCCGTCACCGACGGGCCGACGGATGCCCCGTCCGACGAGGTCAGCGAGGAACCGAGCCCGTCGGTGAGCGCCGTGGAGTCGATGGGCGCCGCGCCGAGTCGTAGCGCGACCCCGAAGCCGACGAAGAAGCCGACCCGGGCACCGAAACCGCGCGCGGTGCCGAAGCCGCCCACCGAGACCGAGGTTCCGCCGGCGCCCCCGAAGCCGGCGCCGAGTTCCTGCAAGCCGACCTACAAGGGCACCAAGGCGACCCGGGCCGAGGTGAAGGCGGCGCTGACCGACGCGGCCGACCGCACCTACTGGCCGGTCTCGGCGCCAGACATCAAGATCCCGCTCACCCTGCTCAAGGCGACCGCCTGGCAGGAGAGCGGCTGGCAGTCCAACATCTACGCCTGCGACGGTGGGGTCGGGCTGTTGCAGGTGATGCCGGCCACCGCGAGCTGGATGAACCAGCGGTTCGAGAAGAGCTACAAGATCGACGCCTACCAGGACAACGCCTACCTGGGCGCCACCTACCTGGCCTGGGCGACGAAGTACATCGGCGACATGTACTTCGAGTCCGACTTCCGTCTCGACCCGGCACTGTGCACCAGCGCGCTGAATTCCTGCCTGCTCAACGCGGTCATCGCCGCGTACAACTTCGGGCACGGCGCGGTGGCACAGGAGGGGAAGCCGCTGGCCATTCCCAACCCGTCGTACGTGCGCAACGTGCGGGCGCTGATGAACGAGTGCGTCTGCCTGGCGTACTGACCTCGTCGGGGCCGCGACGGATACGCCACGGCCCCGACGCGTCGGTCAGTCGTGCGCGGCGACCGGCTCGGGCGACCGCGGGGTGGTCTCCACCGGGTCGCGGGTGATGCGGCCGGGCCACCAGAAGCGGTCGCCGAGCAGGAATGCCAGCGCCGGCACGAGGACCGTACGGACCAGCAGGGTGTCGAGCAGGACACCGATGCAGACGATGATGCCGATCTGGGTCAGGGTGATCAGCGGCAGCACGCCGAGCACGGCGAAGACCGCGGCGAGCAGCACTCCGGCGCTGGTGATGACGCCGCCGGTGACCCGCAGGGCGGAAAGCATCCCGGCGCGGGTGCCGGCGGTGCGGGCGTCCTCCCGGGCCCGGGTGACCAGGAAGATGTTGTAGTCCACCCCGAGCGCCACCAGGAACACGAAGGCGAGCAGCAGGACACCGCTGTCCAGGGCGGGGAAGCCCAGCACGTGGTCGAAGAGCAGCCAGGCCGCGCCGAGGCTGGCGAAGAACGACGCGATCACGGTGAGCACCAGCAGCAGCGGCGCGAGCAGGCCACGCAGCAGGAGCACGAGCACGCCGCCGACCAGCAGCAGGATGATCGGCAGGATGAGTCGCAGGTCCCGGTCGTTGGCCTCGTCGGAGTCGTAGGTGGCGGCCACGGAGCCACCGACGATCGCCCCGGACGGGGCGTCGGCGCCGGTGGCGGCCGGCGGCGCGGAGTCGGGAACGGCGGCGACGGCCTGGCGCAGCGCCTCGATCGCCCGGTCCGAGGCGGTGGTGCCGGGTTCGGCGTCGAGGACCACGTCGACCTGGGCGACGGCCGCGCCAGCGTCGCCGGGGCGCGCCGAGGCGACACCGGGTACCGCGGTGGCGGCGTCGGTGACCGCCCGCACCGCCGCCGGGGTGGTGATCACCGCGACGGGTTGGGTGCTGCCGGCGGGGAAGGCCCGCGCCAGGGTCTGCGCCCCGGTCACCGCCTCGGGTTCGGCGCGGAACTGTTCGGTCTCGGACAGGCCGGTGCGGATGCCCAGCCCACCCAGTGCCAGGCCGCCGAGCAGCACTGTGGCCAGCGTCGCGACCACCACCGGGCGGCGTTGCGCGGCGGCGCCGAGTCGACCCCAGAGGCGGCCCTCGCGGACCGGGCCGCCGACCCGGGGTACGAACGGCCAGAACAGGCCGCGACCGAAGAGCACCAGCACGGCGGGGAGCACGAACAGGGCCGAGAGCATGGCGAAGACCACACCGGTGGCGCAGGCCACCGCCAGCGCCCGGTTGGTCTCCTGCTCACTGAGCAGCAGGGTGAGGACGCCGAGCACGACTGTGCCGCCGCTGGCCAGGATGGGCTCCGCGGTGCGGCGCAGGGCGGCGCGCATCGCCGCGAACCGGTCCTCCTCGCGGCGCAACTCCTCCCGGTAGCGGGCGATGAGCAGCAGCGCGTAGTCGGTGGCGGCGCCGAAGACCAGCACGCTGGCGATGCCGGTGACCTGACCCTGTTGGAGGTTGATGCCGACGCCCGGCACGATGACGTCCACCGCGCGCAGGGTGAGCTGCTCGGTCGCGGCGACGACGGCCAGCGGCACGATCCACAGGAACGGGCTGCGGTAGGTGATCAGCAGCAGCAGCGCGACCACGGCGGCGGTCACCGCGAGCAGTGTGACGTCGGCGCCGTCGAAGACCGAGGACAGGTCGGCGGTGAAGGCCGGGGCGCCGGTCACCTCGACGGTCAGGCCGTCGGGCAGGTCCGCCAGGGCGGTGCGTAGCTGGGTCACCGTGTCGGTGACGACCTCCTGCCCGCCGGCGGTGTCCAGCGGCACGGCGACGAGGGCCACCGCGCCGTCCGGGGAGACCTGTGCGGGGCTGACCTGCCCGCCCACGGCGAAGCGGCGCAGGTCCTGGGCGCGCACGCCGACGGTGGCCCGGTCGGCTTCGCTCAGCGCGCCGCCGTCGCCCCGGCTGACCACCACGATGGCCGGCTGCACGTCCCGCGACGGCAACTGGTCCTGGAGACGCTGCACCTGGGTCGACTGCCAGCGCACGGACAGTCCGGTGGCGGAGACCGGCGCCGGGTTGTCCGGCTGGGGCGTTCCGAAGACGGCCGCGCCCACGACGATCGCTGCGGCAACGGTGAGCCAGGCGGCCAGCCGGCCGCGAGCGACTCTGGCGAACACGGACATCAGGGAACCCCAAGGTCTTTCGCTAGTCGAGTATCTTGATAGCCGAGATTATCGAGGGCTGTTCTATGCTGCAACCCGGGGGACCGACGACGGGAAGAGCGGCGCGAGGTGGCGACTCACGGCATGTACCGACGGCGCGACACGCGCCGCGAGCAGCTGGTCGCGGAGATCACCAACAACCTTCGGCGGTACGCGGTGGACGCCCAACAGGTCGGCCACGCCTTCGCCAACCTGCACGGCCTCAACCCGACCGACCTGCAGGCGTTGATCGCGGTGATGGACGCCGAACTGCTCGGTGACCCGATCACCCCCGGCCGCCTCGGTGAGCAGCTGAACCTCTCCTCCGGCTCGGTCACGGCCCTGATCGACCGGCTGGAACGCGCCGGGCACATCCGCCGTGACCGGGACACCGTCGACCGGCGCAAGGTGCTGCTGCACTACGCCGACCAGGGCGCCGCCCTGGCCATGGAGTTCTTCCAGCCGCTGGGCGCCCGTACCGACACGGTGATGGCACGCTTCGCCGAGGACGAGCTGGAGATCGTGCACCGCTTCATGGCGGAGATGAGCGAGTCGCTGCGGGGGCACCGGGACGCGGTGCGCGCCGCCCGGCCGGAGCCACCCCGCCGCCCGACGGGCTGACCGTTGCCGGACCCCGTCACCCGCCTCGCCAGCGCCGCGCTGCGCCTGCCTCCCACCCGTCCCGGCCCGGTGCGGGTCGGTCGGGACCTCCCGGTGCGGGCCCGCGACGGTGTGGTGCTGCGCAC
Organism: Micromonospora sp. D93; assembly: GCF_018070365.1. Classification (NCBI taxonomy): domain Bacteria; kingdom Bacillati; phylum Actinomycetota; class Actinomycetes; order Micromonosporales; family Micromonosporaceae; genus Micromonospora; species Micromonospora sp. D93. The sequence continues at coordinate 6,407 of NZ_JAGPXW010000043.1, read as the reverse complement.
CGACCACTACGCCCCGGCCGTCCGCGACGCGCCGACCGTGTTGATCCGCACCCCCTACGGGCGGGGCGGGCCCCTGCGACTGCTCGGTCGGCTGCTCGCCGCGCGGGGTTGCCACGCGGTGATCCAGTCCTGTCGGGGCACCGGCGGCTCCGGCGGGACGTTCGCCCCGCTGGTGCACGAGCGCGACGACGGCGCGGACACCCTGGACTGGCTGCGTCGCCAAACCTGGTGGTCCGGGCAACTCGGCATGTTCGGGGTCAGCTACCAGGGCTTCGCGCAGTGGGCGCTGGCCGCCGACGCCGGCGAGGAACTGCGGGCGATGGTCGCCGTGGTGACCGCCTCGGCCACCCGCGACTCGACGTACGCGGGGGAGTCCTTCGCCCTGGACACCGTGCTGACCTGGGCGGAGCTGCTGCACGCGCAGACCGTGCCGTGGCTGGCCCGGCAGTGGGAGCTCAAGCGTGGGCAACCCCGGCTGGCCGCCGCGCTGGAGCACCTGCCCCTGGCCGACGCCGACCGGGTGGCCACCGGCGTGACCATCCCGTTCTTCCAGGAGTGGCTGCGCCACCACACCCCGCAGGCCGCGTACTGGCGGACCCGGGTCTTCGCCGACCAGGTCGCGAAGGTGCGGGCGCCGGTGGTCATGGTCACCGGTTGGCACGACATCTTCCTGCCCGCCCAGCTCGACGACCACGCCGTTCTGCGCGCCGCCGGCACCCCGCTGCGCCTGGTGATCGGCCCGTGGACGCACGGCAGCCCCGGACTGTTCGTGGCCGCGCTGCGCGAGGGGTTGGCCTGGCTCGACGAGCGCCTGCCCGCCGCGCCTCGGCCGCGCGGACGGGCGCGGCCCACCGCGGCGCCCGTCCGGCTGCACGTCAGCGGCGCCGGCGGTGGCTGGCGGGACCTGCCGGACTGGCCGCCACCGGCGGTCGAGACCGCCTGGCACCTGCAACCCGGTGGTGAGTTGGCGGCGCGCCCGCCGGTCGTGTCGACACCTGACGAGTTCCGCTACGACCCCGCCGACCCCACCCCGTCACTGGGCGGGCCACTGCTCGTCGCCCAGCGGGCCGGCCCGGTGGACAACCGGCGCGTCGAGGCCCGCCCCGACGTGCTGACCTACACCAGCGCCCCGCTGACCGGGCCGGTCGAGGTGATCGGCCCGGTCCACGCCGAGATCCACGTCCGCAGCGACCTGCCGTACCTGGACGTCTTCGTCCGTCTGTGCGACGTGGACCGCCGAGGTCGTTCGTGGAACGTGTGCGACGGTCTGGTGCGGGTCACACCCGAGCGCTTCCCGGCCGATTCTTCCGGAGCGCTGCGGATTCCGGTGCCGCTCTGGCCGACCGCGTACCGGTTCGCCGCCGGGCACCGACTGCGGGTGCAGGTCTCCGGTGGCGCCCATCCACGGTGGGCCCGCAACCCCGGCACCGGGGAACCCCTCGGCACGGCGGTGACGCTGTGTGCCGGCCGGCGGCAGATTCTGCACGACCCGACTCACCCCTCGGCGCTGGTGTTGCCGATCGTCCACTCTGCCCCGCCGCAGCCTCCAATCTGAACAGACCCATCCTGAGCTGGGCATTTGCCGAAACTGCGGGCTATGGTTGAGTCAACGCCCGGCGCCGTGCACCAGTAGGCCGGGCTCGTCCCAAAGCCCAGCACCGCGTACGCGGTGTGACGTCGTGCCCGGTCCCCGCCTCTCGGAAAGGGGGACCCCATGACCCGGGCCCCGGCTAATCTCCTGGCCGTCCGAAGCCTCCTCCTCACTCACCTCGACAACGCCCCCGGGCCGGACGACCTGGAGCCGGGCGAGGTCGGCATCGTCGGCGACCCGGCCCACCGGGGCGGCTACCACTGCGGATCGGACCGGGTGGTTACCAACGACTACTCGGTGGTCGAGTCGCCCCGGGACCGGGCCGGGCTGACCCTCGACGCGGCGGCGCTGGACGTCGGCATGTTCGATGTCCGCTCCGGTGGCCGTACCAACACCCTGGCCAGCTTCTCGGCGTGGTGCGTCGCGCAGTGCACCGCGAACGCGGCCGACACCCGGGACATCCGGGAGATCATCTACAGCCTCGACGGCAGCACGGTGAAGCGGTGGGATCGCCTCGGCAAGCGCACCAGCGGCGACAGCTCACACCGCTGGCACACCCACTTCAGCTTCTTCCGCGACGCCATCAAGGCGGGCCGCGACCAGCGGCCCCTGTTCCGCCGCTACCTCAGCTCCATCGGACTCCTGGAGGACGACGACATGACCCCCGAAGAACACAACTGGCTGGCCACCGTCCACAAGAACCTCACAGTGCTGGACGGCCGCAACCCGGTCGGGCAGATCTACACCCGGATGGCGATGGGTGAGGATGCCACAGTCCCGAACTTCGTCTCGGCGCACCCGACGCTGACGTCGCTTGGCGTCCAGTTGACCGCCCTGCAGGCCGCGCTGACGGCGTTGTCCAACCGGGACTTCACCGACGAGGAGGCGATCATCCAGGGCGTGCTGGCCGGGCTGACGCCGGAGGAGATCGCGGCCGCGATCCCACCCACGATTGCCAAGCAGGTAGCCGACGAGTTGGCCCGGCGGCTCGTCGCCTGAGCGAGGGGCGGCTCGTAGCCGCCGGGCCGCCCCTCTTGACGCAATCCGCAACGACTGTTGAGCAATAGATGTTGCGCAACAGGCGTTGCGGATGTCAGGCTGCTGGCATGGACAGACCTGACGTACGCCAGATCAGCGACTCCCGGGTGCTGGCCGCCATGTCCCACCCGCTGCGCCGCCGGTTGATGGACGTGCTCAAGGTCCACGGACCCTCCACCGTCGGGCTGCTCGCCGAGCGCACCGACCAGGCCCCCGCGAACGTCAGCCACCACCTCAAGGTCCTCGCCGCCGCGGACCTGGTCACCGAGGCGCCCGAGTTCGCCAGGGACCGGCGCGAGCGGTGGTGGCGCCTGGTCAACCGGGCGCTGCGCTGGTCCAACGTCGACTTCGACGCCGATCCGGCCGACCGAGCGGTCGCCGACGCCGCCACCTCGCTCAACCTGGACCGGCACGTCGCCCTGGCCCGGGCCTGGCACGCCGCCGACGAGACCACCCAGGCCACCTGGAACGACGCGCCGTTCTCCACCGACCACTGGCTGCGACTCACGCCCGAGGAGCTGGCCGAGCTGAGCCGCGAGATGATCGATCTCCTCAGGCGCTGGGCCGACCGGGACCTGCCCGACGACGACGCCGACCGCAGGACGGTCTTCGTTTTCGTCCACGGCGTACCGGCCCGACCGTGACCACCGCCACCCGCGACGACCCCACCGACGTCCGGCCGACCGGAGGGTTGCTGCGCCACCGCGACTTCCGGCTGCTCTGGGCCGGCCAGGCGGTCAGCAGCGTCGGCAGCAACGTCACCACTGTCGCGCTGCCCCTGGTCGCGGTCGCCGTCCTCGACGCCGGCACCTTCCAGGTGGCGGTTCTCACCGCCGCGGCGTGGCTGCCCTGGCTGCTGATCGGCCTGCCGGCCGGCGCGTGGGTCGACCGGCTGCCCCGTCGGCCGGTGATGGTGATCTGCGACCTGCTCTGCGCGGCGGCCTTCCTCAGCGTGCCGCTGGCCGCCCTGCTGGACCGGCTCACCGTCGCGCAGCTGCTGGTGGTCGCCCTCAGCGCGGGCGCCGCGCGGGTCTTCTTCGAAACCGCCGACCAGGTCTACCTGCCGGTGCTGCTGCGACCGGGGCAACTGGCGGAGGGCAACGCCAAGCTCCAGGCGACCCAGACCGCGAGCTACGTCGTCGGGCCCGGCCTCGCCGGCCTGATCGCCCAGCTCATCGGTGCCGTCGCCGCACTGCTGCTGGACGCGCTCACGTTCCTGCTCTCCGCGGTGTTCCTGCTGCGCATCCGCACCCGCGAGCCCCGCGTACGCCCGTCCGAGCGGTCCCGATCGCTGCGCCGCGACATCACCGAGGGGCTGCGCTTCGTCGTCCGGGACCCGTACCTGCGGGTGCTCACGGTCTTCGGCGCGGCCAGCAACATCGGGTTGACCGGTTACCAGGCCGTCCTGGTGGTCTTCCTGGTCCGCGAACTGCGTCTCGAACCGGGCCTGGTGGGCGGGCTCGTCGGGGTGATGAGCGCTGGCGGGATCATCGGCGCGCTGCTCGCCACCACTGTGGCCCGGCGCTGTGGCACCGCACGGGCCCTGCTGATCGCGGCGGTGCTCACCGGCCCGCCCGCGCTGCTCATCCCGCTCGCCGCACCCGGCGTCGGGCTGGCCTGGCCGGCCCTCGGCGGTCTGCTGATCGGCCTGGGGGTGGCCATCGGCAACGTGGTCAAGGGCGCCTTCCGGCAGACCTACACGCCGCACCACCTGCTGGGCCGGGTGACGGTGAGCATGCACCTGCTCAACTACGGCACGATCCCGGTGGCAGCCGTGCTGGCCGGTGCGATCGGCGCACGTTACGGCGTCGAGACAGCAATAGTCGGGATGACCGCCTGGCTGGCGCTCACCCCGTTGATTCTGTTGGTCGGGCCAATCCGGAGGCGGCGGGACCTGCCCGCCGCCCCGGCGGCGTCTTGAGTGCGCTGCGACGGCGGCCGGAGACCGGCCGCCGTCACCGGCACGGAGCTACATCGGGCGGACGTTGTCCGCCTGCGGACCCTTCTGCCCCTGGGTCACCTCGAACTCGACCTTCTGGCCCTCGTTGAGCTCCCGGTAGCCGCTCGAAGCGATGGCGGAGTAGTGGACGAACACGTCCGGCCCTCCACCGTCCTGCTCGATGAAGCCGAAGCCCTTTTCCGAGTTGAACCACTTAACCGTGCCGGTTGCCATGCATCTCTCCCTGTTCAAAGCGGCTGACCCTCGGCCTCTGGCCGATGATCGCCCGTACCTGTTCGACAGTAACGGGCAAAACCCCGATCCGCTGGCCGAAGTGCCGTAGGTATTTGACTGAACTCGGGTGAACTCTGCGCGGCGGCATGCGAAACCCGCCCCGACCAACCGCCGCTGGGGCATGCTTGCGCCGATGAAGGATGCCGCTGCCGACGCGCTGACCGAGCTGGAACGCGAGATCCACGCACCCGGCGCCGGTCTGGACCGGCTCCGGTTGATGCCCACCCCGTTCGTCCCCGAGGTACGGCTGCACCTGGCCGAGGACGCGATCGTCTGGTGGGCCCGGATGGAGGCGGCCGCCGGGCACGCGCTGCCGGCGCCGTACTGGGCGTCCGCCTGGGCCGGAGGACAAGCCCTGGCCCGTCACCTCCTGGACCACCCGGAGTTGGTCGCCGGCCGCCGGGTGCTCGACCTCGCCGCCGGGTCCGGGCTGGTGGCCATCGCCGCCGCGCTGGCCGGCGCCGCGGAGGTGGTCGCCAACGACATTGACCCGTACGCCGTCGCCGCCGTCACCGTCAACGCGCGGGCCAACCACGTCGCCGTCGACGCCACCGGGGACGACCTGCTCGACAGCACCGAGGCGAAGGTCGACCTGGTGGTCGCCGGAGACGTCTTCTACGACCGCGCGATGGCCGACCGGATGCTGCCCTTCCTACAGCGGGCCGCCGCCGCAGGCGCCGACGTGCTGGTCGGCGACCCCGGCCGCGGACACCTACCGGCGGACCGCCTGACCGTGCTGGCCGACTACCCGGTGCCCACCACCGAACCGTCGGTCGACTCGTCGCTACGCCACGTGCAGGTGCTGCGCCCCGCCTGAGCCAGGGTTCCCACTCAGGGGCGACCCCGAGGTGGATACCAGGGGTGACTGGGGGCTACGACCCGATGTCCGAAGTGGCGCGCCGGCCATAGCGTCGACGCATGACGCAATGGCTGGCCCAGATCGGAGAACTACCGGTTCTGCTGCTGATGGGTGCGCTCGGGCTCGTCATGCTCTTCGACGCCGTACCCCTGCTGGGTGTCCTCATTCCCGGCGACATCGCGATCCTCGCCGCCGTCGGGGTCGGCCGCCCGAGCACCGGGCTGGCCACCTTCACCGCGGTGCTGATCGGCTGCCTGGCCGGCTGGTCGCTGAGTTTCCTGATCGGCCGCCGCTACTCCGACCGACTGCGCCACAGCCGCGTCGGCGGCTGGATCGGTGAGACCCGCTGGACGGCGGCGGAAGGAATCCTGCGCCGCGGCGGCGGCCGGATGATGGTCGTGGCGCCGTTCCTGCCCGTCTTCAACGCGCTGCTGCCACTGGCCGCCGGCGGGCTGCGGATGTCGTACCGCCGATTCCTCGGCTGCGCGACGATCGGCGCGGCCGCCTGGGCCGGTCTCTACCTCGCCCTGGGCACCGCCTCACGGTCGGTGGCCGGGCTGGTGCCGGGGAACCCCAGCCCGCTGCTGGTCACGATGGGGGTGGGGCTGGTGCTGGCCTCCGTCGCGTTGCTGGGGGCGCGGCGGCGGTTGTTCTCCGTCGTTGGCTGAGTTGTCTTCGTGCCGGGG
>NZ_JAGPXW010000042.1:0-57677 GCF_018070365.1 Micromonospora sp. D93 | reverse complement strand
CGTTTCCCCCCGTGCCCCCATCGCGCCGATCTTGCACTTTTGGTCGCCGATATGAGTGGAACGGCCCTTATGTCGCGACAGGAAGTGCAAGATCGCTGAAGAGGACCGACCGGCGAGGCAGTGCGGCTCGGTAGGGACGTCAGTCGGTGGGGGTGTTGGCCGTCAGCAGGGCGGTGAGGGCCGGCGCGGCCAGGGCGACCGCCCGGGTGCTGCCCGTGTCGACGGCCAGCCCCCAGGTCGGGTCCGGCCAGTCCTCGAACAGTTCGGCGCAGGGCAGCGCGACGAACGGCACCCCGTCCCCGGCGAACGCGGCGAGCGCCCCGGGCGAGGTGAAGACCGGCAGCAGCGGCGCGCCGGTCGCGTCGCCGACCACCGTCCACGGGAAGGCCGCATCCGGCGCCGGTTCCCCGGAGAGGGGGACGCACACCGGGGCGCCGGCCAACGCTGCGAGGTAGCCGGGCAGGTCACGCCGGCCGACGGCCGCGGCGAGCACCGCCACCACCGCCGGCTCCGCCGCCTCGACGGGCGCCGGGCCAGGTCGTGCGGCCTGCGCCGCGGGTCCAGGCCGTGTGGCCTGCACCGCCGGGCCAGGGCTCGCCGCCGGTGGCACCGCCCGGCAGGAGAGTGCGCCGGGGTCGTCGGTCAACACCTCGGCGGCGGTACGGGCCACGAACGCGCTGAGCCGCTCCACCTGCTCCGGGGTGCGCGGTGCCTCGTACCACCAGCCCTCGTCGCCGGTCGGGCGGTGCCAGCCGAGCGCCGCCAGGCGTGCGTTGTCGTGGTCGGGGCAGACCACCCGCACCACGTGGCGGCGCACCAGCAGCCGGATCCCGCGCGGACCGGCGGTGAGCTCCAGGTCGGTGTCCCGGTCGCAGCGGGCGACGGTGTCCCGCAGCCGAGCGGCGATCTCCGGCCAGGTCGGCGACGGCGACGTCACGCCGGTGGGCCGGGCAGGCGGTCGTCCAGCCTCCCGAGCCGGGCCACGGTCTCCTCCAGCCGGCCCAGTGCCGAGAAGTCGCCAGGCGTGCCGAACAGGTCGCCGAGCCCGGCGCCGAGCGCGACGTCCAACCCCTCGGTGTGCTCGTCGACGTGCCCGGAGGCGACCTCGCGTGCCCGCCGGTACGCGTCGAGCACCAACTCGGCCACCCCCTCCGTGCCGGTGCGCAGGGCGGCGGGCGCCAAGGTGAGGCCGGTCAGCGCGCCGGTGGCGTCGACGGTTGCCGAGACCAGCCCGCTCTCGTCGGCCGCGGTGCCGGACAGCTCGGCCAGGTCGTCGCGGAGGCCCGCGAACCGGCGCTCGATGTCGGCGATCCGCCCGGCGAGCGCGTCGAACGCGGACGACGGGTCCGTCATGAGATTCCTCCCCGTGAATCGTGCGACCGGGTGGTGCCCGGCGGCCGGGAGATCGTATCGTCGGTGCGCTCGACTCATGGGGGAGGAACGGCATGCCACCGGATATCGATGTCGACGTGCAGGCGGTCCGTCGACTGGAGACAACCGCCAAGCAGGTCGCCAGCTCGCTCGCCGCGCTGGAGGGGCAGATCGTCTCGGCCGGCGACGTGCCGTCGGACGCCTTCGGCCACCTGCCGTTCGCCAGCGACATGCTCCGCGACAAGTACGCCGAGCAGGTCACCGGCGGCAAGGAGCTGTTCGCCGCCGCGAACGCCGCGTTCGGCCGGGTCGCCACGGCGTTGGCCGACACGGCCGAGGCGTACGAGCACAACGAACGGGACCTCGACGCCGGGTTCAAGGCCATCCAGTCGGGGTTGCCCGGATGAGCGGGCCGGCCGGCAGCGCCGTTCAACTGTGGAACGGCCTGGACAGCGCACTCTCCGGGGTGGAGGACGCCGTCAACAGCGTCTGCCGGACCCTGGCCTGGCCACTCATCCAGCTCGTCGACATGGTCGACGGCGAGCCCGCCGTGCTGCGCGCGAAGGCCGCCGAGTGGGACGCGCTGGCCGCGCAGGTGCGTGACCTGGCGCAGGGGCACCGCGGCGTCCGCGAGTCCGCGCAGGCTGGGTGGCGCTCACCCTCCGGGGTGGCGTACGGGCAGCGGCTGACCGAGGTCGAGCAGCAGATGCTCGACGTCGCCGAGCAGTTCGCCGCTACCGCCGAGTACCTGCGCAGTGTCGCTGACGGCCTGCAGACCGTGCACGACGTGCTCGTCGACCTCTGCGTCGAATTCGTGAATTTCCTGCTCGTCACCCTGGTGACGGCGTTGCTGATGGCGCCGTTCACCGCCGGGGCGTCCTGGGTGGCCGGCATGGGCGTCGCCGTGGCCAGGGGCATGATCGTGCTCACCCGGATGCTGAAGGTCATCCGGCCGTTGGCGACGCATCTGCAGAAGGTCATCCGCCTGCTCCAGCGGGTCATGCTGTATCTGCGCAAGCTGCGTACGCACCTCGACAAGCTTGTCGACATGCAGAAGAAGCTGCGCACCGGCCAGAAGTACGCCGACAAGCGGCACGCCGCCGGCAAGGCCGACAAGTGGTTCCACAAGTTCCTCGACCCCACGAAGGGCACCTACAAGCTGGGCAAGTCAGGTTCCCCGTTCGACATGGGCGCCCTCGACCGGGCCGCCGCGCTGCGGGCGCACGGGGTCGCCGACGGCGCCCGGGTGATCGCCCGAGACTGGGCGACGAACCTGCCGTGGAACGTGCCGAACTCGGTCGTGCACGGCGTCACCTGGGGGACCGTCGCGTTGACCAGCGGGCTCTCCGTTCCCGGCAGCGACCAGGTCGGCGACCAGGTCGACCAGGCGGTGCAGGGCGGGGCAGAGTGGATCGACCAGAATGTCTTCGGGCAACCGCCGGCGGGTCAGCCGGCGGGCCGTTAGGGAGGAACGCGTGACGGCAGGGGAGCGAGGCCGGCTCGGTCGGTTCGCCGACGCGGTGCTCGGCGGCGCGCGGGCCGCCCGGGACAAGGCCCGTGAGCTGCGCGACGAACTCCGCACCAGCGACGAACCCGAACGTGCTCTCGTCGCGCCACTGCTGCCCGGTCAGGAGCTGCGGTACGTGGGGCTCGGCCCGGTCCGCGCCCCGCAGACCCACAAGGCCGGTCGGCAGCTCGGCGATGTGATGGCCGACGAGTTCGTCGACTCGCTCGACCCGAAGGTGCTGTTCGGTCTGCTCAACATCGTCAACCCGGTGGTCTGGGTGGACGCGGTGCTGACGCCGGTCCGGCTGGCCGCGGGCGTGCTGTTGCTGCCCGGCAACGCCGGCGCCATCGCGGCCGGTGTGCCGGAGGCGGCCGAACCGGAGCCGGCCCCACCACACCAGCGGGTGCAGCGGGATCCCATTCCGCTCACCGAGGAGCAGGAGGCGTTCCGCGCCCTGTTCCGGCTCAGCCTGTACCGCCCGCTGGCCGAGCAGTTGGCCGAGATCGCGTACCGTCGTCGGTTCGTCTTCAGCGGCGACCTCGCCACCCTCGCCGGCAGCCTGTTGCTCTTCCTGGAGCGTTACAGCGGCACACCGCTGGCGGTGACCGACACCCACCTGCACCTGCTGCGGATGGGCTCCCGGCCGGACGCCGACCGGCCCGACCGACGGCAACCGCGGGTGCTGTGGAGTGTGCGGCGCGACCGGGTGGCCCGGGTCGACTCGGAGCGCGGCGCGACCGGGCTCGTACAGCTGACGTCCACGATCGTCTTCGACGACGGCTCGTGGATCCGGCTCACCCAGCCCGCGCTCCGCGACGACCAGTCGCGCTTCCTGACCGCGATCCACGACCTCCCCGGCCAGCGCCCCCAGCCGTGACCCGGCGCGTGGGCCAGGCGTGACCCGGCGCGCGGGCCAGCCGTGACCCGGTTGGGCGGTCAGCCGTCGCGTTCGGGGTAGCCGACCGGCACCGCGGAGACGTCGTCCAGCGCGGTGGTGATCTCCTCGGGCAGGGTGATCCGTTCCACTGCGAGCGCGCCGAGCAGCTGCCCGACCGTGCGGGCGCCGAGGATCGGCGCGGTCACGCCGGGCCGGTCCCGGATCCACGCCAACGCCACCTCCAGCGGCGACACCCCCAGCCCGCCGGCCGCGGTGGCCACCGCCTCCACGATGCTGGAGCAGCGCGGCTCCAGGTATGTCGAGACGAACCGCTCGAAGTGCGGCGAGGCGGCCCGGGAGTCGCCCGGACGGCCGTGCCGGTACTTGCCGGTGAGCACACCCCGGCCCAACGGGGACCAGGGCAGCACCCCGAGGCCGAGCGCGTCACACGCGGGCAGCACCTCCCGCTCCACGCCCCGCTCCAGCAGCGAATACTCCACCTGGGACGCGACCACTGGCGCACGCCCCGGCCAGGCGGCCTGCCAGGCGGCGGCCCGCGCGGTCTGCCAGCCGGAGAAGTTCGACACCCCGACGTAGCGGACCTTGCCGCTGGCCACCGCGTGGTCCAGGGCGGCCAGGGTCTCCTCCAGCGGGGTGTCCGGGTCGTACCCGTGCACCTGGAACAGGTCGACGTGGTCGGTGCCGAGCCGGCGCAGCGACGCGTCCAACGTCCGCAGCAGGTGCCCCCGGGAGCCGTCCCGGCGTCGGCCACTGCCGGGGCGCAACCCGGCCTTGGTGGCGATCAGCAGATCCTCGCGGGGCACGAGGGAGCCCAGCAGCGAGCCGATCACCGACTCGGCGTCGCCGTCGCCGTACACGTCGGCGGTGTCGATCAGGTTGCCGCCCGCGTCGAGGTAACTCTTCAGCTGAGCGGCCGCATCGTCGGCGTCGGTGTCCCGGCCCCAGGTCATGGTGCCGAGCGCGAGCCGCGAAACCGCCAGCCCGCTTCGGCCGAGCGGTCGCTGTTGCATGGGTGAACCTTATTTCGAACCTGCCGCCACCGATATCCTCGCTCCCGTATCTCTGCCGGTTCTGCCGGTTCCGCCGCCCCGGGCTGCCCCGATGGAGGGGGGATCAAAGGTGTCGAGCCGGTGATCGAGTCCGTTATCGGCATTGCGTAACCTGGGGCGACCTGTGCCACGGATGGGGGAGGACCAGTGCGACTCGGGCTCAGTCTCGGATACCAGACGGCGTGGAGCACACCTGCCGACCACCTGGCGCTGGCCCAGGAGGCGGACCGGCTGGGCTACTCGGTGGTGTGGGCGGCGGAGGCGTACGGCTCCGACTCGCCCAGCATGCTCGCCTGGATGGCCGGCCAGACCGAACGGATCGACGTCGGCGCCGCGGTGATGCAGATCCCCGCCCGTACGCCGGCGGCCACCGCCATGACCGCCGCCACGATCGACGCGCTCTCCGGCGGCCGGTTCCGGCTCGGCCTGGGCGTCTCCGGCCCGCAGGTGTCCGAGGGCTGGCACGGCGTGCGTTTCGCCAAGCCGCTGGCCCGGACCCGCGAGTTCGTCGACATCGTCAAGCTGGCCATCGCCCGCAAGGAGGTGGCGTACGACGGCGAGCACTACACGCTGCCGCTGCCGGACGGGCCGGGCAAGGCCCTGCGTCTGGGCTTCCACCCACCACGCGAGCACATACCGATCTACCTGGCCGCTGTCGGCCCGAAGAACCTGGAGCTGGCCGGCGAGATCGCGGACGGCTGGCTGGCCGTGTTCTACGCCCCGGAGTTCGCCGAGGAGCAGCTCGCCTCGGTGCGCGCCGGCCGGGCCAAGGTCGGCAAGGAGCTGGCCGGGTTCGACGTGGTGCCGTCGGTGCCCGTGGTGATCGGCGACGACGTGGCCTCCTGCGCCGAACTCGTCCGCTGGTACGCCGCGCTCTACGTGGGCGGCATGGGCAGCCGGCAGCAGAACTTCTACAACCAGCTCGCCACCCGGATGGGCTACGGCGACGCCGCCCGCGAGGTGCAGGACCTGTACCTGGCCAAGCGGCAGCGCGACGCCGCCGCCGCCGTACCCATGGAGTTCATCGACCGCACCTCGCTGCTCGGCCCGAAGGAGCGCATCGCCGAGCGGATGCGGGAGTACGCCGCCGCCGGCGTCACCACGCTGTCGGTGACCCTCTTCGTGGCCGACCGGGACAGCGGTGTGCAGACCCTGCGTACCGTCGCCGAGGCTCTCGACCTCTCGGGAGTCGGCGAGTGACCTGGGTCGAGGCCATCGTCCTGGGCATCGTCCAGGGACTGACCGAGTTTCTTCCGGTCAGCTCGTCGGGGCATCTGCGGATCACCTCGGCGATCTTCTTCGACCGGGACGCCGGCGCGTCGTTCACCGCTGTCACCCAGCTCGGCACGGAAGCGGCCGTGTTGATCTACTTCGCGAAGGACATCTGGCGGATCACCCGGACGTGGCTGGTCGGCATCAGGGACAAGTCGGTGCGCTCCAGCCTCGACTACCGGATGGGCTGGTACGTGATCGTCGGCTCGATCCCGATCGGGCTGTTCGGCTTCCTGTTCAAGGACCAGATCAAGACCGCCGGGCGCAACCTGTGGGTGGTGGCGACCACGCTCATCGTGTTCGCGTTCGTGCTGGCGTTCGCCGAGTACTGGGGGCGGCAGACCCGCACCCTGGAGAATTTCCGGATGAAGGACGGCGTCGTGATGGGCTTCGCCCAGGCCATGGCGCTGGTCCCCGGGGTGTCCCGCTCCGGCGGCACGCTCACCGCCGGCCTGCTGCTCAACCTGACCCGGGAGGCGGCGGCACGGTACTCGTTCCTGCTGGCCATCCCGGCGGTGGTGATGTCCGGCGTGTTCAGCCTCGGTGACGTCTTCGAGCCGTCCGCCCCGGGCACGTCCGTGCCTACCGTGGCCCAGACGCTCGTGGCCACCGTCATCGCGTTCGCCATCGGCTACGCGGCCATCGCCTGGCTGCTGCGCTACGTCGCCCACCACACCCTGTACGTCTTCGTGCTGTACCGGGTCGCGCTGGGCACCCTGGTCCTGGCCCTGCTGTTGACCGGCACTATCGACGCCACCTGACCGACCTGCCGACGGCCCTCGGCTCCGCCCGCGGGCGGAGCCGAGGGCCGCAGTCGTCGGGTCGCCGCCCGGCATGACCCCGGGCGGTGCCTCCGGAGCCCGCCACGGCCCGGCGCGGGGCCCAGGTCATAGGGTGGTCCCGTGGCGACCCTTCTTCTTCTGCGACACGGCCGAACCACAGCGAACGCCGACGGTGGCCTCGCCGGCCGCCAGCCGGTCGAGTTGGACGACACCGGCCGTGCCCAGGCCACAGCGGTCGGCGAGCGGCTGCGGGCGGTGCCACTGGCGGCCGTGGTGACCAGCCCGCTCATCCGGTGCCGGCAGACCCTGGAGTTGGCGCTCCCGCAGGCCGCCCCGGTGGTCGAGGACGGGCTGATCGAGTGCGACTACGGCAGCTGGGAGGGGCAGCCGCTGAAGAAGCTCGCCAAGGAGCCGCTCTGGCCGGTCGTCCAGCAGCACCCCAGCGCGGCGGTCTTCCCGGGTGGGGAGGCGATGGCGGCGATGGCGGCGCGTGCCGTGGCGGCGGTGCGCTCCTGGGACGCCCGGGTGAGCGCCGAACACGGGCCGGAGGCGGTCTGGCTGGCGTGTAGCCACGGCGACGTGATCAAGGCCATCGTGGCGGACGCGCTCGGCGTACACCTGGATGCCTTCCAGCGGATCGTGGCCGACCCGGCGTCGGTGACGGCGATCCGGTTCACGCCGCTGCGTCCGTTTCTGGTGCGGCTCAACGACACCGGCGGCGACCTGGCGGCACTGGTGCCGCCGCCGGCCAAGCGGCGTCGGCGCGCGAACCGCGTGGCCGACTCGGACGCGGCCGTCGGCGGTGGGGCGGGTGCGTCGCGGTGAGGCGCGTCACGACAGCACCCCCGGCCGGGGCGTCAGCGCACGCCGGCAAGGCCGCCACGCCCGGGTTTAGTCCCTGGTACGCCGGGCGCGCCGTCGCCGTGGCGATTCGCGTCGGTGGGGTGCGCGAGGCCAAGGCGGGCCGGATAGGGTCGTGGGTATGACCCACCAGGTGCACGCCTTCGAACCGCCGGAGCGGTTCGTCGCCGGGACTGTCGGGCCGCCGGGGGAGCGCACGTTCTTCCTGCAGGCCCGCGGCGGCGGCAGGCTGGTCAGCGTCGCGCTGGAGAAGGTCCAGGTTTCCCTGCTCGCCGAGAAGCTCGAGGAGCTGCTCACCGAGGCGCAGCGTCGCTTCGGGGTGGACCTGCCCGAGCTGGCGGCGGTGATCGGCGACAACGAGCCACTGGACACTCCCGTCGACGAGGAGTTTCGGGTCGGGACCCTCGGGCTGGCCTTCGACGTGGACACCGCGACAGTGGTGATCGAGGCGATCGCGGCGGGCGAGGTGGAGCCCGAGGTCGAGCTCGGCGACGAGGACGACGACGAGGACGACGACGAGGACGACGAGCCGGACGAGGACCTGGATCGGCTCCGGGTCCGGCTCACCCCGCAGGCGACCCGCCAGTTCATCGAGCGGGCCCGGCGAGTGGTCAACGCGGGCCGGCCACCGTGCCCGCTCTGCGGCCAACCGTTGGACCCCGCCGGGCACCTCTGCCCGCGGCACAACGGTTATCACCGGTGACCTCGTCCGGCCTCCAGCCTCGCCAGGACGGCGACGCCGCGCTGCGGCTGCTGCGTGACGGCGTCCTCGACCTGGAGGGTCGGCTGGTCGACGCGTCGAACACGACGCTGCGCGGCATCCTGACCCTGGACGGGCTGACCGCCCGCTGCGTCTACAAGCCGGTCCGGGGCGAGCGCCCCCTCTGGGACTTCCCCGACGGCACCCTGGCCGGTCGGGAGGTTTCGGCGTACCTGGTCTCCCGGGCCACCGGATGGGACCTGGTGCCGCCCACAGTGCTGCGGGACGGCCCGTTCGGCCCCGGCTCCTGCCAGCTGTGGATCGACGAGCCGGAGGACGCCGAACCGCTTGTCGGTTTCCTGCCCGCCGGGGAGTTGCCGCCGCGCTGGATCCCGATCGCCGCTGCCCGGGACGACGACGGCGCCGCGTACGCCCTCGCCCATGCCGACGACCCGCGGCTGGCCCGGCTCGCGGTGCTCGACGCGGTGCTCAACAACGCCGACCGTAAGGGCGGTCACGTGCTCGTCGGTGCCGACGACCGGATCTACGGCGTCGACCACGGGGTGAGCTTCCACGTGGAGGACAAGCTGCGCACTGTGCTCTGGGGCTGGGCTGGTAAGCGGCTGCCCGCGGACGCCGTGGAGATGCTCGACGCGCTGGCCGGGCAGGTCGCCGGTGCGCTCGGCGCGGAGCTGGCCGACCACCTGACGATCAGCGAGGTGGCCGAGGTGGCCGCCCGGGTCGACCGGCTGCGCGAGACCGGCAGCTTCCCCCAGCCTCCGGAGGACTGGCCGGCGATGCCCTGGCCGCCCATGTGAACGGCTGTCATCTTGATCACTCGTGGGGTGCTCCGGCGTCGTCGCCGGGCTGGCTAGGCTGATCCCATGGAGTCTTGGGCGGGACACGAGGTGCCACGGCTGCCGGGCAGGGGCGAGCCACTGGCGTTGTACGACTCGGCGCGGCAGGGTGTCCACTCGAGTGAGCCAGCCGACGCGGGGAGCATGTACGTCTGCGGCATCACCCCGTACGACGCCACCCACCTCGGCCACGCCGCCACCATGATCACGTTCGACCTGGTGCAGCGGATGTGGCGCGACGCCGGCCGCCCGGTGCGCTACGTGCAGAACGTCACCGACATCGACGACCCACTGCTGGAGCGGGCCGCCCGCGACGGCGAGGACTGGGTGGTCCTGGCGATGCGCGAGACGGCGCTGTTCCGGGAGGACATGGAGGCGCTGCGGATCATCCCGCCGGCGCACTACGTGGGCGCGGTCGAGTCGATCCCGGACATCGCCGACAAGGTCGAGGTGCTGCTCAAGGACGGCGCCGCGTACCGGCTCGACGACGGCACCGGCGACGTCTACTTCGACATCTCCGCCACGCCCCGCTTCGGCTACGAGTCGAACCTGACCCGTGAGCAGATGCTGGAGATCTTCCCCGAGCGCGGCGGCGACCCCGACCGGGCCGGCAAGCGCGACCCACTGGACCCGCTGCTGTGGCGCGGCGCCCGCGACGGCGAGCCGTCCTGGCCGGGCGGCGAGCTGGGCCCGGGCCGCCCCGGCTGGCACATCGAGTGCGCGGTGATCGCGCTCAACCTGCTCGGCGACCGGATCGACGTGCAGGGTGGCGGCAACGACCTGCTGTTCCCGCACCACGAGGCGTCCGCCGCGCACGCCGAGCGGCTCACCGGCCAGGCGCCGTTCGCCGAGCACTACGTCCACGCCGGGATGATCGGCCTGGACGGCGAGAAGATGTCCAAGTCCCGCGGCAACCTGGTCTTCGTGTCCCGGCTGCGCGCCGACAAGGTCGACCCGATGGCGATCCGGCTGGCGCTGATCTCCGGGCACTACCGCAGCGACCGCACCTGGACCGACGACCTGCTCACCGCCGCGTACGAGCGCCTGGACCGTTGGCGGCGGGCCGCCGCCGCGCCCGCCGGGCCGTCCGGGGCTGAGCTGCTGGCCGAGGTACGCGCACGCCTGGCCGACGACCTGGACACCCCCGGCGCCCTGGCCGCAGCCGACCGCTGGGCCGAGGCAACCCTCGCCGGCGCCACGGACGATCCCGAAGCGCCCGCCCTCTTCGCCAAGACGGTGGACGCCCTCCTGGGCATCCGCCTCTAATCCCCAGCGTGGCTCGGGCTCAGGCCCCGCGCTGGCTCGGGCCCTCGCCCCGCTCGGGGCGGGGCCTGACGCTGCGGGCCGCGCCCCAACGCCTCGCCGTCGATCTTGCACATTCTGACGTCACGAAAGTTGCCAAGCCGGGGCCAAAGGGCGACAGAAAGTGCAAGATCGACGGGCCAGGCCGGGCCGGGCCGGGCCAGGCCGGGCCAGGGTGGGGCAGGGCCGTGGGTGACGGCTAGCCCAGGACCAGGCCGGGGTCGGGTTCCGGGTCGGGCGTTGGGCCGGGGATCTTGTACTCCTCGGTGAGGGTGGTCATCGGGCCGGGCCAGGTCGCCTGGGACACCTCGATCGGCTTGCGGTGCGCGTCGTAGGCGACGTGCAGCAGGTGCAGTACGGGGGTGTCCGGTCGGATCTGGAGGGTTTCGGCCTCCTCCCGGCTCGGCTGGCGGGCGCTGATCGTGTCGGTGGCCGAGGCGTACCGCCGTCCGGTGGCTTCCTCGGCCTCCTGGTAGAGCGGCCGGCCGAACGCCTCGGTGCGCTCCAGCGAGGTGCCGGCGGTGTCGCGGGGCAGGAACCAGGAGGCGCCCACCTCGACGGGGGAGTCGTCGGTGCGGACGAGGTGTCGGCGGCAGAGCAGGTCGGTGCCGTCGGACACGCCGAAGGCGTCGGCCACCTCGGCGGGGGCGGGGGCGTGCCCGACGGAGACGAGTTGTTGACGGTATCGGGCGGCCAGGTCGGTGTGGTAGCCGCGGAAGCCGCCGTACCGGCCTCGGGAGAGGCGGTTGAGGCGGCGGCGGGTGCCCCGGACGTACGTGCCGGAGCCGGGTTTGGTGATCAGGATGCCCTCGACCCGCAGCTGGTCGACGGCGCGTTGCACTGTCTGCTTGGCGACGCCGAACATCTCGGCGATGGCCGGGATGGACGGCAGCCGCTCGCCGGGTCCCCAGTCGCCGCGGCGGACCTGGGCCTTGAGCTGCGCGGCGATCTGTCGGTGCGGGAACTCGGCGGCCCCGGGATTGATCTGCACACCCGCCTCCTTGATCACATCTAGGTTCCTAGGATGCCCCAGCGGGTGTGACGGCGCTACCCCGGACACGCGAAAACGGGCCTTCGAACCACAAAAGGTCCGAAGGCCCGCAGCGGAACAGTGCTACCAGGAGCCGGCCGTGGGACCGGCGGAACCACCCCGGCGGCGCAGGTACTTCTCGAACTCCTGGGCGATCTCGTCACCGGTCAACGGGGTGATCCCCTCGTCGCCGACCCGTTCCTCCAGCTCACGGACGTACTCGCCCAGCTCGGCGTCCTGCTCGGCGGCGCTGCGCACCCGCTGCTCCCACTCGGCCGACTCCTCGGCCAGGTCGGCCATCGGCACCGGCAGGTCGACGACCTCCTCGACGCGGTGCAGCAGCGCGAGGGTGGCCTTCGGGCAGGGCGGGTTGTTGGCGTAGTGCGGCACGTGCACCCAGAACGAGACGGCGTCCACCTCGGCGCGGGTGCAGGCGTCGTGCAGCACGCCGACGATGCCGGTCGGCCCGTCGTACCGGGTGGGGGTGAGCTGGTAGCGCTCGGCGGCCTGCGCGTCGGAGGCGCTGCCGCTGATCGGCAGGGGCCGGGTGTACGGCACGTCGGCCAGCAACGCGCCGAGCAGCACCACCCGTTCCACCTCCAGGCTGTGGCAGATCTCCAGCACCTGCTCGCAGAACGTCCGCCAGCGCATGCTCGGCTCGATGCCGCGGATCAGCACCACGTCCCGGTCGGTGCCCTCCGGGCTGGCCACCATGAAGCGGGTCGTCGGCCACTCCACCCGGCGGGTCTCCCCGTCGGCCATGGTGATGGTGGGCCGGCTGACCTGGAAGTCGTAGAAGTCCTCCGGATCCAGCTCGGCGATCTGCCGGGCGTTCCAGACCTGCTCCAGGTGCTCGACCGCGGCGGTGGACGCGTCGGCGGCGTCATTCCAGCCCTCGAACGCGGCGATCGCCACCGGGGACCGCAGCACCGGCAGTCCGTCGAACTCGGTCACGCCGTCACCTCACCCTGCTCGTCGCGGCTGGCGCCGGGACCGCGCCCGGTCGTCATACCGTGGGGCACGGCGGCGTCCCTGTTGTCCTTCACGTCCGTCAGCCTACGTGCAGGGCGAGGGTGCGGCCCGTCGGCCGCGCCGGTCGGCCGCTCCGACAGCCGGTCATACCCGAACGAACCAGACAGGGTGATCCCGGTGACACAATAGGGGATCGCCCGAGTGTGGGCCTGGAGTCCGGCGGAATCGCACTAACCTGAACGGGTGCGGACTTCATTGATGGATGTGCTGGCCGAGCGAATTCTCATCGCCGACGGCGCGATGGGCACGATGCTGCAGGCCGCGGACCTCACGCTCGACGACTTCGACGGGCTGGAGGGCTGCAACGAGATCCTCAACGTCACGCGCCCGGACGTGGTGCGCGGGGTGCACGACGCCTACCTGGCCGCCGGCGCGGACTGCGTGGAGACCAACACCTTCGGCGCCAACCTCGCCAACCTCGCCGAGTACGACATCCCGCAGCGCATCCGGGAGCTGTCCGAGGCGGGCGCCCGGATCGCCCGGGAGGCCGCCGACGCGGCCAGCACCCCGGAGCGTCCCCGATTCGTGCTCGGTTCGATCGGGCCGGGCACCAAGCTGCCCACCCTCGGGCACGCCGACTACTCGACGCTGCGCGATGCCTACCAGGAGAACGCCGCGGGTCTGATCGTCGGCGGCGCGGACGCCTTGATCATCGAGACCTGCCAGGACCTGCTCCAGGTCAAGGCGGCCGTGGTCGGGTCGAAGCGGGCGATGGCCGAGCTGGGTCAGTCGGTGCCGATCATCTGTCACGTGGCCGTGGAGACCACCGGCACGATGCTGGTCGGCAGCGAGATCGGGGCGGCCCTCGCGGCGATCGAGCCGCTCGGCGTGGACCTGATCGGGCTCAACTGCTCGACCGGTCCGGCCGAGATGAGCGAGCACCTGCGCTACCTGTCGCAACACTCCCGCATCCCGCTGTCGGTGATGCCGAACGCCGGCCTGCCGGTGCTCACCGCTGACGGGGCGTACTTCCCACTGAGCCCCGTGGAGCTGGGCGAGGCCCTGGACCGGTTCATCACCGAGTACGGCGTGGGGTTGGTCGGCGGCTGCTGCGGCACCACCCCGGAGCACATCCGGGTGCTGTCCGAGCGGCTGCACGGCGTCACCGCCCCGGCCCGCGAACCCCAGCACGAGGCGGGCGTCTCCTCGGTGTACCACCCGGTGCCGTTCGCCCAGGACGCGTCGGTGCTGATGGTGGGGGAGCGGACCAACGCCAACGGTTCGAAGGCGTTCCGGGAGGCGATGCTCGCCGGCGACTGGCGCGCCTGTGTGGAGATCGCCCGCAGTCAGGCGCGCGACGGCTCGCACCTGCTCGACCTCTGCGTGGACTACGTCGGCCGCGACGGCACGCAGGACATGCGGGAGTTGGCCGGCCGGTTCGCCACCGCGTCCACCCTGCCGATCATGTTGGACTCCACCGAGCCGAACGTGGTGGAGGCCGGGTTGGAGATGCTCGGCGGCCGCTGCGTGGTCAACTCGGTGAACTTCGAGGACGGCGACGGCCCCGAATCCCGGTACGCGCGGGTGATGCCGATCGTCCGCGAGCACGGCGCGTCGGTGGTGGCGCTGCTCATCGACGAGGAGGGGCAGGCCCGTACCCAGGAGTGGAAGGTCCGGGTCGCGGCCCGGCTGATCGACGACCTGACCGGCCGGTGGGGCATGGACCGCGCCGACATCCTGATCGACGCGCTGACCTTCCCGATCGCCACCGGGCAGGAGGAGACCCGCCGCGACGGCCTCGAGACGATCGAGGCGATCCGGGAGATCTCCCGCCGCTACCCGGGTGTCAACTTCACCCTGGGCATCTCGAACATCTCCTTCGGGCTCAACCCGGCGGCCCGGCAGGTGCTCAACTCGGTGTTCCTGCACGAGTGCGTGCAGGCCGGCCTGACCTCGGCGATCGTGCACGCCAGCAAGATCCTGCCGATGTCGAAGATCCCCGACGAGCAGCGCGAGGTCGCCCTGGACCTGGTGTACGACCGGCGTCGCGAGGGGTACGACCCGGTGCAGCGTTTCCTGGAGCTCTTCGAGGGTGTCGACGTCACAAGCGCCCGGGCCAGCCGGGCGCAGGAGCTGGCGGCGCTGCCACTGGACGAGCGGCTCAAGCGGCGGATCATCGACGGTGAGCGCAACGGCCTGGAGGCCGACCTGGACGAGGCGATGGCCGGCGGCCGGTCCCCGCTGTCGATCATCAACGACATCCTGCTGGACGGCATGAAGGTGGTCGGTGAGCTGTTCGGCTCCGGCCAGATGCAGTTGCCGTTCGTGCTCCAGTCCGCCGAGGTGATGAAGACCGCGGTGGCCTACCTGGAGCCGCACATGGAGACCCTCGAGGACGGCGGCAAGGGCCGCATCGTGCTCGCCACCGTGCGCGGCGACGTGCACGACATCGGCAAGAACCTGGTCGACATCATCCTGTCCAACAACGGCTACGAAGTGGTGAACATCGGCATCAAGCAGCCGATCAGCGCCATCCTGGACGCCGCCGAGCAGCACCGCGCCGACGCGATCGGCATGTCCGGGCTGCTGGTGAAGAGCACAGTCATCATGAAGGAGAACCTGGCCGAGATGGCCACGCGCGGGGTCGCGGAACGTTGGCCGGTCCTGCTGGGCGGGGCGGCGCTGACCCGCGCGTACGTCGAGGACGACCTGCGGTCGACGTTCCCCGGGCAGGTGCACTACGCGCGCGACGCTTTCGAGGGTCTGTCCCTGATGGACCGGGTGATGACCGCCAAGCGCGGCGGCGCCCCGGTGATCGACCCGGAGCGGGAGGCGGCTCTCGCGGCCCGGCGGGCCCGCCGGGAACGGCAGCGCTCGATGGTCACCACGTCGCTGCCGGAACTGCACGACTCCTCGGTCCGCTCCGACGTGGCCGCCGACGTGGCGGTGCCCACCCCGCCGTTCTTCGGCACCCGCGTCGTCAAGGGCGTGCCGATGGCCGACTACGCGGCGCTGCTCGACGAGCGGGCCACCTTCTCCGGGCAGTGGGGGCTGCGCGGCGCCCGGGGCGGTAGCGGACCCTCCTACGATGAACTGGTCGAGACCGAGGGCCGGCCGCGCCTGCGGTACTGGCTGGACCGGCTGATCGCCGACCAGGTCCTTGAGGCAGCCGTGGTGTACGGCTACTTCCCCGCGTACTCCGAGGGCAATGACCTGGTGGTGCTCGACGAGAACGGGCACGCGGAGCGCGCCCGGTTCTCCTTCCCCCGGCAGCGGCAGGAGCGGCGGCTCTGCCTGGCGGACTTCTTCAAACCCCAGGGCGACCAGCTCGATGTGGTCGCGTTGCAACTGGTCACCGTCGGCCAGCCGGTCAGCGAGTACGCGGCGAAGCTGTTCGCCCGCAACGAGTACCGCGACTACCTGGAGGTCCACGGGCTCTCCGTGCAGCTCACCGAGGCCCTCGCCGAATACTGGCACCAGCGCATCCGCGCCGAGATGACCCTGCCCGACGGCCGTCCGCTGGGGCACGACGACCCGGCGGATCTGGCCGGCATCCTGCACAACGACTACCGGGGCTGCCGGTACGCGTTCGGCTACCCGGCCTGCCCCGACCTGGAGGACCGGGCGAAGATCGTGGACCTGCTCGGCGCGGACCGGATCGGGGTCGAGCTGTCCGAGGAGTTCCAGCTCATGCCGGAGCAGGCCACCGACGCGATCGTGGTCCACCACCCGGAGGCCAACTACTTCAACGCCAAGTAACTGGCGCAGGCGCCCTTACCTGCACCTGAGGTCGTCCGGAAGGCCGCTGAACGATGATCAGGCCGTCAGCGGCTTCCGGGTCGTCCTTGTCGGCCTGGTCCGCACCGAACGCGGTGGCGATGGCTCGGCGCGTTCGGTCCTTGCTGGTCGGCAGGAGATGCGTGTAGGTCCGCAGGGCGAAGCCTGGTCCATTTCTCAGGTTCCGTAAGAGCGCGGTCCCCGGCGACGCTCTAATCCTGGCCTCAGGTTGATCGGGGACGATGAGCGGCAAAAGCATCGGCTGGAAGGGGGCGGTCCGGCGTGCGGATCATGATCGCGGATGATGACGCGGCCATCCGTGAGTCGCTGGAGCGGGTGCTTCAGGTCGAGGGTTACGACACAAGCACCGTCGCCAACGGTCTCGCCGTGCTCGACGGGGTCGGTGAGGCCGGCGGTGACACGCTGGATCTGCTGATCCTCGATGTGATGATGCCCCGCCTCGGCGGGCTGGAGACCTGCCGGCGGTTGCGGGCCGCGGGGCGGGATCTGCCGGTGCTGATGCTGACCGCCCGTGACCAGGTCTCCGACCGGGTCGCGGGGCTGGACGCGGGCGCCGACGACTACCTGCCCAAGCCGTTCGCCACCGAGGAGTTGCTGGCCCGGGTGCGGGCCCTGCTGCGCCGGCGGACGCCGACCGACGGGGAGTCGCAGATCCTGTCGTTCGCCGACGTCCGGCTCGATCCCGACAGGTTCGAGGCGTGGCGTGGCGGGCGGCCGCTGCGCCTGACCCGGACCGAGTTCTCCCTCCTGCAGGTCCTCCTGCGCAACGCGACCCGGGTCTTGACCCGCGACGCGCTGTTCGAGGCGATCTGGGGCTTCGACATGAGCACCACCGCCAACAACCTCCAGGTATATGTGAGCTACCTACGTCGCAAGATGGAGGCTGAGGGTGAGCCGCGATTGATCTACACCCTGCGCGGCCTGGGATACACGTTGCGGGAGACTCCTCCGTGAGCAGGCCCGCCGGCCGGGAACCGCGCCGGCTGACCCGGTGGTGGCGGCGGCGGTCCCTGCGGACCAGGCTGACGGTGATCGCGGCTACGGCCATCGCGGTCAGCGTGTTCGTGGCCTTGCAGGTGGCCATCGAGATGCTGGACTGGGAGCTGCAGGACACCGCCGAGGATCAGCTGCGCGCCGACTCCCGCGTCCTGGCGACGAACGCGGAGCGGGCCGGTCTGACGCAGGTCGAGCTACCCCCGTATCCCGGATCCGGTCGGCTGGTGCGGGTCGTCCTGCCCGACGGCTCGACCCGCACGCCGGCCGGCCAACCCGCGCTGCCCCCGGTCAGCGAGCACGCCGGGCGCGTGGCGCAGGGCGCGTCGGCCAATCTGATGGAGTCGAACGACAGCGACGACGGCTACCTCATCTACACACTGCGGGCTGGCGACGGCGCGGTCCAGGTGGCCCGCGTCGCCGACGACAGCCCGATCACCCGGTTCGGGTTGGGCGTGCTGCTGATCGGGCTGCTCTGTGTGGTCGGCGGCGCCCTTGTCGGGCGGACCGTGGCGCGGACCGGGCTGGCACCGATCGACCGGCTGACCGCCGCCGCGGTACGTGTCGCGCGCACCCAGGATCTCGACGCCGACATCCCGGATGAGGGCGGTGGGGAGATACGGCGGCTGATCCAGTCGATCAACGACATGCTCACCGCGCTCCGGGACTCCCGGCGGGCCCAGCGGCTGCTCGCTGAGGACGCCGCCCACGAGCTCAAGACCCCGCTCACCAGCCTGCGCCTCAACGTCGAGCTGCTGATCCGGCTCGATCGGCGCGGCACCCTGGACAGCGCACTGCCGGCGGAGAGTCGGAGCCGGCTGCTCAACGATCTCGGCGCCCAGGTGGCCGAGTTGAGCACCCTTGCCGCCGAGCTGACCGACCTGGCGCGCGGTGACGTCAGCGACGAGAGCACCGAGCTGCTCGACCTCGCCGACGTGGTGGTGGCCGCCGCGACCCGGGCGCGTTCCCGCCTGCCCGACATCGAGGTCGCGCTCGACGTGACCTCCGTGTGGGTGAGCGGGCGTCCCGCCGCGCTCCAGCGGGCGGTGCTCAACCTCATCGACAACGCCGGCAAGTGGTCCCCCGCGGACCAGCCGGTCCAGGTCCGGCTCCGTGCCGAGGGCGCGTCGGCGGTGCTCGAGGTCGACGACGCCGGGCCGGGCATCGACGCCGCCGACGTACCGCGGGTGTTCGACCGGTTCTACCGTGCCGACAGCGCCCGGGCGTTGCCGGGATCCGGTCTGGGGCTGTCGATCGTGCAGCGGGTCGTCGACGCTCACGGCGGTCGGGCCACCGTCGCCCGCTCCGTACGCGGTGGGGCGCTGCTTCGGGTCGACCTTCCGGCCGCGGCCCCGCCCGCCCCGATCGCGCGGCTCACCGCCGGGGAGGACACCGCGGTGAGCTGACCCGCCCCGGCGGCGCAGGACCAAAGGGCGGCGACCGTCGGGACCATGGAAATATCCGGGACGGGACTGGGTCCCCGTCCCGGATCTCGTCCGTGCCGCCGCGCTCACCGTTGCAGCGCGGGCTCCTCGTCGGCGAGCGACTGTTGACCGTCCGGCGGCTCCACCGTCGGACGTGATAGCCGGCTCGGCCACCAGATCCGCCGACCGATCAGCAGGGTGAGGGCGGGCACCAGGACCGACCGCACCAGCAGGGCGTCGAGCAGCACGCCGAAGGCGACCAGGAACCCGACCTCGATCAGCATCACCAGCGGAAGTGTGGCGAGGACCGCGAATGTGGCCGCCAGGACCACGCCTGCCGAGGTGATGACGCCACCGGTGGCGGAGAGGGCTTTGAGCATGCCCTCTCTGGTGCCGAGACGCACGGTCTCCTCCCGGGCCCGGCTGGCCAGGAAGATGTTGTAGTCGACGCCGAGCGCCACCAGGAACAGGAATGCCAGTAGCGGCACCGAATAGTCGATACCTTTGAACCCGAGGATCGTGTCGAAGACGAACACGCTGCCGCCGAAGGCTGCGGCGAATGAGACGATCACGGTGGCCATCAGGACCAGGGGGGCCACGATCGCGCGCAGCAGCAGCCCGAGGATGATCAGGACGACGGCGAGCACCAGCGGGATCACCAGCTTCTCGTCGCGGCTGGTGGTCACCTCGGTGTCGAGGTTCTCCGCACTCGGCCCGCCGACGATCGCCTCCGCCCCGCTCACCGCGTGTACGGCGGTGCGCACCCGCTTGATCGTGTCGTACTCTGCGACGGTGTCCGGCGCGTCCGTCGGGAACACGGAGATGTCGGCCCAGCCACCGCTGGTCTGACCCGGGATGGCCAGGGCCACACCGTGAGTGCCCTTGACGAGGTCGAGCACCCGCTCCTGGTACGCCGGCCGCGTGAAGATCGTCATCGGCTGGCCGCCGAGTTCCGGGAAGTGCTGGCGGAGAACGGTGAAGCCGGTGACCGACTCCGGCGCGGACAGGAACTGGTCCTGCTCCCGCAGGGCGCCGGTGTTGCCCGCCAGCCCGATGGCGAGAACGCCGAGGACTCCGAGCGAGCCGAGCGTCGCCACCCACCGGCGGCGGCTGATGGCGGTGCCAAGCCGTCCCCACAGCCCCGGCTTCTCCTCCACGGCCTTGCTGAACCGCGGGATTGCCGGCCAGAAGATCCGCCTGCCGAGCACCACGAGTACCGCTGGGAACAGCGTCAGCATGGCCACCAAGGCGCACAGGATGCCGGCCGCGCCGATCGGGCCCAACCCGCTGGTGCTGTTCAGGTCAGCGACGAGCAGGCAGAGTAGGCCGGCGACCACGGTGGCCGCGGACGCGACGATGGCCGGTGCCGCGCCGCGTAGCGCGTGGACCATCGCAACCCGGACGTTCTCGTGGTGGTGCAGTGCCTCCCGATATCGAGCGATGAGCAACAGCGCGTAGTCCGTGCCGACGCCGAATACCAGGATCGTCAGCAGCGCCGAGTTCTGGTCGTTGACCACGATGCCGAAGCCCTTGACGAGCAGGTAGACGGTCGCCATCGCGGTCAGTGCGGCCGCGCCCACGGCCACCAGCGGGATGAACCACAACACCGGGCTGCGGTAGGTGAGGATGAGCAGGAGCGTGACGACGACGACGGTGGTGAGGAAGACCTGCAGGTCGATGCCGTCGAAGACAGCGTCCATGTCGCCGTCGATCGCGGCCGGGCCGGTCACGTCGAGTTCCAGGCCGGAGGGGCGGTCCTTCGCGGCGTCACGCAACGGGCCGACGATGGCCTCCGGTGCGCCGTAGGTCGTGCTCACGTCGAGGGTGAACATCATCGCCTTGCCGTCGGTGGAGAGTCTCGTCGCCGGGCCCTCGTCGTCCTCGCCGGCCGCCACTTTCGGCGGGTACCGCTTGGCAAGGGTGTTGTAGTGGCGCTCGACCGTCGCGCGGTCGGCGTCGTTCATGCCGCCGGCGCGGTGGTACACGAAGACGAACGTGTTGTCGTCCCCGCCGGGGAGACTGTCCTCCAGCACCGCCACCTTGGTGGACTCGGCACTGGCCGGCAGGGTGTCCACGGCACTGTCGGTGGTGACCGAGCTCAACTTTCCGCTGAGCGGCACCATGACCGCTGCCAGCGCCACCCACAAGCCAATCACCAACCACGGCACCCATCGGCCTGCCAACCGACCGGCCGGCACTTCCCCGGACGGCGCTGCGTTGACTGCCATCACTAGCCTCCTACATACGGGTTGCATCGCTCATCTGATGCCTGCTTCATACCGAGCGAATCTGAGACGACCGTTAATGCGGCGCTCAGGCCGGTTGGCCCGATCCAGGTGTCCAGCGCACGCACCAGCGTGGTGGCGTCGAGGTCCTGCCCGGTAGGCAAGGCCCAGGCGACGCAGCCGTCGGGCCGGATGAGCGACGCGTCGACGCCCACCCGGTCCGTGCGGGCGGTGACGGTGTTGACCGTCCGGTCCACCCGGCCGCGGCGTCGCGGACCTCCGCGCGGTCGACGAGGTCGAGCAGGAGCCCACGACCCTC
Organism: Micromonospora sp. D93; assembly: GCF_018070365.1. Classification (NCBI taxonomy): domain Bacteria; kingdom Bacillati; phylum Actinomycetota; class Actinomycetes; order Micromonosporales; family Micromonosporaceae; genus Micromonospora; species Micromonospora sp. D93. Next base: position 36,317 of record NZ_JAGPXW010000042.1, on the reverse strand, counting down.
ACGCAGCAGGTCCGCCGACCGGGTCACCGCGGCGACGACGGCAGGGTGTCGGGCGAGCGGCTGTCGCCTACGAACCGTGTCCTCATCGGATGGGGATGTGGAGGTCGCGGAATGGGCCGATCTTGACCTTGAGGGTGCCGGCGGTGTCGGGTAAGGCGAAGAGGTTCCAGAACTCGCGGGCCTGGCCTGGTGCGAATTTCTCGGTGCTGATGCGGACGCCGGAGACGGCTGTGCATGCGCAGTAGAGGTCCACGCCGTCGTCGGTGGGGACCTCGAGGCGGCCGGGCAGGTACTGGCGGCGGGCGGCGACGTCGGTCACGCGGACGTTGGTGGCGGCCTGGTATTTGTAGGCCTCCCAGTCTTGGGCGTGGTGGAGGTCTCTGAACCAGGCTTCGGAGGTGCCTTCGTTGGTGATGGTGTAGGTAAGTAGGCCGAGGCCTGCGGGTAGTCGGCGTAGGCCGGTGATGTTCATGGTGATGGGTTGGCCGTCGGCTGTGGTGGTGCCGGTCAGGTCGGTGGTGGCGGTGGTGGTCGTGGGCGCTGGTTGCTGGGTGGTGGGCTGGGGTTTGGGGAAGGTCACGGTGACGCGGCGGTTGCGGCGTTTTCCCTCGTCGGTGTCGTTGCGGTAGAGCGGGCGGTGTGAGCCGTGTCCCTCGGTGTGGAAGCGGACCCCGTTTCTGGTCAGTAGGGCTGTCAGGGCGTGTTGGACGGCTTGGGCGCGGCGCAGTGACAGGGGGTTGTTGATGGCGTCGGTGCCGGAGGAGTCGGCGTGGCCGGCCACTGTCACCGCGGTGGCGGGGGAGGCGTCGATGAGCTTGGCGGTGCGGGCCATGACCGACTTGGCTTTGGGGGTGAGGGTGGCCTTGTCCACCGCGAACAGTACGTCGGCAGAGAGGTTGACCTGCAGGTCCTTGCCGTCGTCCGCGGTCTCCTCCGACTTGTCCAGGGATTCGGAGGGGAGAATGAGGCGGCGGGTGAGCGGGGTGACGGGTTCGGCATCGGGGTCGGGGAAGTTGCCGGCCGGAGCGTCGTCGCTGATGGGCACGTTGAGCATCGGCGGGCCTACCGGGGTGACGACGGCGGTCGTCGCGGGGTTGCCCGACGGTGCGGGCAGCACGGCGTAGACGGTGATCGACTGGCCAGGGTCGATGAAGCGGCTCGGGACGTCGCGGTCTACCGCGCTGCACAGGCAGGGGGAGCTGGCGGGTTTGTATGGCAGGAGCCAGGTCCGGGCCTGTGCGTCGAGGACGCCGATGCCGGAGGCCCATTTGATCTCGCCGAGCGGGCGCGTGTGGTCGCCCATCTCACCGGCCCAGGACAGACGCTTGTCCGTGCCGGTGTTGGACAGACGAACCTGAACGATGAGGTGCCTGCCCTTGACGCGGTTGAGGCCGACAACCTCGACCTTGAGGTTCTCGGTCATGGTGCTGCGGGTTTCGGCCAGAGCCGTGCCGGTGCCGGTGCCGGTGCCGACGGTGGCGGTGGCGGTGGCGACCGGAGTGTTGGAGGCGGGCGGGGACGGGGAGTCCTTGTTCGGCGGTCCCCCGCACCCGACCATCGCCAGGGTGAGTACGGCGCTCAGGGCCAGCCTCCGGCTAGACCTGGGGGAGGCGTTCTGAGATCGGGATGGACGGAGCGTGGTCATGATCCTCGTTTGCGGTCGATGCGGTCGGTCGCGAGTGGAACCCACTGTGGCTCGGCAGGTTGTAGCGCACGCGGTTGTTCGGATCGGCGGCGTCCGCTGTCCGGCCTGTGCCCGGCTCCTGCCTTTCAACATTGGTCTCACCACATGCACTGGACGGAGCCCCACCCCGTTCTGTGACAGCCACGAGCCACGACCGCCTCCCGCGCCGGGACTGTCCAGGGTGGAGATTGCCGGCGCATCCTGTAGCGCTCACTACAACTAGAACGATCGCTACGGTAGATTTGTGGCGGCGGCATCGTCAAGGCCCCAGCGAGGCGAGAGGTGTGCGGAATGACAGGGACACGGCCCACGCGCAGGAAGCGCGCCAACGGCGTGGAGTCGCGGCAACGCATCCTCGACGCCACCGTGCAGATCGCGAGTGAACGCGGGTACGAGGGGACCTCGATCGCTGCGGTGAGTGCCCGCTGCGGGTTGCCCGCGAGCTCGATCTACTGGCATTTCAGGGACAAGGACGACCTGCTCGCCGCAGTGATCGAGCGCAGCTTCGAAACCTGGCTGGCGGCCGTCGACCTGCCCGGCGAGGAAACCGGTACGCCACTGCAGCGAGTCGTCGCCGTCGGCGCGGCGGTGGCCGCGTCGCTCGTCGCCGCCCCCGACTTCCTGCGCCTGGGCCTCATGCTCGCCTTGGAGCGGCGGCCCGAGGAGCCCCGCGGGCGGGCCGTGTTTCTCCAGGTCCGCGAGGTCGCCCGACAGAAGTTCACCGAGGTTATCGAGACACTGCTGCCGGACCTCGATCCGGCGGACGTGCGGACCGTCGTGACGTACGCCCTGGCCGGGGCCGACGGACTGTTCCTGCAGCGCGAGATCCATGGCGATGCCGTCGATCTCACGGCGATGTTCGAGCTGCACGCGCGGCTGGTCTACGAGGCGGCCCTCCGGATGGTCCCAGGGGCTCTCAACGACCACACCACGCCGTAGCTGCGGTCAGCGGTGGTGGGGGATGGAGTTCACGGCCGTCCCGCAGCAGCAGTGTCTGGCGCGTCGAGAGGAATCACAGCATGACCAGCCAGTTAACCCGGATCGACGTCCATCAGCACATCCTGCCGCCCTTCTACCGCGCCCTGCTCGCCGAGGCTGGCATTGCGGCGGCGGGCGGTCGGGCGCTGCCCACCTGGACACCCGAGTCCGCATTGGACCAGATGGACCTGCTCGGCACCGCCGTGGCCCTGCTCTCCGTCTCGACCCCCGGCACCAGCTTCCTCACCGGCCCGACCGAAGCCGGCGACCTTGCGCGGCAGCTCAACGACTACGCCGCGGGGCTGGCCGCCGAGCATCCAACCCGATTCGGGTACTTCGCCACCCTGCCGATGCCCCACATCACGGCCGCCACCACCGAGGCCCGTCGCGTCCTCGACGAACTCCGCGCCGACGGCGTCACTCTGCTCGCCAACAGCAACGGCGACTACCTTGGTGGCCCCGACCAGGACGCGCTGTGGCAGACCCTGGACGAGCGTGCCGCCGTCGTCTTCGTCCACCCCGCTGACCTGCCCGGACCAGCCATCGACGGCATCCCACCGTTCGCCGCCGACTTCCTGCTCGACACCACCCGAGCGGCCTACCTCCTCGTCCGAACCGGCGTCCTCCGGCGATACCCCAGAATCCGGTTCGTCCTCAGCCACGCCGGAGGCTTTCTGCCCTACGCCTCGCACCGCATGGCCCTGGCCATCGCCGCCGACACGGCACGCAACCCGCTGGACATCCTGGACGACTTTCGCGCCTTCTACTTCGACACCGCTCTGTCCTCGAGCCCGGCCGCTCTGCCCACCCTGCTCGCCTTCGCCCGACCCGGGCGTGTGCTTTTCGGCAGTGACTGGCCCTTCGCGCCCACCCCGGCCGGGCAGTACTTCGCCAACGGAGTCGACACCTGCCTCGAACTCGGGCAACTGCGGGCGGTCAACCGCACCAACGCCGAAGCCCTCTTCCCGCGCCTGGCCACCGGTGGCACGGCAGACCCCGACCATCGGGTGACCGCGCGCCTGCAACGGGCGGCGCAGCGGAGCGCCGCCCGGCTCTTCTTCCGACTCGTCCAGTCCGGCAACGGGGAGAAACAGATCCCGTGAGCGCCACCGTGGACCGTCCGTTCGGCGGCGTCATGACCTGGGGTGACGCGTGTCACGTGGTGTCAGGTGTCGGTGTTCCGCGGTGTCTTGGGGGCATGACAGCACAACGCGCGCCACAAGGTCGTTGTCATCGGTGGTGGTCATGCCGGGACGCTCGCGGTCAACCATCTGCGCATGGGTGCCGGCGTGGACATCACTCTGGTCAACGCCCGGTCAGACCTCGTCGAACGAGTACGGGTGGTCCCGTCCGTGACCACTGACGAGCATGCCGAGCGGTTCGTCCTGTTGCGGCCGCTGCTGTTCACGATCGTGTACGAAATTCTCGGCTCGGCCACCGAATCCGACGACGTGCTGCAGGACAGCTATCTGCGGTGGTCCCAGGTGGATCTGGCGACGGTGCGAGACACCAGGTCGTACCTGGCGCGGCTGGTGACCCGGCAGGCGCTCAACGCCATGCGGGCGAGCGCGCGTCGTCGCGAGGACTACGTCGGCCCGTGGCTGCCCGAGCCGCTGCTGCTCGATGAGAACGACCCGTCCGCCGATGTGGTGCTCGCCGAGTCGGTGTCGATGGCGATGCTCGTACTGCTCGAAACCCTCACCCCCGATGAGCGTGCGGTTTTCGTACTGCGCGAGGTGTTCGGTTTTGACTACGACGAAATCGCCGCGGCGGTGGGCAAGTCCGTGCCGACGGTGCACCAGGTGGCGCATCGTGCCCGCGAGCATGTGCAGGCGCGGCGCAGGCGATTCCAGCCCCTCGACGCCAGGAAGGCCGCGCGCGGCGCTGCCAAGGCTCGCCACCTCGCGGCGCGGTCCGCCGTCAGCGCCGCACACATGCGCGGTGAGGACCTGGGCGTGTTCACGCATGGCAGGGTGGAGACCCTCAACCCTCGGGACAGTGAGCCGGCGGCGGCCTGGCCAGAACTGTTGGGGTACCTCAAGGACTTCTACGGCGATGACTTCTTCGACTGGGACAACGACGTCGTCTACTACCGGCTGCATCCGCACTGGATGACCGTCTTCGCCCCCGACACCGCGAAGCTCACTGCGGCGCGTTGCGAGAGGGTGAACAAAGGTTGACTGCATTCGCACGGGACCTCGCGAGTATGGGACGCGAGACGATCGACGTGGTGGGGGCTCGGACCAACAATCTGCGGGACGTGTCCGTGAGTATCCCCAAGGGGCGGCTCGTCGCCTTCACCGGCGTGAGTGGCAGCGGCAAGACCTCGCTGGCCATCGACACCCTGCACAACGAAGCCCAACTGCGGTATCTGGAGGGACTTTCGCCGTTCGTACGACAATATATTACCCAGCGTAATCGGCCGAAGGTCGATCGAATCCTGGGCCTCGGCGCGACGCTCGCGGTCGACCAGCGCCGTCTGAACCGCAACCCCCGCTCCACGGTTGCGACGATCACCGGCATCGACGGGCACCTGGGGCTGCTGTACTCGCGCCTTCCGGGGATCGGCACAGACTCGGCGGCGGCGGTCGAGGACGAGCATCTGACGACTGCTCACTTCGACCGCAGTACACCGGAAGGGAGTTGTGCGGACTGCCACGGTGTGGGTGGGCGCTGGCAGGCCGCGGAAAGCCTGATCATCACCAACCCGGAGCTTCCGCTCTTCGAGGGGGCCTCACCCTGGTACGCGAAATGGCGCTCGGGGGAACACGCGTTCGTACCGGCGCTTGCCGAGAAGCGGGGCGTGGACCTCGGCCGGTCGTGGCAGTCGCTGCCCGAGGAGTTCCGTCACTGCGTGCTCCACGGCACGGGTGACGAGAACATCGAGGCGACCGTGGAAATGACGAACAAGAATGAGACGGCCCTGGTGACCTACACCTCGAGCCAGCCTTTGCGAGGCGCGTTAGCTGAGGTGGAGCGGGTGTTCGTGAACGCCCAGACGTCCAGCGCCAAGCAGCGCTACCTGCCGTACATGCGCAAGCAGCCCTGCGGCACCTGCGACGGCAGCGGGTACAACCAGGTGGCGCGGTCGGTGCGGTTCGGCGGGCTGACGTACCCCGGCCTGCTCGAGGTGGAGGTACGGGAGGTGCGCCGCTGGGCGAAGCGCGTGGCGGACGAGTTGGGCGCCCGGCAGCGGGAGGTGGGTGAGCCGCTGCTGCAGGACCTCGGTCGCAGGCTCGGAATCCTCGACCGGCTCGGCCTGGCCCATCTCCAGCTGTCCCGGAGCGCGGCGTCGCTGTCCGCGGGTGAGTTGCAGCGGACCCGGCTCGCCGCGCAGCTCAGCACCGAGTTGAGTGGCATCATCTTCGTCCTGGACGAGCCCGGGACCGGGCTGCATCCGGCGGACAAGGCGCACCTGCTCGACATCGCCCTGGACCTGCGTGGGGCTGGCAACACGGTGCTCCTCGTCGAGCACGACCCCGAGCTGATCGCCCGAGCCGACTGGGTGATCGACATGGGCCCCGGCGCGGGCCGTTTCGGCGGTGAGGTCCTCGTGTCGGGGCCTCCCGCCGACGTGGCCGCCCACCCGACGTCGCTGACTGGGCGCTATCTGGCCGGTAAGGGGCCGCGGCTGCATCGGACCCGCCGCCCGGCCGGGGACGACACCGGCTGGATAAAGCTGCACGGTCTGCGTGCGCACAACGTGACTGCGGACCTGGTGAGTTTCCCGGCCAATCGGCTCACCTGCCTGACCGGGGTGAGCGGCAGCGGCAAGAGCAGCTTGCTCGGTGCGCTCGGGTCGGGTGTGGAGGCCGCTCTGAACGGGACGGTGACGGACACGGTGCGGGAGGTCACCGGCGTCGGGGAGTTCAGTTGGGTCGCCGTCGTCGATCAGGAACCGCTTGGGCGGACGCCGCGGTCCAACCCGGCGACGTACAGCAAGGCGTTCGACATCATCCGCAAGCTGTTCGCCGAGACCGACGTCGCGCGCGGGCGCGGGGTCAACGCCTCCTGGTTCAGCTTCAACGCCGCGGACGGCGGCCGCTGCGAGAGCTGCACCGGTTATGGTCGCAAGCTGGTCGACATGCACTTTCTGCCGGATGTGTGGGTGGTCTGTGACGCGTGCGAGGGCCGGCGCTACCAGCCGGAGGCTTTGGACATCAGGTACAACGGGTTGGTCATCGACGAGGTGCTCGACCTGACTGTCGCCGAGGCCGTGCAGCGGTTCTCCGAGCCCCGGCAGCTCGCCGAGACCTTGGGGGCACTGGACCGGGTCGGGCTTGGCTACCTTCAACTCGGGCAGAGCGCCACAGAGTTGTCCGGCGGCGAGGCGCAGCGGCTGAAGCTAGCATCCGCGATCCAGCGCGGCGCGGCGAGCCGCAAGGCCGGTCTCGTCATTCTCGACGAGCCGGTCTCTGGCTTGCACCCGTCCGACATCCAGCGGGTGGTGGACGCACTCGATGTGTTGCTGGACTCGGGCAACACCGTCGTCATGGCCGAACATGACATCCCCGCCGCCGCGTCGGCGGACTGGGTGATCGACCTCGGGCCGGGAGCCGGGTCCGAGCGGGGGCGCGGTGGTCGCGGCGGGCACCCCGGACGACGTCGCGACGGCGGACACTCCGACCGCAGGCTTCTTCCGGCGGTACGCGGGGGGCCTGCCGCTCCTGGCGGCGCGGGACGGCGCACGCTGCTGAGGGGTCGGGACGCGCACTACGTCACGGCTGCGCTGCCTCGCGCCGTCGTCGCGTGTTCGATCATGCGGCCTGGAGGGTGAAGGCCAGCGTCGCCGAGCAGATGACCAACATCGCCGTCGCGTTCAGGAACAGGTTGCGGCCGAAATCGCGGGCGCGGACATGCGCCGATACCGCCGCCGCGAAGTAGCAGACCAGCGCCGCACACACGAGCACCGCCAGCGGCGGAACCCAGATCCCGACGATGAGCCCAGCCGCTGCGGCAGCCTTGAGCGGAGGGAGAAACTTCCAGAAGCGTTCGGGGAAGCGGACGTCGTTCAAACATTGCCGAATGAAGGCGACCGGCTGTACGCATAGCACCGCGTCGCAGAGCTGGATCACTGCCAACAAGGCCAGCGGCCACCAGGGTTGCACCATCTCGAAGGACTCCTCAGGTAAATGGGTCGCAATCAACCACACCGGACGTGAATGGAGCCTCACCAGTTCGGACAACGGTGATCCGCCATCGTCTGCGACCCGTTCCCGACTCCTGCTGCCGTGCCAGTCAGCCACCCTGCCTCAGCGGAGAGGCTCAGCCCTCCGCCGTGTCTTGGCCTTCTCCGGTGCCCGCCTGTCGTCGGGTAGCGGCAGCGGGTGGGGGGTGCGCGCCCGCGCCGAGGACGTGCTTGGCCACCGCGTCGGCGCGGGGGGTGTGCGCGCGCCAGTGGAGGTAGCCGTCCGGGCGGATGAGCAACGCTGTGCCGGGCTTTGCTCGGTAGGCCCGGCGAAACGTCCCGTCGCGGTCGATGACCACCCGGCCGGAGAACGACGTCGACCGCGCGGGCGTGATCAAGCAGGTGTGCACCTCGTCGGGAAGAGCATCACAGTCGAGGCGGCTGGCGGAGGCGTCGCCGACGAGGAGCAGCGTCCATTGTGGCCCGCGGAGCAGGTCGAACAGCCGCAGCGGTTGCCCGGTGGCGGTATCGACGAGGTGGGCATCGGGGGCCCGATCGCCGGGTCGGACGCGGCCGCCGGACAACTCGTCGTCCGCCAGGGGCCCGTCGTGGTAGCCGATGTCGATCTGGGACACACGAGCGGTGAGCCTGCGGTTGATCGAGGGTCGGCTGAGTAGCGGCAGGAGCAGTCGTTGCACGGCGAACCGGACGAGCGGGTTGCGGCTGGTGACCACGTCGAGGATGTCGGTGCTTTGCGCCAACGCACGACGGGCGACGGGAAGGCGTTCGGCCGGGTAGGTGTCGAGCAGGGTGTCGTCGTGGCCGTTGAGGCAGGCGGCAAGCTTCCATCCCAGGTTGTAGGCGTCTTGGATGCCGGTGTTCATTCCCTGCCCTCCAGTGGGCGGGTGCACGTGCGCGGCGTCGCCGGCAAGCAGGACTCGGCCGCGGCGGTAGTCCTCGACCATGCGGACGTTGACCCGGAAGTTCGACAACCAGGTCGCGTCGGACAGGCGGACCTGCGGGTGGCCGGTGCGTTCGTCCCAAAGCCGCTGGAGGGCCTCCAGGGTGGGCTCGAGGTCGTCGCCGGCGGTGATGCTCGCGCCGATCTGCCATTGCCCGGTCTCGGGCAGGCCAGCCAGACCGAGGAACGACCCGTCCGTGCCGAGCCATGCGTGTGAGCGAACGGCTCCGTCGACTTCGGGGTGCCAACCGGGAACTGTGACATCACCGAGCAGGTAGCGCTGCGTCTCGTCGGACGAGCCGGCGAACTCCAGGCCGAGTGCGCGGCGCACGATGCTGTGCGCGCCGTCGCAGCCGACGAGGTAGCGGGCGGTCAGATCCTCCCGGCCGCCGTCCGGTGTGGTGACCACGGCGCGCACCACGCCGTTACCAGCGGAGAAGGACTCGAGGCGGGTGTTGAACCGAATCGCGGAACCGAGTTCGTGCAGCCGCCGTGCGAGCAGCGTGGTGGTGCGCCACTGGGGGATCATCACGATGTTGGGGTACGGCAGATCCGCGCGCGGCTCGGCGAGACCGGCGGGTATCCGCGCAAGGCGCCGGCCATCGCGGTACAGGGTGATGTCCTGGCGCGACTGGCCGTGTCCCAGAACCGCGCCGACAACACCGAGATCGTCAAGCACCTCCAGGCTTCGAGGTTGCAGGCCCTTGCCTCGGGACTGACGAGGCAGTGCGGGCGCGGCCTCGATCAGCACCGCGCGAACTCCACGGCGGGTCAGATCGACCGCGAGGGTGAGCCCGGTCGGGCCGGCCCCGACGATCAACACATCGACGGCGGGCACGGCGTCCGTCCGCAGGTGGGGACGCCCGAACGGGACCTCAGACATGGGGAATCAGGTCTGGCAGTAGGTCGAACACCGCACGTCGACTGGCAGCGTCGAGCGGCGGGCGGGTGGCGTTCGCTCCGATCAGGAGAAGATGCGGCAGCAGGGCGGCGGCCCGCGCCCGGGTCGGGTCGGGCACAGCACGGTTCCAGAGGGTCTCGAGGAAAGTGAGCCGTGCGCTGTCGACGCGTTCGACCACGCCAAGCGCGCCGTCGTTCCCGATCGCCCACGCCCGCAGGGCCCGATCCAACTCGGCGTCGAACAGCTCGTCGAGCCGCGAGGGAAGGGCCCGCAGGGCGTCGACCGGATCGACGGTCGCGAGCTCGTCTGACAGCCCGTCGAGCACTGTGACCTGTTCACGCTCGATATGAGTCAGCAACGCCGCGTGGTAGTCGGCGACCCCCGTGAAGTGGTGATGGAACGACCCCTTCGTCAGGCCGAGGCGGGCAGCCAGACGGTCGATCCGCACACCCGCCGGCCCCTCGTCGGCCAGTACCACGACGCCCTCGTCGAGCCAGAGTTCACGTGTTCCCATCATTCGAGCATACCATACGGTATGGTATGCAGCCTTGAGCGGACTGAGAATCACGCACCGAGGCAGCCGGGAGGGACACGGTGCCGCGCTCGTAGGGCGTGATGTCGATGCTCGTGACGAGGCCGTCGTGTACGCCGATCCGGATCAATGCGAACGGGTGCCCACCAGGGGCGATCACCGCTCCCGGGCGACCCTCGACGAGGACCGGGGCGGCGGCGCCGATGCGGTCCACGAACGCCCTGGTCTCCTTCGCGACCGCCCAGGCGCCCCGGACGACAGGCGCGGTGCCATCCGCGAGGAATCCGAGGTCGGCCGTGCGGACGACGTCAGGCGCCAGGAGCGTGACGAGCCGCGCGATGTCTCCGCCACGCGCCGCGGCGAGGAACGCGTCGATGATCTCCATCTGGTGGGCGGACCCCGGCAGGTCAGCCGCACGAGCGTCCCTGAGCCGGATCCGCGCTCGACTCGCGAGCTTCTTCGCCGCGGCCACCGTCGTGTCGAGCACGGGCCCGATCTCGTCGAACGGCACGGCGAAGAGGTCATGCAGCACGTAGGCCACCCGCTGCGGGGGAGACAGTTCGTCGAGCACGACCAGCAGCGCCCGGGAGACGTCCTCACGACGGACGAACGCCTCGTCGGCCGCGAGCTGCTCGCCGGGGATGTCGTCGGCCGTGAGCGGGACCTCGCGCCGGCGATGGCGGGCGCGAAGCTGGTCGAGGCACACGCGTGCCGTCACCGTGGTCAGCCAGCCCTCGGGGTTGACCAGTTGCGCCGGGTCGGCCGACCGCGCCCGCAACCAGGCGGCCTGCACCGCGTCCTCGGCATCGTTGTGCGAGCCGACGATGCGATAGGCCAACGACATCAGTCGGGCCCTCGAAGCCTCGAAGTGTTCGACGAGTTCCACGTCTGGTCACCTTTCATACGTGCCGGGCGTCAGAAGGGGCGAGAGACCACAACCTGACGAACCCGCGCACGTGGAGGCACCAATGAGTCTACCGACTGCTCGATCCCGCCGGCGCGCGTCATGATCGCCGTACTGGAGGGCGTCCTGGTCGTCGCGACCATCCTTTGCGCCCTCGCCAACGCCATCGAGGTGACCGCCAAGACGATCAGGGCGGACTTCGTGGTGCGCAACTGCACCGAGGTCGGGCTGTCCGCACGGTGGATCCCCTACCTCGCGGTGGTCGAGGGGGCCGGCGTCGTCGGTCTGGTGCTCGGCCTTCTCGGCGTACGTCCCTTCGGATTGGCCGCAGCCGTCGGCCTCGTCCTGTTCTTCGTCGGCGCGATCCTGGCCCACGCCCGCGCGCGGGTGTTCCACAACATCGCGTTTCCCGCGGTCTTCCTCGTCCTCGCCGTCGCCGCTGTGGGGCATTTCGCGTCGACGACCGCCTGATCAATCGACGATCGGCCTCTGCGGTGCGGGGCTGAGGGTCCGCCCTGCGCGACCGCGACCTCCCGGCCGACGAGCCGTCCACGGCCGGAGCTTGTCGGGGTGGCGTACCGCCCAGATGCGCTTGATCCGGTCGCCTACGACCTCGAACGCGTACACCGAGACGGTGACGCCGTCCTGCTGGGCGATCAGGCCGGGTTGGCCGTTGACCGTGCGCTCCAGGATCGTCAGGCCGCGAAGCCTGCCCTCGAGATGGACCAGGGAACGCACGATCTCCTCGGTGCCTTCGATCGGGCGGAGCAGGGCGCCGACGACGCCGCCGCCGTCGGCGATCGCCGTCGCGTCGGGGTCGAGAAGGCCGATGAGCGCGTCGATGTCCTTGGCTTCCCAGGCCTGCTTGAAGCGCCGGACGATGTCGGCGCGCCGGGCTGTCGAGGTCGCGGGGGCCTGCGCCGTGCGAACGCGTCGGCGGGCCGAGGAGGCCAGCTGGCGGCATGCCGCCGGGGTACGGCCGACGATGTCGCCAACTTCCGCGAAGGAGTAGCGGAAGACATCGTGCAGGATGAACGCGACGCGCTCGGCCGGGGTCATCGATTCGAGCACGACGAGGAAGGCCATGTTGATCGATTCGTCGAAGGTGACTCGGTCGGCCGGGTCGATGGTGGTGACGTCCGTCCGTCCGGTGATCCACTCCGTAGGTTCGGGTAGTGGCTCGGGGATCCATTCGCCCACGTAGGTCTCTCGCCTGGCTCGTGCCGAGGAGAGCACATTGAGGCAGATGCGGCTGGCGACCTTCGTCAACCAGGCGCCGGGGGCCTTGATGGCTTCCTGCTGTTCTCGGGGCATGGCGTACCAGCGAGCGTAGGTCTCTTGGACTGAATCCTCGGCGTCGGCCAGGGAGCCGAGGAGTCGGTAGGCAAGATTGATCAGCTGACGCCGTTCGTTCATGACCGCGGTCAGGCTCGGATCGGGTCGAGCGTGTCCTGGCTCGGATCGGGTGGTCATGATGTCGCCGGCTCCTTCTTGTCGCGTCTGCCCTCAGTTGGTTCGACAAGACAGCACACCGAGTTGTGAGGTTCGCGCATCGCCTCACATTCCGAGGGGCTCTGTTGTCGTACTACTGAGACGAACACACGTCCAGCGAGCAGGCGAGAAATCCTTTGCACGTATGAGATCGATGTGACGAGAAGGATGAGATGCAGACTCACATGGCCAAAGCCCTCCAGCATTCCGCCGACGGGAGGTCGGCCACCATCACACGAAGCGGCCGGACCTGGAGCCGGATCCGCTCCGTCGCCTTCTGGGTCACCACGTTCGTCATCGTTTTCGAGTTGACTGCCGGATCGGTGTGGAACCTTCTGACGATCGAATGGGTCGAGGTCCAGTTACACCACCTGGGATACCCGCACTTCTTCGCCTACGTCCTTGGCGCGTGGCAGGCGGGTGCGGCCGTCGCGATCATCGCGCCCGGGCTCCCGCTGCTCAAGGAATGGGCCTACGTGGGTGCCTTTTTCCTGTGGTCGGGTGCAGTGGCGTCGCACCTGTCAGTCGGTGACGGTCTTCAATCGTGGGGGGTGCCGCTGATGTTCGGTGCGTGCGCTGTCGCGTCGTGGGTGTTGAGGCCCGCCGACCGTCGGCTCCCGCAGACGCGGCTCCGTCGGGACCGCTTTGCCGGCGCTGGGCAGGCTGGCGCCGCCTCGCCGGACATCCGTCCTCGCGCCTGGGTTGTTCCGATCGGGCTCCTCGTTGTGCTGTATGCCGTCTCGTTCCTCACGCTGCCCGTGGTGGAAGACGTCATGCGCGAGCAGGCAGTCGAGCTCGGCTGGATCAGCGAGTAGGACCGGGTCGACCGCGTCACGCTGACCCATCGAGGATTCGCCATGGCGATACTCACACTCGGTGCACAGTGGCCGGTAATCCGTCACGCATATGCGAGCATCGACGCACGCTACGTAAGTGCGGCCGTTGGGTGGTGGGGGAACATGCCCAAGAGTCAGGTGCGGCGTGACCAGTTCGGAGGGCTCCTCAGGACCCTCCGCTTGGAGCGGCGGCTGACCCAGGAGGAGCTTGCCGAGGCGGCCGGTTCCAGTGTCCGCGGCATCCGGGAGATGGAGCGCGGCCGGGTGCGTAGCCCACAACGACGGACGGTGGTGCTGCTCGCCGACGCCCTGCGGCTGGCCGGGGCGGACCGCGACCGTTTCGTCGCCCTGGCCCGGGTCGAGCGGCAGCCGCACGACCGAGCGGCGGTGCCGGACGACCGAGCGGTGGTGCCGGACGATCGCGTCGCGGTGCCGGGCGACCGCGCGAAGGTGCCGGACGATCGAGTGCCGGTGCCGCACAACCGCCCGGCGGTGGTCGTACCCGGGGAACTGCCCACCGCCGTTCCGGACCTGGCCGGCCGGGCGGAGATCCTGGAACGGCTCTCGGCGCTGGCCGCCGACGTCACCGCAGGGCGGCCGGACACGGCCTCGGTGGTGGTGCTGCACGGGCCGCCGGGGATCGGCAAGACCAGCCTCGCCGTCGTCGCCGGCCATCGACTCAGCCCGGCCTTCGCCGGCGGACAGCTCTTCGTCGACCTGCAGGGCGTCTCGCCGGACGGCCCGGTCGACCCGGCCGAGGCGCTGGCCGGACTGCTGCGGTCGCTCGGGGTGCCGGACAGCCGGGTGCCGGTGTCGCTGGCCGAGCGGGGTGGTCTGTTCCGCACCCTCACCCGGGACCGGGCGCTGTTGGTGGTCCTGGACAACGCCGCAAGCGAGGCACAGGTACGCCCACTGCTGCCGGCCGGGCGGGGATGCCTCGCGCTGGTCACCTGCCGGCGTCCACTGACGGGCCTTGCCGGTGCGGTCCGCCTGCCGCTCGACCTGCTCACCCCGGCGGCCGGTCGACTGCTGCTCGCGGCGATCGTCGGTGCCGACCGGATCGCCGCCGAGCCGGTCGCGGCCGACCAACTCGTCAAACTCTGCGGCCGGCTGCCGCTGGCCGTCCGGATCGCCGGCAACCGCCTCGCCAGCCGACCGCAATGGTCGGTCGGTTGGCTGGTGGACCTGCTCCACGACCAGCGTCAGCGGCTGACCGCGTTGACCGCTGGAGACCTGGGCGTCCGATCCGCGTTCGAGGTCTCCTACCGGCAATTGGACCCGATGACCGCGCGAGTGTTCCGGCGGGCCTCGCTGATTCCCGGCACCGACTTCGAACCCGCGCTGGTCGCCGCCGTGGCCGGCACCGCCGAGGAGACCGCGGCGGCGGCCCTGGAGGAGTTGGTCGAGGCCGGTGTCCTCCTGACCCTGGGGGACCGGTACCAGTTCCACGACCTGGTGCGGCTCTACGCCCAGGAACGCCTCGACGCCGAGGAACAACAGGACTGCCGGACGAGGGCGCACGATCAGATGGTCGCCTGGCTGCTGCGGCGTACCCGGCAGGCCGGCTTGATGTTCGAACCGGTCGCCTGTCGGGTCGACTCCCCGTTCGACGACGATCGGGCGGCGGCGTACTGGTTGGATCGGGAGTCCGGCAACTGGCTGGCGGCGCTGCGCGACGCGGCCCGGCGCGGTCGGCACGCCGACGTGGTCGCGGTCACCAGGGCTCTGCACTGGTACTCGGACGCCAACAGTCACCGGCACTCCTGGGACGAGATCTTCTCGCTGGGAGTGGCCGCGGCCCGGGCCGCCGGTAGCCCTCGCGACGAGGCCGTCCTGCTGAACTTCCTGGGCTGGGCCCGGTACTTCTGCCGGGACCGCAACATTGATGGGCTGGCTGCCCTGGATCGGGCGCTGGAGTTGGCCCGGCTGATCGGGGACCGCCGGGAGGAGGCGTGGGCGCTGACCTACACCGCCGCGATCTTCATTCGGATCGGCAGCGGTGTGCTGGCCGTCGACCATTGCCGGCGGGCCGTCGGCCTGTTCCGCGAGATCGGGTACGCCCTCGGCGAGAACGGAGCGGCGAGCGTGCAGGGCGGGGCGCTGGCCGCGCTCGGCCGGTTCGCCGAAGCGGCCGACCTGCACCGCGACGTGCTGGCGTTCTACGGCCACGGCAGCGGTCTCAGCCGTACCGGCGCGGTGGTGGCCAGGGCCGGGGCGATGATGAGTCTCGGGGCGGACCTGGCCGGGATGGGCCAGTGGCGGGCCGCCGCCGACGAGTACGCCCACGCCCGGCGGCTGTTCCACAGGTGCGGCGCGACGTTCAGCGAGGCCAACGCCATCCACCGGTACGGGCTCGCGCTCCAGGCGTTGGGTGAGGTCGACGCGGCGGCCGAGGCGCTGGGGGCGGCGCTGGCCCTGTATGCCGCGCTGTCCTGCCCGTGGTGGGAGGCGCAGACCCTGTACGCGCTCGCGGCGCTGGCCGGCTCGGCTGCGGGCGGGGCCGCCGACGCCCGCCAGCTGCGCGAGCGGGCGCTCGACCGGTGCGGCGAACTGGACGCACCGGAGGTGCGGACCCTGCGCGCCACCCTGCGACGGGAACTGGCCGAGTTCTGACCGACACGCACCGGGCCCCGCCGGCGATGCGGCGGGGCCCGGTGTCGGTCGACAGGGTCAGTTGCAGGTGGTGCCGTTGAGGGTGAACGGGGCCGGGGTGGCGGGGGAGCCGTTCGCGGTGAAACCGAAGTTGACGGCGCCGCCGCTCGGGATGCTGGCGTTGTGGTTCTCGTTGGTGACAGTCACCGCCGCGCCGGTCTGCTGGAAGATGCCGTTCCAGTGGCCCTGGACGAGTTGTCCACCCGGGAAGGCAAAGCCCAGCGACCAGCCGTTCGTGGCCGGGCCGTCGTTGTAGACGGTGACGCTGGCGCTGTAGCCGGTGCCCCACGAGTTGGTGACGACGAAGGACACCCGGCAGGTGCTGACGATCGGCGTCGCCGGCACGATGTTGCCGTAGTCGTCGCGGGCGGTGGCGAAGTCCTGGAACCCGAAGCCCCGACCGGCCGACCGGGTGGTGGTGCCGGCCGCGAGCACGGTGCCGTTGGCGTTGACGGAGTAGACCGGGCCGCCACTGTCGCCGCCCCGTGCGGACTCCTGGCCGTCGAGCTGGGTGGCCTCGACGAGGTCCTCGATGTCGTCGTAGTGGAAGTCGACCCGCAGGTTGCAGACCGGACCGCCGATCGCACCTGCGGAGGTGTACCCGGACTGGCACAGCAGTTGGCCGGGGAAGACCTCGGTCCAGCCGACCACCTGGGCGCGGACCTCGTCATGCTGACCGCCGACGTAGAGGTGACCGCCGGGCGTCGACGTCGAAATGATCATCGTGTCGTGGTCGTCGTTGCTGTCGACCGCGTAGCCGACCAGGGTGCCGGTGCCGGTGGTGGTGTTCCAGCCGACGTGCCAGGGCGAGCCGATGGCTCCGCAGTGTTCGGCGGTGAGGAGGTAACCGGCGTTGGTGTCCGCGTTGCGTACGCCGAACCCCGCGGTACACCCGGGCGTGGTGAACCCGATGCCCGCCCCGCCGTCGAACGGCGCGGAGTCGTTGGCCCGTGACCGTTCGACCATCCGGTCGCGTTCGACCACGCTGGTACGGACGCCGGTGACCGGTAGCTTCGGCAGCTTGGCGCCCGGGGTGTGGTCAACGGCGATCTCGATGCCGGTGCCGTCTGTGCGCAGCCTGACCGCGTGGCTGGCGTCGGCCGGGTCGGCTTCCACCACCGGGGTGAGTCTGGCGGCCGCCTTGCGCAGTTCTGCGCGGGAGTAGGTGGCGTTGGCCACCTCGACCGGCGCGGCGCGGCGGGCGGCGGTGACGGCTGCGGCGATGTCGGTGGGCGGCGCACCCTTCCACCACAGGGTGACGTGGTCGTCGACCAGGCCGATGCCGGCATAGCCGCGTGCCGGCGCGCGTTCCACAGCGGTGCGGATGACATTGGCCGCGTCGACAAGTGGGGCCTGGGCGACCATCTGCTCCAGGGTCTGTGCCGGGATGATGTCGAGGAGGGACTCGGCGCCCCCGGCGGCCCCCGGTTGGCCGGACTCCGCGTACGCGGAGGTGGGACCGGTGAGCGCCGTCGCGCCGATCAGTGCCCCGACGACCACCGTACGGGTGATCGCTTTCCGTATTGATGTCATGCCGCTGAGTCAAGCAACGTCCGTTGCCGGGAGACAGGCAGGACGCCCGGCAGGAGTCAACATGCCGGCGGTCCTGCCGGCAGTCGTCCAGGGGTGCCCATCGGACTGCTCAAGGTGGTGGGTGTCGTCATCCTGGGGCGCGGGCGGCGGCTGCGGCGACGGTTGCCAGGTCTTCGCTGGAGAAGCCGGCGCGGCTCAGCACCGCCAGGGATTTGTTCGTTGCCAGCGTGCACAGCGCCAGCTCTGCAGCCTCCTGCTCATCGGCCCCCGCCGCCAGCAACGCCTGCTGCAGCATCGCCCGCAAACCGTCGATCATGGCGCGGACCATCGCCTGCCCCTCTGCGTCGAGGGCCGGGAACTGCGTTGCCGACACCGTGAGCAGGCAGCCGTCCGGGACTGTCGGGTCGGCGATGCGGTTCAGGGTGACCTGCAGGTAGGCGGCC
Organism: Micromonospora sp. D93; assembly: GCF_018070365.1. NCBI lineage: Bacteria > Bacillati > Actinomycetota > Actinomycetes > Micromonosporales > Micromonosporaceae > Micromonospora > Micromonospora sp. D93. The sequence goes on along the minus strand of NZ_JAGPXW010000042.1, from coordinate 18,274 downwards.
ACAACGGCGCTCGGGCTCGGGTGGGGGCCAGACAGTGCCTGGTCGTACAGCGGGTGGTAGGTCTGCGCGTACCGTCGGAGGCTTTCGCGGAAGAGGGTGCTCTTGTCGCCGAAGGTGCCGTAGAGCGAGCTCCGGCCCAGGCCCGTGCCCTCGGTCAGGCGGTCGATCGAGGCCTCCGAATAGCCCCAGCGCCAGAAGACGTGCATCGCGCGTCGTAGCGCCTCGTCCACGTCGAATTGCTTGCGGCCCGCCATGGTTCGCAGCCTACACATCTTGCACCGATCGTTCCAACATGTGTACGGTCACCGGCATGACAAGTTGCACCGATCGTTCCATGATGAGTACGGCCGACGGAACGACAAGCTTGAGTTCGCTGCGGCTGCCCGACGGGTTCACCGATGTCTTCACCAGCCGGCTCGTGGAGGCGAACGGGCTGCGGCTGCACGCGGTCACCGGCGGGGACGGCCCGCCGCTGCTGCTGGTCGGCGGGTGGCCACAGACCTGGTATGCCTGGCGGGAAGTGATACCGGCGCTCGCCCGCGAGCACACAGTCGTCGCCGTCGACTCGCGCGGGGCCGGGCTCTCCGACAAGCCCGACGACGGTTACGACGCCGGCACCCTCGCCGCCGATCTGGTCGCTCTGATGGCCGCGCTCGGGCACGACCGGTTCGACGTGGTCGGCCACGACATCGGCATGTGGACCGGATACGCCCTCGCTGCCGATCACCCCGAGCGGGTGGGCCGGCTCGCCGTCGTCGATGCCATCATCCCCGGTCTCACGCCGACCCCGTCGTTCTTCAGCCCGGACGCGGTCAACCAGCGGCTCTGGCACTTCGGCTTCAACCGGCTCAGCGACCTCAACGAGGAGCTGGTCCGGGGGCGGGAGAGGCTCTTCTTCGGCTACCAGTTCGCCAAGAAGGCAGCCACTCTGGACGCGATCCCGGCGTACGCCGTCGACGTGTACGTCGACGCGATCGTCGCGGACCCTCGCGGGCTGCCGGCGAGCTTCGCGTACTACCGGGCGCTGGACGAGACGATCGCGCAGAACGAGCAGCGCAGGAAGACCAGGCTGACGCTGCCGGTGCTCGCCGTCGGCGGCGCTCGCTACAGCGGCGCGATGGTCGCCGAGACGATGCGGCTGGCGGCCGACGACGTCACCGGGGTGGTCCTCGACGACTGCGGCCATTACGTGGCCGAGGAGCAGCCGGCGCGGTTCACCGAGATCCTGGAGGACTTCCTCGGTGGGAAACCGGTAGCAGACGTGGGATGAGGTCCTCAGTGGTGATCGTCAGCCCCGCCTGTTGCAGCCATGAGCGGTGGGTTCGACCCAGCCCGGCCAGGTGAGACGCTGTACCGATGCGACAGGTCACCGTGCTCGGCAGTTCCGGTGCGTTTCCCGAGCCAGGCCGTGCCTGTAGCGGCTTCGCGGTGGACTGGGACGGCTCCCGTCTGGTGCTTGACCTGGGCTACGCCACGCTGCCGCGGTTGCTCGGGCACTGGCCGGATGGCGCGGTGGACGCTGTCGTCATCACCCATGAACACCCGGACCACTGCATCGACCTGCACGGTCTGTTCAGGATGCGGTTCTACGGTCAGCCCGGGGGACCACGGCTGCCGTTGTTCTGCCCGCCTGGCGTGCTCGACCGGCTCGGCGGCCTGGAGCCCGATGTCGACCTGCATGCGGTATTCGACGTGCACCCACTACCCGGCAGCTACCGGGTCGGGCCGTTCGATCTCACCGGGCTGTCCCTACCGCACTTCGTGCCCAACGCCGGCATCCGGATTCAGGCCGACGGGATTGCCCTGGCCTACTCGGGGGACACGGGGCCAACTTCCGCGTTGGCCGAACTGGGTCGTGGCGCGGATCTGTTCATCGTCGAGGCGACGGACTACGACGGTGAGACCAGCCGTCCCACCCGAAACCTCCTGACCTCCACCGAGGCCGGTCTGTGGGCTCGCCGTGCGGGTGCCCGCCGTCTGATGCTCACCCACTTCTGGCCGGGCAACGACCGGGCGGCAGCGGTGGCCGCCGCGCAGGTGGAGTTCGGCGGTGCCGTGCTGGCGGCTGAGGAAGGACTCACCGTCCTGCTCGGAACGCCGGACAGCTGACCGCCGCTCACTCGATCAACGCGCCGTCCGGATGCATGATCTCGTCTCGCACCAGCGGCACGAACGCCGACCAGGTTCCGTGATCCACGGCGACCGCCATGCGGATGCGCCCGTCGCCGTCATCAAGGGCGTAGCTGACCACCCGGTACTGCGTACCGTCCGCACCGAGGACGTCGCGAACATCCTTGTCGTCGAGCATCGCGCGCCAGCCGCCGTAACCGACCCGCTGCCACTCAGCCAGGCGCGCCTCGGCAAGCCCTGCCGCCAACTCCTCGTTCAGTACCACCCGCGCAGTCTGCCAGCGCCTGGTCGACGAGGACTCATTAGCCCGCCGCTCTGGATGTCGAGAACCGCCGACTGGCTCCGTCCTCGGGGAGGATGCGGTCACCGTGACCGCACCAGAGCAGGGAGATCCAGCATGGCGATCCAGCGGATGGACAACGTCCTCATCGTTGTCGAGGACCTTGACGCGGTCGTCGCGTTCTTCGTCGAACTCGGCATGGAGTTGGAGGGGCGAGGCCCGGTCGAGGGGCGGTGGGTGGAGCGTGTCATCGGGCTCGACGACGTGCGGCAGGAGGTCGCGATGCTGCGGACCCCGGACGGCCACGGCAAGGTCGAGCTGGCGATGTTCCACCGACCGGCGGCGATCAGCGCGGCACCGAAGAACGCGCCGACGAACACGCTGGGCATTCGGCGCATCATGTTCGCCGTCGACGACATCGAGGACGTGATCGCCCGGCTGCGCGGCCACGGCGCCGAACTCGTCGGGGAGTTGGCGCAGTACGAGGACATCTACCGGCTCTGCTACGTCCACGGCCCCGAGGGCATCGTCGTCGGCCTGGCCGAACAGCTCCGCTGAGAACCGCCACCAGGTCCCTGCCCCAGGCCCGATGTCGATCATGGAGTTGTGGTGGGTGACAAAAGTGACCCCTCTACCACCTTCCAGGCACCACAACTCCATGATCGACGTCAAAGGGGGGTCAGGCGACACCGGTCGGGAAGGTCTCGCGTAGGGCCGGGTCGAGCGGGCGGCCGCTCGTCGGTTCGATGAACAGGTCGGCGAGCAGCAGGTCGGCGAGGTAGCTGGGGTTCACACCCGACTCCTTGCGGCCGAGGGCCTGCGCCGCGCCGCCGAGTCGCAGCGCGGCCCGCGCCACGCCGGCCGGTAGGCGGCGGACCCGGCGGGGTCGGCCGACCGCCGCGGCGATGCGCGCGAACATGTCGTGCCAGGTGAGGTTCTCGTCGGCGACCGGGATGTCGGCGCCGCTGGCCTGCTCCAGGGCGTCGACCGCGACCTCGGCAACGCTGCGGGCCGAGGCCGCGGCGCTGCCGCCGGTCGGGGCGACCAGAGGGGTACGCGAGCGGGCCCACCGGTCCAGCGGACCGGCCCAGTTGGGCAGCCGGTCGCCGGCCCGACCGAAGACGAAGGGCAGTTCGAGTACGGCGACCGGCAGGCCCTCGCCGGCGGCCGCCCGCCCCTCCCGGGCCTGCTCCAGCCGGCACCGGATGTACGTGTGCCGTTCGCCGAGGCGCCACTGCGGGTGGAGCCGGTCGAAGTAGGTGTAGTAGGAGCCCATCACGACGCCCCGGGTGAGACCTTCGAGGCGGGCGGCGGTGAACAGGCGTACCACCGGGTCGACGTTGTCGCGGCGGAACTCGGGATAGATCGGCTTGGGCAGCGGCCGCTGCTCCTCGGTGCGGGTGGCGTACACGACGCCGTCGTGATCGGCGAGCAGCGGCCGCAGCTCGTCGATCGAGGCGGACCCGACATCGAGCAGGTGGTCGACGCCCGGCTGGGCGGTACGCGCCACAGTGGTCGCGGCGTGACCACGCCCCCGAAGCACGTCCACGACGTGAGCGCCGATCAGACCGCTGCCACCCACCACAAGAATTCGCACGGTGCATCGTCCACTCTGGAGCAGGCTGTTTGTCAAGCGCCGCCGCTGCGGCGGCGGTGCGGTTCGACCAGAATGGCACCCGGAGGTGATCGAGCGTGGTTGACCAGGAGAGCGTGCCCAAGCTGTGTTCGGTGGTGCTCGACTGCACCGCTGCGAGGGCGCTGGCGGAGTTCTATCGACAGCTACTGGGCTTCGTCTACCGGCCGGGTGACGAACCGCCGGCGGCCGGCCAGGCCGACGAACGCGGCCGTGACTGGCTGGTGCTGCGGTCACCCGGTGGCGGGCCCCAGGTCGCGTTTCAGCAGGTGGAGCATCTGCCGGAGGCGACGTGGCCGACGAACACCGTGCCCCAGCAGCTACACCTGGACCTGACCGTGGAGTCCGTCGAGGAGTTGCTGGTCCAGCATGAGCGCGTGCTGCGCCTCGGCGGCCGGCTGTTGTACGACCGCATCGACGACCCGGACGAGCCTCTTCGCGTGTACGCCGACCTGGCCGGGCATCCCTTCTGCGTCTTCGTCGGCTGAGCCTGTTGCCGCGACCTCGCCGGAGCGCAGGTTGACAACGGGCGAGGATGGCGTCCGCAACCCCGACATTCGCATAGGTTCGAGGTACGCAACACCATCGCTGTGAAACGGGGTTGAGCATGCCGGAGTCGCGCGCCTTCTGGTTGGACGAGCAGTTCGACCGCGAACACGGTGTCGACGGGCGCGGCCGGTACGAGGCCGAGGTGTTTCGTCGGATCGACGAGTTCGCCGACACGTGGGGCGACTTCGCGCCGGTGGCGTTCGCGGTGACGGCCTGGCGGCTGGCCACCGAACTGTCGCCGGGCTTCGTCCGCTGGCACCGGCGGATCATCACGGCGACCTGCGCGCGCAGCCCGTGGGACGGCAGCCTGGTCTGCGCGGTGACAGTGGCCTCCCGCTGGCCGGCCGAGCTGACCTGGACCAAGCAGTGGCAGCGCGACCGTGGTTGGCAGGACTGGCCGCAGCTGTTCGGCCAGTTCACCACACCCACCGAGCAGGACCAGACGCGGCGCCCGCATCTGCGCGCGTTGCTTCAGGTGGAGGCGCCGGTCCCGCTCGGCGATCTGCCGCCGTCGCCCGGCGGTCCGGACGACGACGTCGCCGCGGCGGCGCGCCGGGCCGTGGTGGTGCTGGCCCGGGAGCTCAACGACCTCCTCGCGCCGATGATCGGGCAGCTCGACGCCGGAGTGCCGGCGGACTCCTGAGCTGCCCGTCGGCCGGTAGGGTCGTCGGCGTGGATCTGGACGACATCGCCGCCCGACTCGGGGTGCCCGTCGAGGAGGTCGACCGTGTGCACCGGCTCGCCGGTGACGGGCCGTCAGCGCCGCTGCCAGCCAAGGCCGACGCGCCCGCGATCCTCGACCGGCTCGCCGTGCCGCCGGACGACGCCGCCGAGATCATGGCGGGTTGGCCCGACCCCGGCTCCCCGCTGTGGACTCCGGAGCTGCGTTGGCTGCTCGACCGCTCGATCGCCCTGGTCCGCGCCGACCTCGCGGGATACGACTGGATGTCGCCCGGCCCGGAGTTGCCGCGAGAGCGAGGGCCGGCCTGGCGGCACCTCTACGTGTACGCGTACCTGGCTTTGGTCGACGTCGTGCGCGGGTACCACCGCGACCGCGGCGTCCCCGACACCGTGTCCTGGGTGACCCTCGCCGACCTGGGCCGCAACCTCGCGATCGACCGACGGATGCGCGGCGAGGGCTGGCCGATCATGCAGAGCTGGCTGACGCTGCACTCGCGCGGCAGCGTCTACGAGCTGGGCCGGCTCCAGCACCAGCGCGGCGACGGCGCGATCGGTCTGCACGTCCCCGATTCGGGGCCGTTGACCCCGGAGGCGGTCGAGGCGTCGCTCGACGAGGCCCGGGCGTTCTTCCCCCGGCACTTCCCGGACGAGCGCTACACCGCGTTCTCCTGCGCCTCGTGGCTGCTCGACCCGCAGTTGCGGGAGTACCTTCCCGAGAGCTCCAACATCGTGCGGTTCCAACGCCGGTTCGAGCTGGAGCCCTACCAGGAGTCGGACGGGCCGGACGCCGACATCGAGGTGCTGCGGTTCGGGTTCCGCACCCTGACCACGCCGCTCGACGAGCTGCCGCGCCGTACGCTGCTCCAGCGCGTTATCGTCGACCACCTGCGGGCCGGCGGCCACTGGCACTGGCGCCACGGCCGCTTCCCGATCTAGGCACGCGCGTCCCACCACGCGCCGTTGGCGGCCGCCTGGCGTGCCGGTTCGATGATTTCCCACACCTCCGCGATGAATCCGTCGGCGATCCGCAGGACGTCGACGACCACGATCTCCGGCCCCGCGTCGGGGAGTCGGCGCCGCGAGTGCACCACGACGTGGTCACCGTCGGCCAGCAGGTGCAGGATGTCGACACGCATGCCGGCGGTCGGGCCCAGCGCGGCTTGGACCGCGGCGAGCCACTGCTCCTTGGTCGAGGTCGTCGAATCCGACCGGTGATGGGTGAAGTCCTCGCTCAGGAGCGAGGCGAGCGTGTCGACGTCGCCGGTGTCGACCAGCCCCGCCAACGCACGTCCGACGATGCTCTTGTTCTCGGTGGTCATGGCCGCAAGTGTTTCCCCGGCCCGGATGCTTGTCGATGACATCGCACTTCATGGCGTCCCGAGCGACGATGAGTAGGCTCATGATCGTGCACGCGGTCGGGGAGCTCCTACGGCAGTGGCGCAAGCGCCGGGGGCTCAGCCAACTCGACCTGGCGATCGCCGCGGATGTCTCGGCTCGGCACGTCAGCCTGGTCGAGACCGGCAAGTCCACGCCGAGCGCGGGCATGATCCTGCGGCTCTCCGACCAGCTCCACGTGCCGCTGCGTGATCGCAACCAGCTGTTGCTCGCCGCCGGCTTCGCGCCCCGGTACGCGCGGCGTCCGCTCGACGACACCGCCCTGTCGGGCGCGCTCGACGCGGTCCGCAGGGTGCTCCGGGCGCACGAGCCGTACCCGGCGCTGGTCTTCGACCGCCGGTGGAACATCGTGCTGACCAACCGCGCGGTCGACCCGTTCTTCGCGTACGCGGCGCCCGACCTGTTGCGGCCGCCGGTGAACCTGGTCCGGCTGGGCCTGGACCCGCGCGGGCTCGCCCCCCTGGTCGTCAACCTGGCGGACGTGCGGGCGGTGTTCCGTAGTCGGATCTCGCGCCAGCTCGCCGCGGCTCCCGACGCGGAACTCGCGGCGCTCTACGAGGAACTGCTGAACCCGCTGCCCGAGGACCCGATGGGCCAACGGGTCGACGCCGACGTGGTGATCCCGATGATCCTGCGGATCGGTGGACGCGAGCTGCGGCTGTTCTCGACCATCACCACGTTCGGCACGCCGATGGACATCACCATCGAGGAGATCGCTGTGGAGTCCTACTACCCGGCAGACCCGGAGAGCGCCGCCTACTTCACACGGTAGGGCCCGGCCTGGTCACCGCCCAGGCCGGGCCCCGCCACTCGTCAGCTGGTGGTCAGGATGAACCTCTCCCAGGAGCCGACCGAGGTGCGGTTGGCGATGAGCGATCCCGCCCCGGCGTTCTCGGCGGCCACGATCTGGTTGTTGATCGTGGCGCGCAGACTGACCGTCCCGTCGGAGTTGGTGATGAGCTGGAAGGTCTCCCACGCACCCACGGACGTGCGGTTGGCGATCAATGGCTCCGCGCCCGCGTTCTCGGCGGAGACGTAGAGCCCGTTGGCGCGCGACCGCAGGGCGATGGCACCGTTGCCAGCGTCCACCCGGTCGAACTGCTCGGTCGTCGAGACGCTGGCCTTGTTGGCGATCAACGCGGTGCTGCCGACCGCCGACACGTACTGGTTGTTGACCTGCGCCCGCAAGGTGGTCGCCGGCGCGCTGCTACCGGTGCCGGTGGTGAAGGTGAACGCGTCGACATCGAACAGGTAGCCGGACCCACCCTTGAAGACCAGGTACAGCGTCGTCGACGCGGTGGGCGGGTTGCTGATCGTGGCGGACGCCTCGACGAAGGTCTCCCAGTTGCCGGTCACCGGAACCGTGACGGTGCCCAGCAGGGTGCCGGTGGCCGACCCGGCCCGGACCTCGATGGTGCCACCGGCGCCGGCCGACGACGCCCTTACGGTGATGCGGTTGGCGTTGGCCAGGTTGTACGGCTGGTAGGAGATCCAGTCGTTGTTCTCGATGAACCCGGCCGTGCGGCCACCCTCGGCGTTGGTGTGGTCGGTGGCCTGCACACCGGACTGGCCGCCGAAGTGCTCACCCTGGCGGTGCTTGGGTTGCAGCGTCTTGATGCTGTGCGTGGTGAGCCCACCGTTGTCGGTGTAGGCGGCGTCGAAGACTCCGTAGATGTTGGCCGCGGAGTCGTGCTCCCCGTCCGTCGGGACGGTGATGGAGCCGCTGCAACCGGTCTTCGAGGTGATCTGGTGGGCGTGGCTGTCGTGGCCCAGCGCGTACGTCAGGCTCACCTTGGAACAGTCGATCGTGCCGTCCTGCGGGTCGCTCACCGAGATCTGGTACGGCACCGTGTCACCGAAGGTGAACAGTTGCCCGTCGGCGGGCGTGGTGAGCGACACCGTCGGCGCGGTGTTGCCCACTGTGACGATCAGGCTCGCCGTTCCGGACAGGCCGGTCGGGTCGGTGACCTTCAACGTGGGGGAGTACGTGCCGTTCGTGGTGTACGTCTTGGTGGGGTTGGCCGCCGTCGACGTGGTGCCGTCACCGAAGGTCCACAGGTAGCTGAGCGCGCCGCCCTCGGGGTCGGAGCTGCCGGCCGACGAGAAGTTGACAGTCAGCGGGTTGGCCCCCGACGTGGGGTTCGCCGAGGCGACCGCGATCGGGCTGCGGTTGCCACCACCGATGTACTCGATCCGGAAGAGCGCCTGGTTGTTCGAGCCGGTGCCGTAGTCCAGCACGTACAGGGCGCCGTCCGGGCCGAAGGCCATGTCCATGACCTGGGTGCCGGTCCACGGGAAGTTGGAGATCTCCCCACGCGAGCCGTCGGAGTTGACCGCGATGGCCTTGATCCAGCGGCGGCCGTACTCGCCGGCGAAGAACTGACCGTTCAGCGAGGCCGGGAACTTGATGCTGGAGTTGAGCGAGGCGTCGTACCGGTAGACCGGCCCGCCCATTGGCGACTCCGAGCCGCTGCCGAACTCCGACGGCGAGCCGGAGTCGCCGGCGTACTTGATCCAGGCCGCCCTCGCCGCGGGCAGCGTGCCGAGCCCGGTGTTGCGGAACGAGTTGTTGGTCGGCCCGCCCGAGCAGTTGTACTTGGACTGCGACGGCCCGGACGGGAAGGTGTATTCATTGTATGTTTCGGTGCTGGTGTTGGCGCCGGTGCAGTACGGCCAGCCGTAGTTGCCGGGCGACGCGATGCGGTTGAACTCGACCTGACCCTGGGGGCCCCGGCTGGAGTTCGTGCTGCCTGCGTCGGGGCCGTAGTCACCGAGGTAGACCACGCCGGTCGCCTTGTCGACGCTCATCCGGAACGGGTTGCGCAGACCCATGGCGTAGATCTCCGGGCGGGTGCCCGACGTGCCGGGGGCGAACAGGTTGCCCGACGGGATCGTGTACGTGCCGTCCGCCTGCGGCTTGATCCGCAGCAGCTTGCCCCGCAGGTCGTTGGTGTTGCCCGCCGTGCGCTGGGCGTCGAACTGCGGGTTGCGGTTGGTCCGTTCGTCAAGTGGCGCGTAGCCGGACGACTCGAACGGGTTGGTGTCGTCGCCGGTGGTCAGGTACAGGTTGCCGGCGGCGTCGAAGTCCAGGTCACCGCCGACGTGGCAGCACTGCCCACGGTCGTTGGCGACCTGGAGCACGATTTTCTCGCTGCCCAGGTTGACCGTGTCGTCGCTGTTCAGGGTGAACCGGGACAGCCGCAGGTGCCCCTTCCACCGGTCCCAGTCGGACTGCGAGCCGGTGGTCGGGGCGTCCCCGGACGGGGTGCTCAGCGTGGGGGAGTAGTACAGGTAGATCCACCGGTTGGTGGCGAAGTTGGGGTCGACGGCGACGCCCTGCAACCCCTCCTCGTCGTGCGTGTAGACGGACAGGGTGCCGGAGGTCTTGGTGTTGCCGGCCACGTCGGTCACCCGGAGGACGCCGTTGCGGGCGGTGTGCAGTACCGAGCGGTTGGGCAGGACGGCCAGGGACATGGCCTCACCCAGCTCGCCCGAACCGGTGGCGAGCTTGACCTGCTGATAGTCGGAGGCGGGGATCACCGCCGCCTGGGCGGTGGACGGTGCAGCCACAGCGAGGGCCGCGCTCGCGACGGTGAGGACCGCCGCGAAGAGCGCCCGGGGCCAGCGCCGGGGGTACGAGAGCATGATCGTCCTTTCTCGACGACCGGGGGACGGGCGCGCGGGGGCGCACCACGACCAGGTGGGGTGGTGGAGAACGTGCGGGGGACCAGGTCAGTTGGTGGTGACCAGGTCGAACTTCTCCCACTGACCGATGGAGGTCCGGTTGGCGATCAGCGGGGACGCGCCCGCGTTGTCGGCGGCGACGTAGCGGTTGTTCACAGTGGCCCGCAGGCTCACCGTGCCGTCGGAGTTGCGGACGAGCTGGAACGTCTCCCAGGCGCCAGCGCTGGCCCGGTTGGCGATCAGCGGGGAGGACCCGGAGTTCTCGGCCGCGACGAACTGCCCGTTGCCCTTGGCACGCAGCGCCACGTTGCCGTTGGCGAGGTTGACCAGGTCGAACCGCTCGGTGGTCCCGACGGAGGTCTTGTTGGCGATCAGCGCGGTGGTGGAGTTCGGCGCGCTCACGTACTGGTTGTTGGCGCGGGCCCGCAGGGTGGAGCCGCTGGCGGTGGGCGGCGGGGTCGTCGTGCGCGGCGAGCAGTCGGCCGTCACGGAACCCGCGGCGACCTGGAGACCGCCGAGCAGCATCTTGGTGAAGTTCGGGTCGGTGTACGACGCCTCGGTGTGACCGAGGCCGGTGTACCAGGCGCGCCCGCCGCCGTACGCCTTGCACCAGGTGATCGGGTGGTCGCCGCTCATGTTGCCGCCGCTGTACGACGACTCGTCGAGGCTGGCCAGGACCCGCGCGCTGGATCGGGGGTTGGTGCGGTAGTTGTACCACTCGTCGGAGCGGACCCAGGTCGTGCCGAGGTGCGCGGTCGACGGGTTGGTCTGGTCCTCGATCTTCACGGTGGCGGTCTGGATCGCCGGGTGCGAGTCGAACCACGCCCCGACCAGCGCGCCGTACCACGGCCAGCTGTACTCGGTGTCGGCGGCGGCGTGCACGCCGACGTACCCGCCGCCGGCGGCGATGTACGACTCGAAGGCCGTCTGCTGGCTGGCGTTGAGGACGTCGCCGGTCGTCGACATGAAGACCACCGCCTGGTATTGGGCCAGGTTGGAGGTGGTGAACTGGCCGGCATCCTCGGTCGCGGTCACGCTGAAGCCGTTGGCGGAGCCGAGCTGCTGGATCGCGGCGATGCCGTTGGGGATGGCCGAGTGTCGGAAGCCGGCGGTCTTGCTGAACACCAGGACCTTGGTCAGCGGTGCCGCCGAGGCGGGGGTCGGCATGGCGACCAGGCTGGCCAGCATGACGGCCAAGCCGGTGACGAGTGCCAACAGGCGGGGACGGGAACGCATGGTCTTGCTCCTCTGCTGAGCGTCGACCTCAGGCTGTGCACACGGGCAGGCCGGAGGCCACAGTGGCGGTGGTGCGGAAGCCGGGCCGCCGATGCTCGGCTGAGGTGGTGCGGGGTGGTGGGGGATGGGGCGGTGAAACCAACCGACGATTCGAACCATTCAAAATGGACGGTCAGAATTCATCGACTGGCATCGTTGACGCAGTAAACCTCCGATGTCTGTGCCCCGTCAAGCCCAGGTGCTCGGTCCCGAGTAGGCCCGCGAACGGCCCTCGGTGGTATGGAGGTGAGACGTATGACGTATGGTCGATGGCATGGTTACCGACGAAGATCGAGAACGGCTCGCGGAGCACCTCCCGGCGCTGTGGCGATCGGCCCCCGCAGGTGGGCCAGACGCCCGGGCTTCAGCCGCTCAGCGCACCGGGTCCGGCGCGAGGGCCCGCCAGTTCAGATAGTCCCGGTAGCGGTGCCGCAGGACGATCCAGCTGACCGAGAACGGGATGGCCCCCATGGCCACCACTCCGAGGACGTTCGCGCCGACCACGTCGAAGACCGCCCCGACGTCGCCGAACAGCTGAGCGACCGTCTGGAAGGCGACGTGCAGGCCGATGCCGGCCCAGACGTCGCCGGTGGCGGCGCGGAAGGCGCCCAGCAGCAGCGCGAAGGCGAAGAAGAGCGCCAGTCGGTCGACGGATCGGGCCGCCCCGACGAGGAAGCCGAACACTGTGAACAGCGCGGCCTGCCCGACGGCGGCCTGCCAGGCCGGCAGCCGGGTGGCGAGGTTGTGTTGTAGGTACCCCCGGAAGATCAGCTCCTCCGGCAGCGCCTCCTTCAGGAAGACGAGGACGACCAGCAGCGCCGCCACGCGCACCGCGTCCCCGACGGACGTCCGGACGCTGATCTCGACCCAGCCGAGGCCGAGGCAGAGCGCGAACCCCGCCGCGGCGGGCATGAGCCAGCAGGCCATGCCGAACAGCAGGCGCCGCCAGCCGGAGCGCAGCGACGGCAGCCCGAGGCCGGCCCACGGGCGTCGGTCCAGGACGCGACGGGCGACAACCACAAGGGGTACGACGACAGCGGAGGTGAGGACCGCCCCGACCGCGTGGGTGGGTCGGTCGTAGTCACCGTCGAGCAGGGCGCCCAGGAACAGCCACACCAGCACGGCGCCGGTGGCCACGACGAGGACCCGCCAGGGCACTGCGAGACGAGGTCCGGCGCTCACCACGCGCAGCGTAGCCAGCGGGGTCAACTGCTGACGGTCAGCGGCCGAGGACGAGGTAGCCGAGGCCGAGGACACCCCGGTAACCGCCGACGTACTCTCGCAACCGGTCGTCGAGTTCCGCGCGGACCTCGGCCGCGCGGGGATCCTCCGGGTATGCCAGCAGCCACTCCTGCCGGCCGGCGAGCCAGGTGGACTCGAAGTCGTCCCATTCCCGCTGGTCGGCGGTGCTCAGGTGCAGCAACCGCCAGCCTCGCTCGCGGGCGGCCTCGACCAGACCGGGGAGGGTCGGGACGTCCGGGCCGAAGACCTCGGCGATCTCCGACGTGGGGGACCGTTCCCAGTACGCGTCGCCGAACAGCAGCCGCCCACCGGGGCGGACCACGGTGGCGAGGGCGTCGAGGGCGGCCTCGGTGCCGCCAAAGGCATGTGCTGAGCCGATGCAGAGGACCCGGTCGGCCGGCTCCTGCCACGCCGCGGCTTCCCCCATCACGAAGGCGACGTGCCGGTTCAGCGACCGACCCGCGGCCAGCCGCCGCCCCCGGGCGAGCGCGGCGTCGTCGGTGTCGACGCCGACGCCCCGGGTTGCGACCGGGCCGGACACACCGCCGGCGGCGACCGCCCGCAGCAGCAGCTCACCCCAGCCGCAGCCGAGGTCGAGCACGCGCGTGCCGGGGCGGACGTCGAGCCGTTGCAGCAGCAACGCGGCGTGCTCCGGCGAGAGCGGAGTGTTCCAGCGCATCCGCGCGTAGCGGCTGGCGGCGAGGTGGTCGGTTGACTGCATCCGTTGATGGTGTCAAGGCGTGTGCCGGTGCCGGCACCCGGGCGTACGGCAGGATCGGTGGGATGGACGCGGAGCGCGCGGGGCCGGCGCGGCGGCCGACCCCGCAGGAGGTGGCGGCGGCGGCCGGCCGGGGTCTGCCAGACATCATCGGCCCCGGGCTGCGCGTGTTGTTCTGCGGCTACAACCCCGGCCTCTACTCGGCCGCGGTGGGAGAGCCGTTCGCCCGGCGGGGCAGCCGGTTCTGGCCGGCCCTGCACGGGGCCGGTTTCACCGACCGCCAGCTGCGCTCGTGGGAGCGCGACGAGCTGTTGCGGCAGGGCCTGGGCATCACCAGCCTGAGCAACCGGGCCACCGCCCGCGCCGCCGAGCTGACGTCGGAGGAGCTGGTGGCCGGGGTCACCGGGTTGGCGGTGAAGGCCGAGCGCTACCGGCCGCGCTGGGTGGCGATCCTGGGAGTGACCGCGTACCGGATCGCCTTCGCCCGACCGAAGGCCGGGCTGGGTCCGCGACCGGATCTGCTGGGCCCGGCCCGGGTGTGGGTGCTGCCGAACCCCAGTGGCCTGAACGCGCACTTCCCGCTGCCAGCCTTGACCGCCGAGTTCGCCAGGCTGCGGCGGGAGCTCGACGCCTAACCGGCCGCGGCGGCCAGCCCCTGGTAGTAGGGCTGCATCGCCGGGTGGTAGTCGTCGAACTCCGGGCGGGGCGAGCCGTCCCGGGAGGCGACGAGCAGGTCCAGGTAGTACTCCCAACCGGCGCCCACCTCGGCGATGCCCTCCACGCTGCTCAGATGCTGCACGAACCGCAGCTCGGTGGTGCCGTCGGTTTCGGTCAGCGACAGCTCCAGCAGCCAGGTGCCGTAGCTGTCGATCATCGAAACGGCGAGGCGCTGTGGCGGTTCGCACGCGTCGATGCGGACCTCACACCAGGGCTTCTCCTCCTCGTACGCCATCTGGACCCGGATGGTCCGTCCGGACCCGGCGTCGCCCTCCCACGGGCCGAACCAGCGGGCCGTGCGTTCCGATTCGGTCAGGCTGGCCCAGACGTCAGCGAGCGGGGCGCGGAAGGTCCGGGTGAGGACGAGATCGTGCCCGGTGGCGGTGCGAAACAGGCGTCCGGCGGGTGTGCGGGTCATGCCGTGTGCTCCCTTCGGTGTTCCGCCGGGCCGCGGCTGCGGCGCTCTCGGCGGGTGCGATAGACCTCGGTCTCCAGCGCGTCGAGCTGCCGCTCCCACCTGTCTACTGTGGTGAGCCCGGCGAGCCAGTCGAGCAGTGGGGCGAGCGGGCCCGGGTCGAGCCGGTAGATCCGCTGCCGTCCGACCAACTCGTCACGGACCAACCCGCTCTCGCGCAGCACCCGCAGGTGGCGGCTGATGGCGGGGCGGCTGATGGTGAACCGCTGGGCGATGTCGCCGGCGGAGAGGGGTTCGTCGCGCAACATGGTCAGGATGTGCCGCCGCACCGGGTCCGCGATCGCGACGGCCACTTCATCCACCCTCGAAGCGTAACCCATAGGTTACGGGTCTGCCCGTTGTGGACCTGCGACACCGCGAGGGCCCCTGCGTCGGTGGTGGGCACATGATCACCTGACCTGGCACGCTGTACGGCATGGCCGCCCTGCTTCGCTCCCGCCTGACCGACTGGACCTTCGCCGTACCCGTGCTCGCTGTCCTGGTGTTGATCGTGACCTGGGGGCGGAACCTGCCCGGCCCGATCATCGTGGTGGTCGCGGTGCTGCTCGGGGGTGCCGTGCTCGCGGCCGTGCACCACGCGGAGGTGGTCGCCCACCGGGTGGGGGAGCCGTACGGGTCGCTGGTGCTCGCCGTTGCGGTCACCGTGATCGAGGTCGCCCTCATCGTCACGCTGATGATCAGCGGCCCGGAGAAGACCCAGTCGCTCGCCCGGGACACCGTCTTCGCCGCCGTCATGATCACCTGCAACGGGATACTCGGCCTGTCCCTGCTGCTCGGGGCGCTGCGCCGTCGCGTCGCGGTGTTCAACCCGGAGGGCACCGGCGGGGCCCTGGCCACCGTGATCACCCTGGCCACCCTGAGTCTGGTCATCCCGACCTTCACCACGGCCCGACCCGGCCCCGAGTTCAGCCCGGCCCAGCTCGCCTTCGCCGCCGTCGCCTCGTTGGCGCTCTACGGGCTCTTCGTGCTCGTGCAGACCGGCCGGCACCGCGACTACTTCCTGCCTGTCGACAGCCGGGGCCAGGTGATCGACGCGGAGGAGCACGCGAAGCCGCCGACCACCCGCGCGGCGCTGGTCAGCCTGGGGTTGCTGCTGGTGGCGCTGGTAGCGGTGGTCGGCGACGCCAAGACGGTCTCCCCGACCATCGAGGCCGGCGTCGCCGCGGCGAACCTGCCGCACGCCTTCGTCGGCGTCATCATCGCCCTGCTGGTGCTGCTGCCGGAGACCCTGGCCGCCGCCCGCGCCGCCCGCCGCGACCGCGTGCAGATCAGCCTGAACCTTGCGCTCGGCTCGGCGATGGCCAGCATCGGCCTGACCATCCCGGCCATCGCGATCGCCTCGATCTGGCTGGACGGCCCGCTGCTGCTCGGCCTCGGCGGCACCCAACTCGCCCTGCTCGCGCTCACCGCCGTGACCGCCGTACTCACCGTGGTCCCCGGCCGGGCCAACGTGTTGCAGGGCGGCGTACACCTGGTGCTGATGGCCGCCTTCGTCTTCCTGGCCGCCAGCCCGTGACCCGCACGGCCCGCCGGCTGTGCCCGTGACCCGCACGGCCCGCCGGTTCAGCCGGCGGGCGGTGGGTCGCCCGCGAGACGCTCCGCGCGGGCGTTCAGGTAGCGCTGCTGCGCCAGGTTCGTCGAGCGCGCCGCCGCCATCCGGTACGCCTCCCGCGCCGCGACCCGCTCACCCTCCAACTCCCACAGGTGGGCGCGGGCGGCCGGCAGTCGAGGGTCGTCGGCGAGGCGGGGGTCGTCGGCCAGGTCGGCGAGCAGCGCCAACCCGGCCGGCGCGCCCCGACTCATCGCCACCGCCACTGCGCGGTTGAGCGCCACCACCGGGTTGTCGGACATCGTCAGGAGCACCTCGTACAGGGCAGTGATCTGCGCCCAGTCGGTGGCCGCCGCGCTGGGCGCCTCGTCGTGCACTGCCGCGATGGCCGCCTGGACCTGGTACGCACCGACCACCCCGCGCGGCAGCGCCCCGGTGATCAGCTCGACCCCCTCGGCGATCTGGTCGGCCCGCCACCGGGAGCGGTCCTGCTCGGCCATCGGCACCAGCTCGCCGTGCGGGCCGATCCGGGCCGGCGCACGGGCGTCGGTCAGCAGCATCAACGCCAGCAGCCCGGTGACCTCGGGGTCCTCGGGCAACAGCCGGTGCACCAGGCGGGTCAGCCGGATCGCCTCGGCGGTCAGGTCGGCGCGCAGCAACCCCGGCCCGGCCGTGCGGGCGTACCCCTCCGTGAAGATCAGGTAGAGCACGTGCAGCACGGCGGCGAGCCGGCCGGCGCGCTCCGGCCCGGTGGGTGGCGCGAACCGCAACCCACTGTCGCGGATCCGCTGTTTGCCCCTACTGATCCGCCGGGTCATCGTCGCCTCCGGCACCAGGAACGCGCGCGCCACCTCGGCGGTGCTCAACCCGCCCACCGCCCGCAGGGTGAGCGCGATCTGCGACGCCGCCGACAGCGCCGGGTGGCAGCACAGGAACAGCAGGATGAGCGTGTCGTCGGCGTCCGCCGGCGGACGATCGGCGGCGGGGGCGCGCCACTGCTCCGGCAGCACCCACCGCGCGACCGTGTCCTCCCGCCGCATCCGGGCCTGCTCGCGACGCAGCAGGTCGGTCAGTCGACGGGACGCCACGGTGATCAGCCAGCCGCGTGGATTCTCCGGTACGCCGTCGCGCGGCCACCCGTCCGCGGCGGCGATCAGCGCCTCCTGCACCGCGTCCTCGGCCGTGTCGAAGTGCCCGTAGCGGCGGACCAGCGCGCCGAGGACCTGCGGCGCCAGCTCGCGCAGCAGGTCCTCGGCGGGAGTCTCCGACACCGGGTCAGCCGGCCAGGTCCTCGACACCGTCGAGCACCGGCCGGACGTCCACGTACCCACCGGGGGCGTCCGGGTCGACGAGACCGGCGGCGATCTCGGTGGCCCGATCGAAGCTGGCGCACTCCACGATGGTGTAACCGGCGAGGACCTCCTGCGTCTCCGGGTACGGGCCGTCGGTGACCACTGGTGCTCCCTCGCGCACCTGCACCCGGCGGGCGTGCACCGGCTCGCTCAGGCCCCGGGCGTCGACCAGCTCCCCGGACTCGGCCAGCGCCTGGTGGAAGGTCTCCATGTGCTTGTGCATCGCCGCGATCTGCTCGGCGGACATCGCCGGCCGGTCGGAAGCTCGCCCGGACAGCACGTCATAGTCCTGCTGCGACCCGTAGAGCAAAATCATGTACTTCACTGTCTCTTCCCCTCCTCCTGTGGGGATGCCATTCGGCGCCCCCACAGGAAACGTCGAACCCCAACCCCCCCACCCGGACACCCCGCAGCTCTCCCTGCCCCCACCCGAACCGGTGATCATGAAGTTAGCGTCACGACACGCCGGGTGGTTTCTAGGCTTCAGTGCAACTGATCTTGGTTGTGGTGGAGGTGCTGGTGGCGAGACCAGGTGTGGTGACGTTCGGGCATCGGCAGGTGTTGGAGCACTTGTGGGGTTCGGGTCGGACGATT